>JBKEAD010000235.1:0-8110 GCA_047971915.1 Chthoniobacterales bacterium
CTTCAACATTGATTTACCATCCACACAAAGGATGATCAAACGCCACCCCCCCCCACAAGATCCAACCCTCATCAGAGACTGCTAAAATGATAGGCACTTACGACTTCTGCGGCCACTACGAGTGGACCTTCGATTGGCTCGAAAAACAAGGCGGCGAAAAACTCCTCCGTGAATACTGGGACGAAGCCATCAGCCAAGACTCCCAACGCCACGCCCGTGCCCTCATCGCCCAAGGCATCGAAGGTATGAAAAAATACTGGACACACACCCTCGACGAAGAAGCCGCTGACTACGCCTTCACGGCCGACGATAAGCACTTCCGCGCCGACATGCACGCCTGCCCCTCCAAAGGCTTCCTCATCAAAAACGGCCTCGAACAACACCACGACTACTGCGACCACTGCATGGGCTGGATCGGCCCCGCCATGAAAGACTCCGGCTTTGTCATCGACCACGAACACAACCACCACGGCAAATGTTGGTGGGAATTTCGAAAAAAAGACGACCCCACGCCTCCCGGCATCCCCGGCGAGTTTGCCGGTAAAAAAGACGTGCGCCTCCAACCCGATTGGGAACAAGCAAAAATCGACAAATTCGAGCACGCCACCAGCGACCAAGACAAAACCTCCACCTCGTCCCCTCCACCGTCGTAGAAAAATAAAATAGAGTTCGTTTTTTTTACGAACTATCCCGACTCAGCCGTCTTCCGAGCTTCGATTTTAGAATTTGTGCGCTTTCAAGCATCTCTTCGCTTTTCAGCAAATAGCAGATAAGTAGGTAAACAATACCGGCGAGACCAACTGTAAAAAGCACTGCCGGGATACGGAAATAAAGCGGCCCCTGTAGCAAAAGATGCCCGAAATAATGCTGCGCGGCATAAGCCACTCCGACCAATCCTGCTACCCCGGCCAAAGATTTACTGATCGCTAGAAACCATGTGCCGGAGTGCATCCCGCGCAGATGATGACGCATTAAAAAATACAGAAGAGCAAAATTCATCGTTGCCGAAATAGCCGTGCTCAAGGCAAGTCCACGATGCCCAAAGTTGAAATGAAAAATAAAGAGGTAATTCAGAGCAACGTTTAGCGCAATGGCAGCAAAGCTCCCAAACATCGGCGTCCATTTACGATTCATCGCATAAAACGCAGGCGCAAGAACCTTTATACAAGAGTAAGCAAAAAGACCTATCGCATAAAATTGAAGGGCTGCACCGACGGCCAATGTATCATCCGAACCAAAACGAAAACGCTCGTAAATCAGACTCACAATCGGTTTGCCTAAAATAATAAGCCCCGCCGCCGAAGGAATGCTCAAAAAGGTCGCCAAACGAATCGCGCGAGCCAGAGTCGCTCGAAAATTATCCCAATCTTTTGTCACCGCAATTTTGGAAACAACCGGCAGCGTAACCGTGGCGACAGCAACTCCGAAAACCCCTAGCGGCAACTGCATGAGACGAAACGCATAGTTAAGCCAACTAATCGCTCCATCCTGCAAATAAGAAGCAAACATCGTATTTATCATCACATTTACCTGCACCGCACTCCCCGCAATCACGGAGGGAATCATAAGCACCAGCACACGCCGCACCCCCTTATCTCTCCATAAAAAATCCGGACGAAAAACAAAGCCGACTTTTCGTAAACTCGGCAACTGAACGAGAAGTTGCAGCAATCCGCCGATAAGCGTTCCGATAGCAAGACCAATCAATGCGCGATACCCAAATTCGGGATCGATGCACCATCCAAAAAATAAACCACCGACAATCGAACCGATATTAAAAAAACTAGAGGCCAGTGCCGGTATTCCAAAAATATTTTTAGAGTTCAGCATCCCCATCACCAAAGCTGCGAGCGAAACCACCAAGATAAAGGGAAACATAATCCGCGTAAGCAAAGTCGCAAAAGCCGCCTTCTCCCCATCAAAATCAGGAGCTAAAAAATGCACAACCCACGGCGCAAATAAAATGCCCAAAAGCGTAATGAAGCTCATAAAAACAATAGCGAGCGTCGCTATTTTAGAAGCGAGTTCCCAGGCCGAGCGGTCCCCCTCCTTTTCGATTTTTTGAGAAAAAACCGTGATAAATGCCGTCGAGAGCGCACCCTCTGCAAAAAGATCGCGCAATAAATTGGGAGCCCGAAAGGCAACAATAAAGGCATCCATCCACTGGCTCGCTCCAAAAAGCGCAGCAACGATAATTTCACGTGTGAGCCCCAAGACACGACTGCACATCACGGCACCGGAAACAATCCAAGCCGCCTGCGTATTCATGCTATGGGAGTTTTTTTTAGACATGAGAAGCGCGACGCAGACGATCCATGATGGCGCACCCTATCCCGATTTCGGGTAGAGGTTCGGCACAAATACCGTCGAGGTGAAGGTCATCAAGAAGTCGCATGGCGCGATAGAGATTGACTGCTGCCTCGCAGAGGTCAAGACCGGGGCTCAGATATTCCACGGCTACAAAATTTCGCAGGGAGAGAAATTTTTTATCCCAAGCAAGCAGGCCGCAGTTTTGCCAATGTGCGGGTATCGGCGATTTGCCGAGTAGATGGAATGGCGTGCGCGGCGCATAATGCGAGGCTAGACTGCCCGGTGCCGTCGGTAAATCGCCTTTTTTTGAGGAGGTAAAAATCGGCGCAAAGGCCGAGAGAGCCTCCGCCGTTATCGGTCCGTGACGAAGAATTTGCAGGCTGATTTCCGGCGCGTTTGCTGCAATCCGGCGCGGGAAAATGATTGTAGATTCCACGCCGCGCTCACAGTCACCACCATCTAAGACGAGCGGGATGCGCCCCTGAAGCTCGACATAGACAGCGGCAGCACTTGTCGGGCTGATCCGCCCGAAACGATTCGCGCTTGGTGCCGCCAACGGGAAGCCGCAGGTTTTTAAAACATCTTGAAAAACGGGGTGCGCCGGACAACGAATGGCGACCGTATCTTGCCCGGCGGTCACGAGATCCGGAACCTCCCCACTGCGCGGCAAAATAAAAGTTAGCGGACCAGGCCAAAAAGCCGTCGCAAGCCTTTGAATGAGGTTTGAAAGCTCTTCCGGGAGTTGCTCGGAAACAAGTCGCTTCATCGTCACAAAATCGGCGACATGCACAATGAGCGGATCGCTGAGAGGACGTTCTTTCGCTTCGAAAATTTTAGCCACGGCCTGCGGGTGCAGTGCATTTGCAGCTAGGCCATAAACCGTCTCGCTCGGGAGTGCTGCGGGGAGATTTTTCTTTAAAGTATCTACGGCTTCGGCAATGGCCGAGCGATATTTCATCTCCGGCAAATCAGCTCTAGCGGAAAGAATTTCTGTTTTCACTCCAAAAGACTCTTGCGAGACACGGTGGCTTGTTCACGACGAAACCTATCGAGCTTTTTTTGCAACACAGCATCTTTCGAAGCCAGCATCTGGATGGCAAAAAGTGCGGCATTTTTTGCTCCGGCTTCTCCGATTGCAAACGTAGCAACTGGCACCCCGACGGGCATTTGCACAATGGAAAGCAACGAATCTAGTCCCTGAAGCGCACGACTTTTCACAGGCACACCCAAGACTGGCACGGTCGTCTGCGCCGCAATCATTCCCGGAAGATGCGCCGCTCCACCAGCTCCCGCAATGATCGCTACCAACCCCGCACGACGCGCCGACTTTGCATAAGCCGCCATGTCGTCCGGCGTCCGATGCGCTGAGACAACTCTACAGCTATGAGAGACTTTAAATTGCTCCAGAATCTCGGCAGCCGTCCGCATGGTTTCCCAGTCGCTCTTGCTCCCCATGACAATGCCGACAAGGGGCTTGGGCGAAGTTTTTTTTAAAGAAGTGGATTGGTTTGTTTTTTTCATCGGAATCTAAAAAGTCTTATAAAGTCAGCAAAAGTATTACCGCGATCTTGCTTTTATCACCAAGCCGAAAGACGCAAAAGCCATGTCAAAAAAATTTTTCCATCTTAAAAAAAACTCGCTCCTTGGCCAAGTCCTGCGAGATTAGAGGACGTGTTACCCAATATCGTACTCATAGGTTTTATGGGGAGTGGAAAAAGCTCCGTTGGCCGCAAACTGGCCAACCTGACAGGCCACCGCTTTATCGATACGGATAAACTCATCATCAATCGAATGGGACAACCCATTACCGCTATTTTTAAAAATCATGGCGAAGCGTATTTTCGGAAGCTCGAAACCGAGGAGTTAGCAAAGCTCGTCGGCCTAGCCGGAATCGTCTTAGCAACCGGCGGCGGCGTGCCAACACGTGAAGAAAACTGCGAAATACTACACAAAATCGGCCCTGTGGCTTGGCTGGACGCTGATCCTGAAAAAGTTTTCGAGCGTGTTTCCAGAAATAAACGCCGCCCTTTATTACAGACAGAAAACCCACGAAAAACCTTCGATGAGCTTCTTCAAAAACGCCTAAGCTTTTACGAAAAAGCATCCGACTTCCGGATTGATTCCAGTAAATTAAAGCATCATCAAGTCGCCCGACACGTCTTAGATGAAACCATGCGCTATATGGCACGACGCCCTAAGAGCCCGTCTGAAAATTAGAGAGCGGCGCGTTGCGGAGGATTTTTCGTCAGCCTCTAACCCGTAAAAGTAAAAAAACTTTAATTAAAAAGAGGAACGGTCTTGCGCCTTAGCAAAAGCTTGCCCATTTATAGTATTTCAAATCCATGTCCAACTCGACCCTGACACTACCACGCTGGTTCAACACATGCCTCTGGGGAAATACCGTCGCATTTTCCTGGATGTGGGGACTCGGCCTCTTTTTCTCCGTCCAATTCACATCACAATTCGGCCTCTTCGGCCTCCTAAGCTTCGCCATTCCAAACTTCCTCGGCCTCCTCGCCTTCGGCCTCGTCACCCATCACCTCGCCCGCAGACAAGAGGGCGGTTCCGAATCTCTCGGACGTTTCTTCATCGGCTTTTCACGCCCCTTTCGGCTCGTCTTCTTTCTCTATCAAGTCATCGCAATCACCCTAACCATCTTTGCCTTGATAAACTACGGCTGGCGTCCGCTACAAATGCAGCCAGATGCACTCTACCTCCCCCTCACCCTTTTTATCGCACTAGCAGCAGCTACCCTCTTTGGCGAAGAATTTAATATCAAACGCATCAAGTGGAGCCACGGAGCCATCGCCCTCATCGTGCTAGGCGCGGTCCTCATCCTTTTAAACGCCTCCAAAATCATCGTCGGCAACCTCAAAGTCGAGGTCACCGCCCTCCCGACAAACGACCTAAACTACTGGGGATACGCCGTCCCCATCATCATCGGCTTTCTCCTCGGACCTTGGCTCGACCTACAACAATGGCAACGAGCCATCCAGATGCACCGCGAACGCGTCTCCATTGCCGCAGCCTACACCGTCGGCTCGTTACAGTTTTTTCTCATGCTCATTTTCCACGGCACCCTAGCACTCTGGGCACTCAGCCAAGGAGCTAGCCAATACACACGCATGGGACTCGGTGGCTACAAATACTCCCACGATGCCATCATGAGCTTTCTCTTTCACCAAGCATCGGAACACCCTTGGATATTCGGTGCCTACTGCGTCTTTTTGAGTGCTTGTATCCTGACCACTCTCGACAGCGGCTACATCGCCGTTCGTTGGTTCCTACAAAGCAATGTAAAACTCAGCAACAGCCCCATCTTCGCACTCATTCCGACCGGTCTAGTCACCTCCCCGATTCCCATGCTTCTCATCTGCGGAGCCATCGCGCTGATCGCCTCCGTCCTCGGACTCGAACTCGAATATTTCATGATTTTCTATGCGACCTTCTTCGTCGGATACTCCGCGCTTGCCGTCGCACGTTGCTATGTCACCACACCGGCAAACGCCATCCCTCAAGTCAAAATGTTCTCCATTGGCGCACTCTCCGTCGTTATTTTCGCCTACGGATATTTTTTAAATTACCCCATCTTCATGATGTTGGGATCGCTCATCCCGCTCGGCTACGTCATCTGGCTGCTCTTTAAACCCACCTCAAGCGAAGACTTTGTAAGAGACAACGACGAGCTCAACGCCATCTCAGACCAAGGCTACGTCCCGCCATCCAACCTTGCAAAATCATCTCCCGCAGCACCTACCGTCGGCCAACCCCCGGCCACCACAGATGGCTCTACCTCCCAAACACCTGCGGCAATCACGCCCTCCAACATCATCAATGACCTCACCCACAACCCCGGCGGACACTTCGAGGGCAAATGGTTTGTCCACTCCTTCGTCGCAACCTACGGCGACACAAACTCGGTTGGAAACGTTTATTTTGGAATGTATGCCATGTGGGTCGGAAAAACGCGTGAGCTTTTTTTCAATCACGTCATGCCAAAATTTAATCTAAAAAACTCCCCCTACTACATCCTCACACGCTCCTTTGAACACAAGTTCATGCACGAAACACGCGAGTTCGAAACCGTCAGTGTCCGCATCCGCATCGCAAACTACAACCGCAAATTCGTAACTCTCGAACACGAAATCTACGATACCAATGAGCAAATCCTCGGCAAAGGAAAACAAAGCCTCCTCTTCGTTTCCTCCTCAGATTATCACATGATCGACGTCCCCGCCGACGTTACCGCCGCCTTCATCAAACACGTTTAATCCAGCCGTCGCACAGGCACCCACCAAATGGCCTTCCGCACCTTCATCCGCGCTCTCATCACGGCAGGTATTTGCAGCCTTCTCCCTGCCTGCGACCCACCGACTCCGCCGACAGACTCTTCCGCAAAAAACACCCCACCCCCACAAGCCACCCCACAAGTCTCCACGCCACCCATTACACAAAGACCTAGCCAAACTTCCACACCCACACCGGTTCCCTCCCCAACTCCTAGTCCCCCCCGGCCACCTCCCCCCTCCCCCACGCCCACGCCGGCACCCCCTACGCCGCCGCTCCCGGCCATCGGGCGGAAAACAATCGATCTCACTCGCTACTACAACGGCATCACCATCGAAACCGATTTTCTCGCTGAGCAAAGCGACCTCACGGCCGCCACGGAACGAAATAAAAACAACAGCTACAAACTCGAACTCCGCCTCCGCGTTCAAGTCCCCAAAGCCGCCCAAACTCTCCAAGAAATCAACGCCAACTTCAAAGGTCTCGATAAACTTTTACCTCAATTTCCCCAGCTCCTAGAACTCGCCACCCCCTCCCCCGCCTACAAACAGCTCTACGAAAACAAAGTCACCTGGACCCGCAAAAACGCCAGCCGTCTAAACACCCTTCTCTCCCGCCACAACTTCTACGACTGCGACACCATCCTCGAATTCCGCCATCCCGAGACCAAGCGCCGCGCCCTCTTTATCCTCAGCGATATGGACGTAAATACCGACGGCTCCGACGGCGACCGCAACTACACCGTCGATGATTCCTCCATCTACTACCTCCCGCAAACAAGCTACCGCTGGCCCAAGCAAACCAAACGCATCAACCCGATGCTCACCAAAGAAAAAACACGCCTCAAAAATCTCGAAGCCGAATACGCCAAACCCGGCCTCAGTAGCAAAGTAAACCGCGAACTTCGCGAAGGCATCGCCAACGCCAAACGCCGCATCGGCGACCTCTCCACCTTCAGTTTTTTAATCTCCGATGCAGACCCCTTCATCGTCCTCCCCGGCTTCATGCTCCGCGGAAATAACTCTGCCTACAAAGCCGCCATCGGCGACTACGCCGTCGTCATTTACAACGACAAAATCTATCCCGCCATCCTCGGCGACGCCGGCCCCTCCTTTAAAATGGGCGAAACCTCCATGCGCATCTGCCGCGAAATCGAACCAAAAACAAACTCCATCCGCCGCGCTGTAAACAACATTCGCGTCGCCTACATCGTCTTCCCCGGCACCGCAGAAAAAAAAGCCACTCCCCCCGATCTAAATGTCTGGCACACCCGCTGCACCGAACTCCTAAACGAACTCGGCGGCAGCAGCACCCCCCTGCACCAATGGGAAAATATTATAAAACCGTGGCCAACTCCAACTCCAACTCCAACTCCAACTCCAACTCCAACTCCAACTCCAACTCCAACTCCAACTCCAACTCCAACTCCAACTCCGACTCCGACCCCTGAACCACGTCCAAGTCCGACTCCCCCCCCCGAAGCTCCATCCCAAATCAACCCCACCCCACCACC
>JBKEAD010000182.1:0-3767 GCA_047971915.1 Chthoniobacterales bacterium
GATTGTGCCACCTCGTTTTCTCGCATTCGTCTTTTTATCCTTCGGTATCAGTTCCGCTTCCGTCTGTTTATCCCGTGGCAGGTAGCCCTTGCCTTTTGCATAAAAAAAGAGGGTGGCAATATTGCGGCGCATATTCAAACGTGTTCTAGGGGCAACCCTGAGTGATTTCAGCCAGTCTTGTAGATCACTTGCCTCTATAGTGTGAATATGGCATTGAAAGGCCTTGGCAGCCGTGCGAAGCTTAGAGCGACAATCCCCTTGATAGCGTTCGCTTGCATCATCTTCTTTTAGTTGCTCCAAGAACAGTTCCACGACTTCGGAAAAAAGCTTAGGGGTAACTCCAAGCGCATCTTCAATCTTCCGCCTGTATGTCTGGCAAGCGGTCACGATAGATTCCCCCTCTCCCAACGTCTCTTTTGCTTTGCACCATTCCCCTATTGCAGCAGTCAGGGAGCTTTTCGGAAACGAGCGCAAGAGTTTAGAAGCAGCGGTATAATCAGCAACCACGGACGGCGTGAGCGCGTGAACGTGCCCCGTCCCCTCTGCCAGTTGACGGGCAACGGTCTTAGCTGTCGCCCGTGCCTTGTCGAGTGAGGAAGCGCGGCGACGTTGGCGGCTTCCATTTTGAATGAAGGAGAAAACAAAAGAATCATATTTGGCACCCTTCGCCTTCACAGGGCTGTAATAGATCGGCACCGATACGCCTTTTTCTGTGACAATTTCAATGGGCTTTTTGGGCTTCGATTTCATGTTGAATTTGTCACAAATTTGTCACAAACTGTCAAGAAAAGTCGTGAATACCTTTGTTTACAGCTTAGGATTACAGGTTCAAATCCTGTCGCCTCGATTTTTTTGTGCCCTGAAATAATCCTTGTAGAACCCCTATTTTAGAGCCTTCGCGAGTTTTTTAAAATAAAAATGATTTTTGCGGTGCGATTTGACAGTGCGAAACGTTGACAATACTGGTTCGGCTAGCTTGCAAACTTCTCTGCCAGTGCCAGCTTAATAAGCGACTGATAAGGCACGTCTCGCTTATTGGCTTCAATCTTGATCGACTCAAGCAGGCTGCTTGGCATTCGCAAAGAGATCGTTTCTGTTGAAAGCTTTAGGTTTGGAAAACGAACTTTTTTGGCTTTTGACCAATCAATTTTACTACCCTCGTCTTTGGGCATGTCTGGCACATAATGAATTTTACTTTGCTTTTTCATAAATTGCTTTTTCCTTTCGGTTCATTGGTCTGACTGAGATTGGGCGGACAAGTGCCTCTCGCACGGTGAAGCTAGCGTGAAGTTGCCTCCCTGCATCAGTTTGACCAAGTGCATGAAAGCGCGTTTCTGCCTCGCTGTGTGCTGCGTCCTCTGCTACAACCAGCGGTTCGTTTGTAAATAATTGCTCGGCTTCTTCTCGTGTGACTCCGTGTTTGGTCTCGCTCTTAGAGGCGTTTCCTTTATCCCATTGGAAACCTATAATTGAATGCCAATCAATCATTGATAAAATGTATATGGTTAAAATATACAAAAGGCAAGCAGTGATTTTCTCCTTGCACTGCCGACGCATAAGCGGCGGTAATATGGGAACGATACGCCTTGAAGCGGTTTTTGTCTTATCGGCACTGAAACGCCTTTTTTGTGACGGTTTCAATAAGCTTTTTCACTTTCGATTTCGCGCTGAATTTGTCACAAACTGTCAAGAAAAGCCATCCTCCTACTTTTTTAAACGGAGCAGTATTTTTTCCATAGTGGCTGCATCCTCCTGCGTCATAACAAGAGCTTCGACAAGTTCGTCTGGCCTTTCATAGCGATGATCTAAACTTACCGCTCTACGCAAAGCCTCCTCGGCTTTTTGCTGCTTGCCAAGGTCTTCGTAAATAAAAGCCTGGGCAGCTAAGATATCGGCATTTTCACTCTTTAGAGTTTTCTGTGCTGCACGCAGTGAAGAAAGTGCCGCCATAGAATCCCCCGCCTTTCTGAGCGCATAAGATAAATTAAAATTTGCCGTATAGGATGTGGGCGATTTTGTCACGGTGTCTTGCCAAAGTGCTAATGAAGAAGAAAAAACGCTTTGACGTTGAATGCTCAATCCTCCGAGAAAAATTAAAGCAACTATTACCACGCACGAGGCAACCTTACGTCCCACTGACCGCGAGTCCCATAATGTCAACACACCTGCCAACATGAATGCTACCCCAAGCATCGGCAAATAAAGAAAGCGATCTGCCAAAGGACGATACATCGGCAAAAAATTGGAAACCGGCACCAATCCTAACCAAAAAATAACGCTACCAAATGCTGCAAGCCGGCTTTTCCGAGCCAACAAAATCTGCGCCACCAACACCACAAAAAGCCAAAATATCGCCCACGATAATGTGATCCAAATAACATTTTGCGGCGTATAATCCGCCGACAAACCAAAAGGCCAAAAAATTATTTTAATGAGAAAAACCCACAGCCTCGGCTGAATTTCAAAAACCATACCAAGCGAACCGCCCAGATAGCGCGGAGGATTCGTAAAAATAATAGACGTTTCCGACTCCAATACAAAACGAACAAAAAGAAAACAAACCGTAACCACACAAACCGCCAAAATTAAAACGCCCCACCGCCGCCAGACCTGCTCACGATGAAAGATGAAAGCAAGCGCAAGCAGCAACAAAGGCGTCACCACGCCCGTTTCCTTGGATGCACATGCCAACCAAACGGCCACCACGACCCCATTTCCCAAAATAAAAGTCTTAACACCCCGAGAGCACGCAAAAAATTCTCCGGCCAACAAAGCCAACAACACAAACCCCGTAGCCAAAACATCTTCGCGGTAGCTTATTTCGGCAACCGCCTCGACCAACACGGGATGGAATGCAAAAACCAAAGCACACAATCCGGCCACAAGACGATTCGCGCCATCCGTCGTTTTAGGTAAAAATCGCAAGATCAAAAGAGCTAATAACCCGGCATTGCAGGCATGCAAAATATTGCTCGTCAGGTGATACCCCACCGCCCACTTTCCCCACACCAACGAATCCAGCATCAAAGAAAACAATTGCACGGGACGATTGAAGTCCAAAACATCTTTTCCCATGACCTGAAAAGTCACAACCTCAATAAAATTCGAAGGATTGTGAATATAATCTCCTATCAGAATCTGCGCCTCCGCATCATACACGAAGTCGGACCAAAGCGACGGCAGATAAAGCAAAAAAGTAATTCCCGCGACCAAACAAAAAACCGGAAGCATACGCTCTTCCGCTCGGGTTTCACCAACTGTTCGCAATCTCGATTTCAAATATCCCAATCAATTTGGAAAAAATCCTTAAAAACCTGCCGATACACCTCACGCTTAAACTTCGGCACCCATTCAGGCAAAAACTCCTCCGGCACAATCCACCGGATTTGACGAAACTCCGGCGACTTTATCACCCCTGCAATACGCTCAGGCATTCCTAAAAAATCCGCCAAAAAATACCTCTGCTCCTGCCCGACGAAGCCCTCTTTTTTCCGACCTTTTATAAATTTGTAACGGTATCCCTCTCGATCTTCGATGACTTTGTAGCACTCGGGAAGCAAACCTAGCTCTTCCTCGACCTCGCGCTCCAAAGCCCTTATGGCCGACTCCCCCTTCTTTTGTCCTCCCTGCGGAAACTGCCACGCCCCCGCCACATCCAACCTCTCAGCGATTAAAATACGCCCAGCCCCATCGCGAAGAATCATTGCCACATTTGGTCGATAAACAGACACGATGCCACTCTAAGCTAAGTCCCTCCTTCAGCAATT
>JBKEAD010000118.1:0-22714 GCA_047971915.1 Chthoniobacterales bacterium
ACTCCAAATCGGCAAAGCATCCAGCCACGACGTCGTCTCGGCATGCCCCCCGGCACTCCCACCCCTCGGCAAATGAGCCAGTAAAGGCAAAATAGCAATCATCGGAATCACCGCAATATCCTGAAAAAGCAAAACGGCAAAACTCTGCTGCCCCGCATTCGTATTGCTGATTCCCCGCTCGCGCAGACTCTGCATCACGATAGCCGTCGAAGAAAGTGCAAAAATCATCCCTAGGGCCAAAATCTCCCGCCATTCCGATAAGAAAAAAGAAGCTGCACCCGCCAAAACCAAAGTCGTAAATAGAACCTGCAAGCCACCCAGTCCCAAAATCGGCCCACGCATTTTCCAAAGTTGCGAAAGGTCTATTTCGAGGCCGATCACAAACAACATCAGCACAACGCCAAACTCCGAAAAGTGCAAAACCTCCTCACTACCTTCGCCAATCCAACCAAAAACCGAAGGCCCAATAATCGCTCCAATAACCAAATACCCCAACACCGCCCCCAGCCCCAGCCGCCGTCCCAGAGGTGCCGCCAATGCTGCCGCCGCTAGATAAACAAAAATTCCAAACAGTTGATCATTCATAAAAACAGCATAATAAGTAATTTACCTCCGACCAACAGATCGTTTTGATAAAATGCTCTTTTTGGGAGACACAGACAGGATTGTCTGTGCTACCTTGCTTTAAAAACCAAAAAATTTAAAAAAACTTGCGACAGGTAAATTTGCGTTTATATGGTTAAGACGTTATTAAATAATATGAAAAGATATTTAGCTAAGACAACAAATACTTATCTTATTGCGCTTATTATGTTTTTGTCGTTTTCAGCCAACTCGTTTCTGCAGGCGCAAACACTCTGCAAAGACCGGACACACTGGTGTCACAAAAGGTTTCATAGCCGCATCGGGGGGAAGATTGGATTGCCACTAAGCCTGTTGATGCGATTTATGCGTATGGCAACTCCGGCGATGATTTTTACGTGCAATACATCGGAGCAAATGATGGACTTGATCACTCCAACTCCTACGGAGGTTTTACCTGGGAATCGACGGGGCCGGTCAGCAGCATCCAACCCTACACAGACTTCACGCCGCCCTTTGATCATAACTACTCGATTTACTTCCGGGTTTCGCAGATCCCCGAGCCATCCACAGCGGCACTTTTTGCCCTCGCAGCGACTGGTATTTTCTTGGCTCGACGTAATTTAGGAGAGAAAACTTTTTAGATCTTGGCGGAGTTGTTGACGCGCACGAAAAATTAGGCTTTTTACCGCGCCTAGACGGATCTGCATGATTTTGGCAATTTCTTCGTAGGGGAGTTGCTCGTAGCGGAGGAGTGTCATAGCCATGCGCTGATTTTCAGGGAGACGGCAAAGGGCGTCGTCGATGGCTTGGGTGACCTCGTTTTGTTGAATTTCTTCGTTTGGAGTGGCCGAGGAGGACGGCGGGTCATAGGCAAGACCATCGGGGTTCGGTTCATCAAGGGAGTGCTGGGGGTGACGACTGCGACGGCGGATTTCGTTTAGGACGGTGTTTCGCGTGATGCGTAAGAGCCAAGTGGAAAATTTGGCGGTGGGGCGATAACGATGGCGTGCTTTCCAGGCTTTAAGAAATACTTGCTGGGCTAGGTCTTCGGCTTCCGTGCGGTCACCAAGCATTTTGGCCGCGACGCCAATAACGAGAGTAGAGTATTTTTCGACAAGTTCAGAAAAAGCTCCTTCATTTCCATCCCGAGCGCGGAGCATGGTAGCCGCATCCGGATCGGAGGCAGGGTTTTCCATGTTTTGAGATTGTAAATTCACGGCTGCGCTCAGAAGCGGTATTTGGGCTATTTCCACGGGGTATGGAACACCGTGGGAGTAAAAAAGTTTTGCGTGAACGGCGTGTTTTTAGGCTTTTATAACGACTTGTCCGGCGGGGTTCATGGAGCGGAGTTTGGCAATAATAGTGGGTAGGGTAGCGATTGCGTGGTTTATGTCGTGGTCCGTATTTAGGCGTCCGAGAGAAAAACGTAGGCTGCTGCGTGCTTCCGTAGGGGTGAGGCCCATAGCGGTGAGAACGTGAGAGGGACTTACAGAGCCCGTGGTGCAGGCAGAGCCGGCGGAGCAGCAGATGCCTGCATCGTCGAGTAGGATGAGAACGCCTTCGGATTCAACACCATCGAAGTGGATGTTTGTCGTATTTGGAAGGCGATGCTCGGTGCTTCCGTTGATTTGGGTGCCCGGGACGTTACTAAGGATAGCTTTTTCGAAACGG
This sequence comes from Chthoniobacterales bacterium, assembly GCA_047971915.1. GTDB lineage: Bacteria > Verrucomicrobiota > Verrucomicrobiia > Chthoniobacterales > JBKEAD01 > JBKEAD01. Next base: position 2,257 of record JBKEAD010000118.1, read on the forward strand.
TCGCGAAGTTTACGGACGGTTTCTTGTTCGTGAACAAGATGTGTTTTTGCCAGTTCGCAGCTTTTGCCAAAGGCGACGATGGAGGCTACGTTTTCGGTGCCGCCACGGCGTCCATTTTCTTGACTACCTCGGAGGAGGGGGGTGAAACGATAGCGTTTGTTTACGTAGAGTGCGCCGACGCCTTTCGGAGCATGGAGTTTGTGACCGGAAAGAGAGAGAAGCGAGACCCCGAGAGCTTCTACGTCGATGGGGATTTTACCAACGGCTTGCACTGCGTCTATATGGAGGGGGATTTTTTCAGCTTGGCAGATGGCAGCGATTTCTTTGATCGGGAAGAGAACGCCCGTTTCGTTATTTGCCCAGAGGAGAGTAACGAGAGCGGTTTCGTCGGTAATAGCGTTTTGAAGATCAGCGGGATTAAGGCGGCCTTGGGAGTCAACAGGGAGGTAAGTGATTTGATAACCTCGGCGAGCGAGATGCTCACAAAGTTTGAGAGTGGCACTGTGCTCGACGGCGGTGGTGATGATATGGCGTCGATCAGGATCGTAATTACAGGCGGACTGAATCGCGGAGTTTATAGATTCTGTGCCGCTGCCCGTAAAAAGGATTTCGGCAGATGATGCGTTTAGGAGGTCGGCAATTTGTTGACGGGCTTGCTCGACGGCGTTACGAGCTTTTTTTCCGATAGTATAGGGAGAGGAAGGGTTTCCGTATCCGGCGGCTTGGAGCCACGGAAGCATCGTTTTCAAAACCTCGGGGTCGAGAGCTGTCGTAGCATTGTTATCTAAATAAGTGATGTCGTCGGTTTGCATCGAACTGCGGACCTTATTCTCGCAATTCTAATTTTGCAACTCTCCTTTGCTGCGAGGTGGGGGCCAGCAGTTTGGGGCAACAGGCCTACGATCTGTGAGGATAAAGCAAATTTGGCAATCTTTACAAAAAGGACACATAAGATTTACGGATTCATTTTGAATTTGATGCAAGTCTGTTTAAGAATCCACGGCGTATGAAAAAAACAAAAATTATTTGCACGCTAGGGCCAGCCACAGAATCCATCGACGTCCTCGAAAGTCTCATTCGTGAAGGTGCAGATATTTTTCGCCTAAACATGAGCCATGCACGACACGACTGGGTCCGCGAAATCGTTAAAAAAATCCGTAAAAGCTCCGACAAAGTAGGGCGACCCGTCGGCATTCTCATGGATACCCAGGGCCCTGCTATCCGAACCGGTGACCTCCCTGCAACCATCAATCTAAAACCCGGAGATAAGCTAGACTTCACGGTGCGTGGCGCAAAGAGCGAAGAACTTTATTCCGTAGATGTAAACTACGACGGCCTCATCAACGACATTCACGAGGGCGATACGGTGCTTGTGGACAACGGAGTCATCCATCTAAAGGTTCTCAAAAAAAGGAACAATACCATTCATTGCGAAGTTCTCACGCCCGGTGCTCTCGGCTCTCGCCGCCATATCAACCTCCCCGGCGTAAAAGTAAATCTGCCACCACTGACCGAAAAGGACCTAGCAGACATCAACGTAGGAATCGAAGTCGGAATCGATTTTTTTGCACTCAGCTTCTGCCGTGAGGCTTCCGATATCGAAATGCTCATCCGCGTTTTACGCGAAAAAGGCTCCGATGCAAAAGCCATCGCCAAGATCGAAGATCAACATGCCGTAAAATACATCCACAGAATCATCAAAGCAGCCGACGGAGTCATGATAGCGCGAGGCGACCTCGGAATCGAATGCCCGATGGAGGAATTGCCCATTATTCAACGCCGCATTGTAAAACACTGCATCCGCTACAGCAAACCCGTCATTGTAGCCACCCACATGCTTGAATCGATGATTACAAATCCGGTCCCCACGCGAGCCGAAATCACTGACGTAGCCAACGCCATTTACGAACAGGCCGATGCCATCATGCTCAGCGGCGAAACCACGGTCGGAAAATATCCTATCGAATGTGTAAAAATCTTTGTCCGTGTGGCCGAGCGCATCGAGCGAAGTGGCGGAGCAGAGTTCGCCGAACAAGTCGAACTCAACGACATTCGCCAAAAAACCATTCGCTCCGGTCTTGTCCTCGCAAACTCACTCGACGACGCAAAAATCGTCGTCTTCACCCGCATCGGCATCATGGCAAACTTTACAAGCAATCTTCGCCCTCGCCACGCCCCTATTTTTGCCTTTACCCCGAGCGAGCGAGTCGTTCGCCAACTCACGCTAAACCGTGCGGTTCACCCCATCCAAATGTGCTTTAGTGAGCATCCCGAAAAAACCGTCGCCGCCGCCGAAGAACATCTCAAAAAAGCAGGCTTAGTAAAAGCCGGAGACCCCATCGTCATCTTAAGCGACATCCTAGGCCGAGACACCCGCTTCGATTCCATCCAGCTCCGACATATCGAATAGAAAGCTTTTTTACAGCCATCCCATAAGAATGATTAAACCTAAAGCGACCCTACCAGGCTTTTTAAGCAGCGACACGACGACCCTTGCGCCACTCTGAGCGATAATGAACGGCCCAATCTAGAAGGGCTCGCTCGAAACCTATATCGCAACCCGCCTTTTCACTTTCAATCCACTTATGACGGAGAATCTCTTCGCGTTCAGCCAAAAATTCCCGATAGAGCAAAGAATCTCGCACCATCTTGGAAGGTTCGGATTTTTTCGTTTTCATTTTTTTTATATCCTAAAAAAGCCGGAATGTTTTTCTCCCTAGCCTTGTTAAATATCCCTAATGCCAAGCAAAAACCTGTCAAGCGAGTAATCGTTTTTTTTTAGTTAAAAACAAGCCTAAGATCCCGCCCTGCGTTCGGCTTCGGCTTTGATTGCTTTTACCGTATTTTTAGCTTCTTCGAGAGCTTGATTTTTCAAGCTGGCTACAAGGTTGGTGATGGGCACGCATAGGTTCGTATAGCACATGAGGGTTTGATTTTCCCCATACGGCTCAATACGCAATGAACCATCACTCGATTTCGCAAGCGGAGATTTTAAAAGCTTCCATTTCACCTCATAGGAAGAGCTTTTTTTAATATAGGTATTGCGAACATCGTAAGATATTTTTCTCAACACGGGAACCTTCACCGTATAGCGAACATCTTTGCTACCATCAGACTCCGTCCCGATAACTTCAGCCGAAATCAAGTTTGGTGTATAAGTCGCAGCCGAGTCATAATCGATAAGCAAATCCCAAACAACCCTAGGAGGCGCATTCACTACTTGATACAAGCTTAGTTCGGGCCACGGAGCCTTTGGGATATCTCGGCTTTTAATGATGACCTGCCCGTCGGCCAGCAATTTACGATCCGCTTGGGAAAGTTCATTTAAAATATCACCACAGATCCCTAAATGAGGAATCAGCAGGTTTAAAATCGCTATTAAAAAAAGGCTCTTATTCATGACGCATCTTCTCAATGAGAATAAACAAATTTTTATAGACTTGTCTGGATAAAACTTCTGAAGGGCAGCTCTAGAAACCTGCTTTCTGCTGGATGCGCTGTGAAATTTTTATTTTTCAAGACGGAAAGGTTCCCGTTAGCCCTGTCCTAACGGGGGGCTTTGACAACGAAAAAAATGAAGCTTGTTTTCTTAATAACCTCCAAGCAATCATCCAGAAATGGAAATCAACTTATTGCAATGTAATTTACCCGGAATCCAAAAAGTGGCCTCCGGCAAAGTGCGTGAAATTTTTGATTTGGGTGATTCGCTTTTACTCGTTGCGACTGACCGCATTTCAGCTTTCGACTGTATTTTGCCAAATGCAATTCCACACAAAGGCGAGGTATTAACCGGGCTTTCCGAGTTTTGGTTTTCGCGGCTTAATTTTATTCCAAATCACCTGATTACGACGCAGGTGGAACAATTTCCTCAGGCTTTGCAACCCCATCGAGAACAACTACGCGGACGTTCCATGCTCGTTAAAAAAACATCTCCTCTCCCCGTGGAATGCGTCGCTCGCGGATACCTAATCGGATCGGGGTGGGAAGAATATAAAAAATCGGGAAGCGTTTGTGGGCAAAAACTCCCGCCCAATTTGCAAATGGCAGATAAACTGGAGGAAACTCTCTTCACTCCTGCAACAAAGGCCGCTTCAGGACATGACGAAAATATAAGCTGGAATGAATGCCGCCGAATCTTAGGAGAAGACATCGCACTACAAGTTCGCAAATGGACGATCGAGCTTTACGAGCACGGACGCGCCTATGCTGCCACACGCGGAATTATCATAGCAGATACAAAATTTGAATTTGGCGTCATCGACGGAGATGTTATCCTAATCGACGAGGTGCTAACTCCAGACTCTTCTCGTTTTTGGGCTGCCGATAAATACGCCCCAGGAAGCAGCCCCCCAAGCTTCGACAAGCAATTTGTAAGAGACTATCTAAACACACTGGATTGGAATAAAGAGCCCCCCGCACCAAGCTTGCCCGAGGAGGTTGTAAAAAAAACATCGGAAAAATATCAGGAAGCTTGGACTCTGCTCGCTAGCAGCCTGTCGGACTTATAATCTGCGAGCGAAAAATTTGAGCAAATTTCCGAATGTCGCAGACGTTCGGGGTAAGCTCGGCCGAGCGGTTGCTTCATTTTGGGTTTGCTAAAAGCAGGCTGCCCGTCTATCCATCGCCCTCCGGCATTTCTCGCAATCCGTCCGTCCCTCACCCGATGGTTCCGACTCGCCTCATTTATATAAACCATCGCCAATCATCATGACCGACATTACTTTCGCCGAACTCGGCCTCGCACCGGAACTTCTCACCGCCATTCACGACCTCGGTTTCGAGAGTCCCTCCCCGATCCAAGCCGCTGCTATTCCCGCCATCCTCTCCGGTCAGGACATCGTCGGCCTCTCCGAAACCGGTTCTGGAAAAACCGCAGCCTTTACCCTCCCCGCGCTGCAAATGCTCGACCTTGCAAATCTTTCTCCACAGGTTCTCATCCTCTCTCCTACTCGCGAACTTTGTGTCCAAGTTTGCGAAGAAGTGCATAAACTCGGTGGCGGACTTACCGACCTCCACGCTGTGCCTATCTATGGGGGTGCATCTATGGAGCGACAAATTTCTCAGCTTAAAAAAGGAAACCACATCATTGTCGGCACACCCGGACGCCTCCTCGATCACCTCGACCGCCGCACCCTGCGCCCCGGCACCATCAAGCTTGCCATTCTCGACGAAGCCGACCGAATGCTCGATATGGGCTTCCGCGAAGACATGGAAGAAATCCTCAGCTCTCTCCACGAGGAACACCAAACCCTCTTCTTCTCCGCAACCATGAATCCAAACGTGGAGAAGCTCATCCAAAAATTCGGCAATCAACCAAAAAAAATCAGCATTCAGCGAAAAACAAAAACCGTTGCCAGCATCAGCCAAAGCTACTACGAAGTTCGCAATCGCTCTAAAATCGAAGTCCTCACCCGCCTTCTCGACATAGACCCACCACGCCTCGCGGTTATTTTTTGCAACACAAAACGCAGCGTCGATGAATGCACCGAGGCTCTCCTCGCACGCGGCTGCGCCGCCGACCGACTGCACGGAGACATCACCCAGCAACAACGCGAGCGTACCACCAAACGTTTCCGCGAAGGAAAATTCGACCTCCTCGTCGCCACCGACGTCGCCGCTCGCGGGCTCGACATCGACAACGTCGATGCCGTCTTCAACTACGACATCCCGCAGGACCCCGAAGACTACGTTCACCGCATCGGGCGCACCGGACGCGCCGGACGCGAAGGCAAAGCAATCAGTTTCATCAGTGGACGTGATATCTATCGTCTCCAAAGCATCGAAAAATACATCGGCCAACACATCCAACGCGCCAAAATCCCAACTCAGGAAGAGGTCGAGGGCAAACGTGCGGATAAACTTTTCGAACTCGTCCGGCAACGCCTCGAACAAGAAGTCAGCAGCAGCTACGGCTACTACATCGACCGCCTTCTCGACCAAGGGCACACCGCCACCGACATCGCTTCCGGCCTTTTTGAACTCCTCCGCGAATCTCTCAGCCGCGAAGGCGAAGAAATCGCTGAAGACGATCCAAACTATACGCCGGAAAGCTCACATAAACGAAAAGACCGCTCCGAGCGGAAAGACAAACGCAACCGCTCGGAACGTCAAAAAGGAGACCGTAGTGAAAAGGGAAAACATGTCGAACTCGACAATCCCGCTACTCTCTTCCTCAGCCTTGGAAAAAGCTCCAATATCCGTGTGGGCGACATTCTCGGAATGTTCTACGGCGAGGGCGGCATCCCGGACAACTCGGTCGGCAGCATCCGTCTCTTCCCCCGCCACAGCCTCATTGATGTAGAGAGTAAAGTTGCCGACAAACTCATCAAGCGACTCTCGAAATCCAAGCTAAGAAACAAAGCCTTCAAACTAGCCCACGACCGCCACCCGACGGACTAGATCGACTAGATCACAACCCATCCGCAGCGACCTCCGCTTCCTTTACTCTCAATCTTTCCAAAAAGTAGAAATCCCCCCGGCAGAACCTCCGAGTAAAAGATGGTTTAGGGTCACTGGTCCACGTGTTTCAAATAAATATCCATCTGGACGATTGTATTGCACCCCGACAATCGGTCCCAATTTGTCGGCAAACGTCGCTTCGTCAGGAAGCTGCTCGACATTTACATACTGCTCCACATCTTTCAAAACCGAAGCTCCAAAACGCAAGGCGGGCAGCACCGTAGCATACGCCCGTCTCACAACACCGGGTGTATCCAGATAAACAAAGGTAACCGGATTTGAATCGTAATAACTCTTCACACTCGCAAACTTTGGACTTGCAAGCAGAGATTGCGACTCCCCGTTTTGGGGACTGAGCATCGCATCGAGGTCTGCCGGGCTCAACGCGGCCAAAAGCTCCCCCTCGCGCACGGCCACACTCGGCTCCACAAATTTAATCGACCCCTGCGCTCCAAGAATATAAATCGTCGAGTCCAGACGGTCCTCCTTCGCGATGTCTCCTTTCCCCTGCGCGAGAAAAAACTCCAGCCACTTCTGCGCCTGCTCGGTATCTGCCAAAGTCAGCACACCCTCCATATCAGGAATAAAAGCTCCCTTACCCAGGCTGGCCCACACCGCTCCATCGCTCACCGTTTCCGGCAGCTTTTCAAAATCTAAACCACTCTGCGCGGCAGCACCTACTATCTCGTCGGGCACTTTTTCGAGAAAGGTCTGCCAGGTCGGAGATTTCGTATCCAGAGCCGTCTCATAAAGAAAAAGATTCTCTTCGCGAGCAAGTGGTGCCGCCACTTTTTTTATCGCTAAATCCGCAGGCGAATTTTTCGATTTTATAAAAAATTTATCTTCGATGTCTTTTCCCTGAAAGGTTGAGGAGTATCCCAACCCCTCAGCATTTTTCAAAAGCTCCACCTGTGCCGGATCGGCTACTGCCCCCATCGCATCTCCAAAAGCGATCACACGCTCCAAGACTGGCTCCACCCGAAGGAAAGCCTGCAACTCACAGGCCGGATCCAGCTGTTTAGCGATATTCATAAACAAGGGATCCTGCGCCAAGCTATCCACAGCAGAACCCGCCTTCACCGCCGACAAAAACTCCAATAAAATTTCTCGCGAATCCGAAAAAACAATCCAGCCTCTCTCATTCGCCGAAATCAAAGTCCCCCGTTTTGTCTCCTGAGAAGTCAGCTCGACGCCATCCACCGTCTCCTTACTCAAGACAGGCTCCGCATCCGCCCCTGCCAAAAACTCCCGCATCCGCGCTAAACCTCCCTCCGCACTACTCCGAGAACCGACATAGTGCACCCCGCCAAGCAAAGCCACTCCCTGATCTCCCCGATCCAAAACCGAAGCAAACACCTGCTTAGGCTGAAGCGAAACAAGATACCCCGCCCCCTGCGAAGCTTCATCGCTCGCCCAAAACTTCGACTTCGTCCCCTCAATCGCCTTAAGAATATCTTTATCCGAAAACAACTGTGATAAAGATGTCTGGGTCCACTGTAAACTCGATCCCGGCAAATCCTCCGCCGCAACCAAAAAAACTGTCTCCTGCGAAAGGTAATTTGCAATCGGCTGTGAACGCCTCATCTGCGCAAGCTTCCAAAGCAAAACGCCTCCCGCCAAAAGAAGCAAAAGTGCAATAATCAATAAAATTTTTTTCATCTTGGTATTCGTAATTTTTTTTTAAAAAAACATCTGCGTGTATCCCGCGGCATCGCTGTATTTTTTCCAATCAAATCGCATCGGGGAAGATGGTTTGGATGGTGCGGTCGATCCCGGCACGCGCCATTTCGCTGGGGGGGTATTGGGATTGGGCTTTTAGGAACCATGCGAGAGCGGCTCCACTTTGCCCACGGCTTTCGAGTTCCTCGGCGTTGCGAAGGGCGCGAACAAAGTCAGCGGCTTTGGTAGTGAGGTCGGCGCGGACGCTGTTGAGTTTGTTGTCATTGGGAAATTCGATGTAGGCCGTTTCCACACTTTCCCACGCCCCGATAAAGTCGCCGCGTTTCTCGATTTCTTGGGCGCGGATGATGGCCGCCTCGACTTTGGCCATAGACTCTAAGACGCCCTGAAGCTGCTCGGCTTTTTCGGGCACAAGAGCGGTGGCGGCAATAAAGCGAACCCGGTCATCATAGATCTGACGGTAATTTTTTTGACTCATCAATTGGTCAAAATCGACGAGAGCACGCTGCTGGACATTTCCTTGCGAGCTGATGAGGGCAAAGACCTCTTTGAGTGCGGGGTTGCGGGGCCAGATTTCCGTAGCGTTTCGCAGTTCGATCTCCACGGTGGCGTTGTCGCCGCTGACGGCTGCATTTTTGGCCTTTGCGATGTGCATAGAGGAGACGGCACGTGCGGTTTCGATTGCAGCGAGGGGTTTCGATGCGTCGAAATCGTGTGCAGAGGCTTGAATTTGCGCGACAAGTTTTTCGGCGAGCGTGTAGTCGCGAACGTCGATTGCAGAGAGAAGTTCGTTTGCTTTTTGCACAAAGGAGAGGACGCGGCGTTTGTCCTCGCGGTCGAGCGTGCGGACGGCAGGCATGTATTCGCCGACGATGAAGGTTTCGGCGAGACGCTTGGAGGCACTCTGCATCTCTTCTTTTTCGATGAGAAACTTAAAGGCTTTCACGCCTTCATCGACATCTCTCATGATTTCGTTGGCCATGCTGTCGAGGGTGCTCATGGTGGGGGGCATGCCGGTGGTTTTTGAAAAAAGACTTTTGGCATCTTCGCCGACACGGAGCTGGGTGTAGACGTCGTTAAAAATGCTGCGGTAGAAACGTGTAGAGATGGCGACGTGCTGGAAGCGACGTTGGAGAAAAAGCTGCACGATGAGGGCTTGGAAATCGATTTTTGCTTGGAGCTGGGTAATCTCTTTGGAGAGGTCGTTTTTTTTCAGGAGAGCATTTATCTCGGCGATGCGGGTGACGTAGGGTTGCATCCGAGTGTCGCGGACGAGTGCTTGGCGGCGACGCCATTCGCCGGCAGCGGCTTTATTTTGCGGAGCACCTCCGCCGAGATTATCCATGACGGTGCCCTTGGCGGTCATTTCAGAATTCCATTCGAGACGTTTGCGCTCGGCTTCGAGATTGGAGTTTGCTTTGGTAAGGCGGTCGCGCTGACGAAGGCTTTGCCAAGAGGTATAGACTTGGTTGGCTATGGCGTTGCAAAGACTGGCATCCATGTCGAAGGCGGAGCACTGGGGCAGGAGACTGAAGGCTTTGTCGGCAGATTCGGGAGTGAGCTGGGTGGGAGAAAGGAGGGTGAGGATTTCGTTGAGGAGGGCGTTGTAGGCTTTGTCATCTTCGGAAGTTGCGGCGGGGGCGTTTAGGTATTTTTCGAAGCGTGCTTGAAAGATGCGGTTGTTGTGGATGCTCCAGTTTTCGCCGTTCCACGTGACAAGTTCGGTGCCGGGGTTGAAAGAAGGGAGGTCGTTGCCCCAGAGTGCATTTTTTTGCTTAGAGTCGTCTTTGTCGGCAGCAGGCCCGTTCGTTACAGCACTGTCATTTTGGTTTTGCGGCTGTGTTGATGCGGGAGCTGAAGCCGGAGCGGGTCCGGTTTGCGCTTGGGTATTTTTACCGATTAGCAAAAAAAGAAGTGTGGTAATGAAGAGTGCCCGTGTGTGGCGAAACGTCGTATTCATGTCTTGGATCTGGTGGCGCGTATTTTTTTAAAAAAAGGAGTCAAGATTTGGAGAGGTCGAGCGTTTTTAAAATTCCTTGGTCATCGACCTCGATGAGAAAGACAAATTGCTGTCCCTTTTGGATGTTGATGTGGTTGAAATCGTTTGGGACGATGATGGGGAGGATAGAGTCATTTTCCGACGAGACGCTCACAGAAATGAGGCGACCTTGGGTTGGAGAGAGTGCTAGGGAGTTATCCACCGTGCCTTCGAGCCGATAGGTGTTTCCGCGGATGCTGCGAGCATTTTCTAAATAGGTGGAGACATTTAGAGTTTCGGTCGTGCGAAAGGGTTCAGCCGTGTGTTGAAAAAGAAAGGCGGCACCGCCAAAGGCAATAAGAGCGATGACGATAATGCTGATGATCCACGTGGGATTTTGTGATGATTTGGAGCGGCGAGCCATGAGGGGGATAGTATTTTAGAGATTCGCTAAAGTGCAAACGTATTTGTTTTTTCAATATACTTAAATCAGAGAATTTATTAGAGGGAAAGTTTAAGCGCATCGCAGGGGTTGGCGCAGATTAAAAATTTGATGCGAGACTTGATTCCAAAAAGACCTTCACGCATAGTGTCCGTAGTCATTTTTTTTGCGCTCGTAGCTCAGTGGATAGAGCAGCGGACTTCTAATCCGTTGGTCGCAGGTTCGATCCCTGCCGGGCGCGCCACTTGTTTTTACTTGGGTTTTTGGCTATAGAGGGGCTGTAGAAGTTCGAATGGACTCAAATGAAATGACACCGGAGGGAGGATTGAGCCGAAAGAGAGGTTTTGCTAGACATATTTGCTAGATGTCTTTTGTAAGGTGGTGCGCGATACTGGGTTCGAACCAGTGACCCCTGCCGTGTCAAGGCAGTGCTCTACCGCTGAGCTAACCGCGCATTTTTTTCAGGAACTAAAAATTCATCCGAGAGCCGTCGTGTATAGCTTTTTCGCTACGGACGAGCAATCAATTTTTTTGAGAGGGGCTTTGTTTTTGAAGTGGCGAACCGGCGGAACAGCCACAGGAGTTGCTGCAAGAGTTAGTATTTTTTTTCTTTTTTAAAAAACGGACGAGGAAGGCGAGTGTTGTTAAAAAAACAATGCCTATTGCGATCCATGTCTGAACTTCTGGAGTCATCGTTTTTTCAGTAAACTAAAATCCGAGTGCTTTGCCTATTTGAAAAACGAGTAGGGAGGCAAGCCCTGCAATGGAAGTCATAAAGACAAACTGCCCAACGGCCCATTTCCATGAGCCGGATTCTTTTGCGACCACGGCTGAGGTCGGAAAACATTGGAGGGCGTAGATGTAAAATATAATCAGCGAGATGACGGCGAGCGGCGTGAAAATCGGTGCTCCATCGGGCCAAGTGGCCTCAGCTAACTGAATTCGAAGATTTTTCTCTACGTCCTCTTCGCCTTCATTTTCATCGACGTGAAAGAGCTGAGCCATAGAACCAACAAAGACTTCTCTGGCAGCAAAAGAAGTCAAAATTGCCGTCCCTGTCCGTCCATCAAAACCGAGTGGTTTTACAACGGGTTCGATCGTATTTGATATACGTCCGATGAGTGAATAACTCAGCCTTTCTCCCGGGTCCGCGCTGTCGGATTTGGGGTAGGTTTGTGCAGCCCAAAGCAGAATCATGAGGCCCATGATTATCGTCCCGGCTTTTTGTATAAAGGAGCAAGCTCGCTCGATGAGGTGGCGGAAAATATACCTCCATTGCGGAAATTGATAAGGTGGGAGTTCGAGAATAAAATTTCTGTTTCCGGCATCAGGGCCGAGGCGTCCTCTTAGCAATCGCGCCACGACGAATGCAGAGAGTGTGCCAAAAATATAAATGCCAGTCATGATAAGAGACTGCGTGATCCCGCTTTCACGTCCTCCGAGAAGCAGAGGAATAAGCAAAAGATAAACAGGCAAGCGAGCGGAACAACTCATCCACGGAGCTACGAAAATCGCAATGAGACGTTCCTTGGGCCGCTCGATAGAGCGTGTCGCCATAACTCCCGGAATCGCGCAGGCATAGGAGCTAAGCAAGGGCAAAAAGGATTTCCCACTCAGTCCCGCTCGCGACATGAGGCCGTCCATCAAATACGCGGCGCGTGCCATGTAGCCGGAACTTTCGAGCAGGCCGATAAAGAAAAACAGCATGATAATCTGAGGTAAAAAAACGACCACGGCACCAACACCGCCGACAATCCCACCAATGATTAAATCGCGTAAATCCCCCTCTTGCATATTTGCCTCTACGAAGCCTTCGATGGCTCCTTGAGCGCTTTCGATCCAGCCCATCGGAATGCTTGAAAGCGAAAAAATCGACCAGAAAATAGCAAACATAATTACTGCAAATATCACCCAACCGAAAACGGGGTGGAGAAAGACACGGTCTAGCGAATCGGAGGTCGACCTCTGGTGGGCGTCTGGTCGATATGCAGCTATTTTGCAAATTTCGATGGCTTTTTCCCGGCGTGCTGTGCTGCCGCTCCAAGTTGTGACAAGCGGTTTTATCTGCGTGCTTGCGAGGGCTTGTTTGAGTTCTACGACGCCTTTATTCGCATTGGCTTGCATTGGCACGACGAGGATGCCGAGTTCCTCAGATAACTTTACCGGGTCGAGACGCAGTCCACTTTTTTCAGCTAGATCGACCATGTTGAGAGCTAAGATAACAGGGACTCCCGTCTCCATAATCTCCATCGCCAAAAGCAAATGGCGTTCGAGATTAGCAGCGTTTACGACACAAACTGCCAAGTCGGGCTTTGGCGTGCCCTCGATTTCGCCGAGTAATCCTTGCCGTGCGATTTTTTGATCCGGTGCTTTATCATCCAGTGAGTAACAGCCCGGCAGGTCGATAATATTTATTTTTTCTCCATGAAGCGTCCGAGCTATTCCCTGCCGCAGGTCCACGGTGACTCCGGCAAAATTTCCGACCTTTGCGGTCGATCCTGTCAGGGCATTAAAGAGGGTCGTTTTCCCGGAGTTTGGATTCCCAACGAGAACAATATTTTTGACGCTGGCGATACTCATTCCCTTCGTCTTTTCAAACATTTTTTTTAAATCGAAGGAGTTGCCACTTTTACCTGGTCGGCTAAATCGCGACTCAGAGCGAGACGAGTCCCGCAAATCGAGCAAATCATATTGCGCCCGTTGGAGAGTTTGCGAATTTTTAAAGATTCACAAAAACCGAGTTTACGTAACGGCTCGCAGGCCTGCCCTTCAAGACAACGGATCTGAAAATCCAAGCCAACTTGTGCCTCGGCGAGGCTTTGCAAGGGATTCATACCAAATGATTCTTTAATTGACGAAACAGACATGAGGACTAAGGCCGATACTTTAGCACTTGAGAATTAGTTGCAATAAGAAAGTTGTATGTTCCGTAAATTTATAAAAAAATTTATCAGAATCGGAAACAAAAGCCTTTGACCACGCTTGGCTCTTGAGGTGAAGTCAGGCTGTTTTGAAAATTCTAGCCACCCAGATTTCGATTTTATTACGGCAAGGGGCTGCTCGGCGCAATATGCTGTATCTCGCGATTTTTGCAGGAGTTTTGATACTGCTTGTTGGGATTTTTACAACGCTTTTTCATATCATCATGGTCTATGAGGATCAGGATCACTCGTGGATTAGTGGGCTGTATTGGACACTTGTTACGATGTCCACGCTCGGCTTTGGAGACATCACTTTTCATAGTGACATCGGGCGATTTTTTTCGGTGGTGGGTTTGTTGAGCGGGATGATTTTTTTGCTGGTTCTTTTGCCGTTTACCTTCATCGAGTTTTTTTATGCGCCCTTTGTGAAGGCGCAGCAAGAAGCCCGAGCACCACGCTCTGTGCCACCGACACTGCAAGATCATGTGATCATTATCCACTACGATCAGGTCGCCGCCGCATTTATCCAGCGGCTTAAAAATTACAATCTCCCGTATATTTTGGTTGTGAAAAACGTAGAGGAGGCTTTGCGTCTGCATGATGAGGGATTAAAGGTCGTCGTTGCGGACCTTGAGGAGCCGGAGGCCTTTGCAAATTGCGGTTTTAATCGTGCCGTTATGGTCGCCGCCACGGCAGATGATTTTACAAATACCAGCATTGCTTTTACCGCACGCGAGCATTCCAAACGTGCACTGATTGTCGCTACCGCGATCTCCGCAGACTCGGTCGATGTTCTTCAACTAGCGGGTGCAAACCACGTCTTGCAGCTCGGCGAGATTCTCGGATCTGCACTCGCACGCCGCACCAGTGCTTCGGATGCGCAATCTCATGTCATCGGCAATTTTGGAAAATTACAAATCGCAGAATCCATGGTCGCGGGCACACCACTCATAAATAAAAAACTAAAAGACACACGCCTGCGCGAACTTGTCGGCGTCACCGTCGTGGGTCTCTGGCAACGCGGCAAATTTGTCTCCCCCTCACCCGATTCCGTTTTCACAAGCGACACGATGCTTGTGCTCGCAGGCACACCAGATCAGCTCGCTGCCTACAATGCCCTTTTTTGCATTTATCACCGCTCTCAGGCTTCGATTCTCATCATCGGAGCCGGACGCGTCGGGCGTGCCGCAGCCAAAACCTTCGATGAATCGGGGGTCGATTGGCGGATTTTAGAACAAAACGCAGCACGCATCCGAAATCCCGAAAAATACACTCTCGGCAGCGCAGCAGATCGCAGTGCCCTCGAGAGAGCAGGTCTCAAAGAAACTCCAGCCGTCATCATCACCAGCCGCGAAGATGCCGTAAATATCTACCTCAGTATTTACTGCCGCAAGCTCCGTCCCGATGTGCAAATCATCGCTCGCGCCAACTCGGAAGGCAATGTGGGACGCCTCCACGACGCCGGAGCCGACGTTGTAATGTCCTACGCGGGAATGGGCTCCAACAGTCTTTTTAATCTTCTTCGCCGCGAAAATACCCTACTTGTTGCCGAAGGACTAAATATATTTCGCGTCCCGGCTCCTTCCGCCTTCATCAAACATAGCATCAAAGATTCAAATATCCGCACACACACAGGATGCAGTATCATTGCTCTACAAAATGGCGAAGAGCAGATTATAAACCCGCCACCGGACATTCTCATCGAAGAACACCACGAGCTTATTTTAATAGGCACCCATGCCGCCGAAGAAGAATACTGCCGCATCTACTCTACACAAAAAATAACTTCGTGAGCGGTGAGCGGTGAACATCTACTCTACACAAAAAATCAAAGATTTTATTTTCCTTAAATCGTATAAAAACATGACTTAAATCAAAGTATTTTAAGGATATTCCGCACAGAATGCGCCCTCACCAACAATAATAAAAGCTCAACATTAAATGAAAACAAAACAAAACCATCGCGTCCTACTCGGACTCTGTAGTGTCCTACTCGGAGCTATCATCACGACCACCGCTGTTTACAGTCAAGATGCCGCCACAGCTAAAGAAGTCGAGATCACAGCAAACGATCAGATGAAATTTGATCTAGCAACGATCGAAGTGCAACCGGGACAAGAGGTCAAACTGACTCTTAAAAATATCGGCAAACTCCCCAAGCAAGCTATGGGACACAACTGGATGCTCCTCAAAGCAGACACCGATGTTGCCAAATTTGTAACAACGGGGATGACCCATGCCGCAACCGAGTATATTGCTCCTGAATTTAAGGATCAAGTTTTGGCATACACCAAGCTTCTAGGACCCGATGAGAGCGACACGATTACTTTCACCGCACCGACCGAGCCCGGCACCTATCCCTTTATTTGCTCATTTCCTGCACACTATTTAGCAGGGATGAAGGGGGAGCTTATTGTCAAATAAAACCCGTTTCATAATTACTTAATTTTTACTCCCGGCGGTAAATCCTTCTTTGCCGTCGGGATTTTTTTTGATAATAACATCGTAATCTCATATCAACATCAAAAAAATCATGCCCTCTATTGCAAAAGATTTCAGTCAACCCTTAGCATTCAAAACCCTCCGCTCCTGCCGACTCTTTTCAGGGGTCCCTATTCCCGAAATAGAAGAAATCGCTTCTTTTTCCATTTTTAAAAAACTCCGTAAAAACGACTACCTTTTCCACGAAGGCGCACCTTCCGAAGGCTTTTACGTCGTTCAACAAGGAGCCATAAACCTCCACCGCGTCAGCACCACCGGCAAGGAGCAAATCATGCATATTTTTCGATCGGGAGAATCCTTTGCCGAAGGCGTGCTGGCAAGTGAAGATGGCTACCCTGTAGCCGCCTGCGCCATCGAATCTTCCAATGTCCTCCTCCTCCCTAAGGCAAAATTTCTTGCCATCCTTCGCAAGCAACCCGAGCTCGCCATTCGCATGCTCGGTTCCATGGAGCAGCACCTGCGAACCCTAGTCAGTCTGATCGAGAATCTCACACTAAAAGATGTGGAAACCCGCCTCGCCAGTTGGCTCTTAAAACACTGCCCTCATCAGCATAGCGACTCCCCCGTCGCCATCCAACTCCAGCACACGAAGCGCGTCCTAGCTGCTGAGCTTGGAACCGTTAGTGAAACGCTTTCCCGAACCTTCGCCAAATTTCGAGATAGAGAACTCATCCGCGTCGCCGGAAAATCTATCACCGTACTAGCTCCTGCAAAACTCAATCAATTACTCAACCGAAACTTTGGCGAAGCGTGATTCGACGAGTTGAAGAGCAACTTTTTGGGTCAAAAAGAACGCTTTTTCTACCAAATTTGTTTTGTGTCCACAGCTCCTAATGTTCGCTCGCATTCGGAGTTTTTTTCCAAAGAAAAACCGCTTCGACAACCAACCATATCTCCAGCAAGAGCGAGCTGACACCGATAAAAACAAGCGGCCAGTTTTCACTTTCCAACCAAGACGGATTATGACTCGTTCCCCAAAAAACCTGCACACCCATTGCCCAGGCCGGCATCACGAGCATAAATAAAGTCGGAAGGATAAGAAAAAAGATCGGCTTCCCGCAGGCTCGAACGTAAAAAATAATCACGATAAAAGCGATTCCGGCAACGAGCTGATTTGTCGCCCCGAACAAAGGCCACAACAAAAGCCCACCCTTCCCCGCATTCCCAAGTGACCATTCCAGACCGAGGGGAGGAACCGCCGCGATGCCCGCTGCGGCGAGAACACAAAACAACGTCGCGCCATGATTATTTTTTAAAGCACGAGCAAACACATTCCCATTTTTTTCAGAAGGAGCAAACGAAGCCGCAAACTCCTGCACGACGTAACGTTGCAGCCGACACGCGCTATCCATTGTCGTCGCTGCAAAAGAAGCGATAAAGACTCCCATCAGCGCAATCCCCGAAGCTCTCGAAATTCCCAGGGCCGACAAAAAATTACCCGCACCCGTTACAAACGCACCCACCGTCGCACTCAAAGACTGGGCTTGCCCCCAATTCTCATACTGCTGTGCCCAAGCAGCTTCACCAAAAAGAACTTTTCCATCCGGCAAAGTCAGCCCTAGGCCCAACCCGGCGGCACAGGCAAAAATAACGAGAACCGCAAGAAACCCCTCCGTAAGCATCGCACCAAATCCCACAAAGCTCGCATCCTTTTCTGTCCTGAGTTGTTTACTACTCGTGCCGCTACTCACCAAACAATGAAATCCGCTAATCGCACCACAAGCGATTGTGATAAACAAAAAAGGAAAAATCGCCGGTGCCCCCTTCGGGTCCAAATTAAAAGCGGGTGCCACAATCTCCAAAGCCTGCCGCTCCCCTCCATCCGCCGGACTAGCTCCAAAAACAGCCGCGACAACCAAGCCGAGCACAAGTAAAACAACCACCGAAAGCAACTGCAGCGAATTTATAAAATCACGAGGCTGCAACAGCAACCACACAGGCAAAACCGAAGCGACGTAACAATAGCCCAGCAAAAGAGCCGTCCAAACCCAAATAGGCATAGCGGCCAATGTTTGGTTGAATCCATGCAGAAAAGAAATATCTCCAAAAAATACCGAGAGATACATAATCCCAAGACTCAGCAAAGAACTTAGCAACAATCCCTGCCCCCATCGACGCAGCCAAAGACCAACCCCGACCGCCAAGGGAATCTGGACCAAGCACGGAAAAATCGCCGTTGGAAACTGTCGAAACACCGCTGCAATCACCAATCCAAAAACGGCTAACACCAATGTCAGAGCCAACACCAACACCAGCATAAATAAAAGACGCACCCGCGGCCCGACAAGTATCCCGGCCAGCTCTCCAATCGACTTCCCCTGATTTCTCAGACTCAAAACCAGCGATCCCAGATCGTGCACGGCTCCGATAAAAATCGATCCAAAAAACACCCACAACAAAGCCGGAACCCAACCCCAAATTACGCCAATCGCCGGCCCCACAATCGGACCCGTTCCGGCAATGGATGTAAAATGATGCCCAAAAACAATACTGCACGGCGTCGGCACATAATCGGTTCCATCATTAAGTTCCTCGGAGGGACAGATCCGCTTGGCCGAAAGCTCAAAAATACGCCTCCCCAGCCAACGCCCATAAGTCCGATAGGCAAGAAGATATAGAAAAAAAATAATTAGGGATAAGACAAGAACTTGCATGGGGAGGAGAGAAAACTGCCTATGCAAAAATCACTCACGACAAAAAGCAAAGAAAAATTTATGTTTTACCCGATTGTCGAGGCGATTTACACTCCCCGAAGCCTTATCCCCTTCCCCTCTTTATACCTTGTGATGTTGATATTTACTCAATGAAAATTTATTTGCGACTTACTTTACTTTACCTTCTAATACTCGTGTTTATGAACTCTTCTGCCTCCGCTCGCGATCAAGTATTTTATCTAGGAACTCTCACCAAAGAGGGAGGAAGCCAGGGGATTTATAAAAGCTCGCTGCATCCGGAAACAGGTAAACTTGATACTCCGCGCCTCGTCGCAGAAGCAAAAAATCCCAGCTTTTTGACTTTATCTCCAAACGGAAAATACGCCTACGCCGCGCTGCTAACGGAAAAAGAAATTTCGGCTTATTCCGTGGAAGCCGACGGCTCATTGACGCTTTTAAATACACGCCCATCCGGCGGTGCCACTCCCTGCCACATCACAACCGATTCGCAGGGACGCTATGTTTTTGTTGCGAACTATTCGGACGGCACGGCAGCCTGCTTTTCGGTGCAGCAAGACGGCAGCTTGGGGGAAGAAACTTCGAGTGTAGCCTTCGATGGTTCCGGCCCCAACGTCGGTCGCCAAAAAGGCTCGCATGCTCACGGCATTTATCCAGATTCCAAAGACCGCTTTGTTTATGTTTGTGATTTAGGCAGCGATCAAGTTTGGAGCCTCGCATTCGATTCAAGCAATGGCTCGCTGATGCCAACCACACCGGCATCCGGTCACGTGCCGCCCGGAGGTGGGCCGCGCCATTTAGCTTTTCACCCCAATGGAAAGTTCGCTTACACAAACAATGAAATGGGTCTGAGTGTCACCGTTTTTTCCATCGATCCGCAGACGGGGACTCTGATGCCCCTGCAGACGCTTTCGACCCTGAGCGACACAAATACTCTGACCGACAACGTGACCACCTCGGCTCTTTTCATTCATCCAACCGGTCGTTGGCTCTATGTTTCCAGCCGAGTTAGCGATCAGATTAGTGTTTTTTCCATTGCTGAAGACGGGCAGATTTCTTTGCTCGAAAATGTCCCTGCTGAAGTAAAAATACCACGCGGCATGGGCCTCGACCCCACGGGAAATTACTTGATCGTTGCGGGGGAGAAAGACGATGCACTCTGTGTTTTTCGCATCGATTCGGCCACGGGAAAATTAACTTTCACGGGTGAAAAAATCACGGCACCCGCACCGGTCTGCGTAACCTTTGCCCCAACAGACTAATACAAAAAGGCTTTGCGACAGCTCTTATCTCTCCATAAGAGCCGTCTGAAAAGGAAACCATCCTTGCCCGTCCTATTGAAAATAAATTTCCTACTTTCCTTATTCAATGGGGCTTTTCTCGTTTTAATATCCTCTCCGAGATAGATAGAGATTCCTTGCGGCACTAAGTTCTTGAGTGCGGCGATCCTTCCTAACATGAGAAAGCCGACGCATTTGGAGCGTCGGCTTTCAAGGTTTTGCTAAAAATGTTTTACGGATTTTTTTTAACCCAGCAACATCCAGAACTGAATGCCAAGGGCAATCAGGGCGGTTACGCAGGCTGCTATTGCTAAAATAGGGTTGCCGCCGTCACCGGAGGCTGAGGCTGGCGCGGCGGGAGCTTCGCTGACGGATTGCACGCGAATAGCACTTGCCGAAGCAGATTTTGCCGGATCCGGTTTTTTGAGTTGGACGGTTGCCTGCGGGACGTTTTTGCCCGGAGGAGGTGTGGATGGCACCTTGGCAGTTTCTTTTTTCGCATCCACTTTCAAAGGAGCCGGTGC
>JBKEAD010000119.1:0-3086 GCA_047971915.1 Chthoniobacterales bacterium
TCGCAGCGATGTTGTTGCCGCGCTGAGGAGGCTGCAAATTCCGGTGCTGCGTTGGCCCGGCGGTTGTTTTGCGGACGAATACCACTGGAAAGACGGTATTGGTCCACGAGAGAAGCGTCCCGCCATGATCAACACGCACTGGGGAGGCGTTGTCGAAAATAATCACTTCGGAACGCACGAATTTTTTGATCTCTGCGAGCAGTTAGGCACCGAACCCTATGTTTGCGGCAATGTTGGCAGTGGTAGCGTGCAGGAAATGATGGAGTGGGTCGAATACATGACGAGCGATGCGGACTCGCCGATGGCAAATCTCCGCCGCCAAAACGGACGCGAGCAGCCGTGGAAGCTACCTTACTTCGGAGTCGGCAACGAAAGCTGGGGCTGCGGTGGCCACATGCGCCCGGAATACTACGCGGACAATTATCGTCGCTACAACACCTTCGTAAAAAACTACGGAACAAATAAAATCGCCCGCATCGCTTGCGGCGCGAACTCCTATGACACGAGGTGGACAGAGGTTTTGATGGAACGCGCAGCGGACTTCATGGACGGCCTCTCGCTGCACTTTTACACCATTCCGACGGGTGATTTCCAAAGCAAGGGAGCGGCGGCAGGTTTCGACGAAGCCGCCTGGCACGCGACCCTCTGGCAAGCTTTTCAAATGGATGACCTCGTGCAAAAACACGCCACCATCATGGATCGCTACGATCCGAAAAAACGAGTCGGCATGGTCGTCGATGAGTGGGGGACATGGTATGACCCAACCCCCTGCACCAACCCCGGATTTCTCGAACAGCAAAACACCCTGCGCGACGCGCTGGTCGCCGGACTCACGCTACACATCTTTCACAAACACCGCGACCGCGTCACGATAGCCAATATCGCGCAGGCGGTAAACGTGCTTCAAGCAATGGTGCTCACCGACAAAGAACGCATGATTCTAACACCGACTTATCATGTTTTTGAGATGTTCAAAGTCCACCAAGACACAGCTTTTTTGCCGCTGAAAATGATTACGCCCGACTACGAATATAATGGAAAATCTTTTCCCGCCGTATCAGCATCGGCATCGCAAAATACTCAAAACCAAATCCATATTTCGCTACTCAACCTACATCCTTCGGAGTCGGCAGAGGTGGAAGCAGATTTCGGTCACCATCGGCCACAAAAACTTTCGGGCCGCATACTGACAACAGAATCTATGGATGCGGAAAATACGTTTACGGCACCCGAAGCCATCAAGCCGACAAGCTTTACGGATTTTCAAAACACAGACAACAAGCTCCGAATAAACCTTCCCCCGAAATCGCTCGTCGTAATCTCTTATGAAAACTAACCCCCCACAAACAGTCGATCTCCACTGCGTGGACCAATTTCTTCAATCAGGTCATTTAAAAATGAGTGGCAACAATCCGCAAGGGGTCGAAATTGGCGTCAACAGTCGCTACCTCACACGCAACGATGCGGGTATCGGGCTAGATGTGGTCGGTGGAGTGGTGGGGACAAATGACACGGAGGCGAACCTGCGACGTTATCCCTACGTAACCTGCGAGCTAGGGGGCGGCATGATGTCCTCCTACACACGGCGACCGATCATCGAAGGCGACGACACGGCTGCTCTAGCGATGGTCAAAATCGGCAACGGCAGCAATCTGCCGGGTTACTACATGTATCAGGGAGGAGCAAATCCGCCGGGTAAACTCAGCACGCTACAAGAATCCAAAGCCACAAATTACCCCAACGATTTGCCGCTAATAAACTACGACTTTCAGGCACCGCTTCGTCAATACGGCCAGCGCGGGCCAGCCTATGATGCGCTGCGCGTGCTGCATCTTTTCCTTCACGACTTTGGTAGTGATCTTGCGCCCTTGCCCCCCCACTTTGCCGGATCGTTTACCGACAGATCTCGACGACTCATCTACTCTGCGCTGGTCTGTTCGCTCGGATGGCGAACACGGTTTTCTTTTTATAAATAACTACCAGCGGATTGAAGCCTTGTCCAAAAAAAAGGACGTTCAATTCGCGCTCAAGCTCAAAAACAAAACCCTCGTTCTGCCGGCGACTCCGATTGATATTCCCGCGCAAAGTTACTGTTTTTGGCCTTTTAATATGAACCTCAACGGTGCCCTACTGGTGTATGCCACGGCGCAGCCGCTGTGTCGCATCGGAGATATCTTTGTATTTTTTGCCTGCGATGGGATCGACGCGGAATTTGTTTTTGAAAAATCCGCTCAACCACTGAAACCTAAATTTGAAGAAATCTTCAACGTGGGCGCTAAGGCGAAAATTCTTCTGCTGTCGCAGAAGCAAGCGCGGCGGACTTTCAAAGCGAACATCTGGGGTGCGGAGCGGCTTTTCCTTTCACAGTCCGTTTTGCTTTTCGACGGAGAGACGCTTCGTTTACAAAGTCGCAAACCGGAGAATATGGATGTGCGAATCTATCCCGCGCCGCCACCGCTCGACTGCGAGCCGGAGCATGCGGGAATTTTTTCAAATTTTTCATCGAAACTGAAAAAGCGTGAGATCGCGGTATCCTTTGAGCGCATCCGATCTGCGAAGCCCGCAGCGGAAATTCAACTCGATAAAAACAAGCGTGCAATCGTTCCCGGCGACTCAGATTTTGATGAAGCGGAGATTTGGAAAATCCGCGTGCCAGCCGATGCGCTGGAGGGGGCACACGAAGCTTTTTTGCGTATTCATTACACAGGCGACATCGCCCGAGCTTACATCGACGACCGACTCGTAGATGATGATTTTTACTTCGGTCGCCCTTGGGAAATCGGATTATGGCGTTTTGTCCCGGAGGTGTTTGAGAAAGGTATTACCATAAAAAATTTTACCTTTACGTCGAGACGCGCCCGTTTATATTCCGAAAGAACACCTGCCGAAATTTGATGCGAACAGAGAGAGTATCGGCGTGCAAAAAATCACACTAGAGCAGAAGTATGAAACAGCACTTTATCCGGCAAAAAAGCTGTAAAAATAAGGCTCTCTCTACGCAGGCATCACGCACAAAAGAGAAAAAAGTATTCAGTGCCGCGACAGGTGATCACTTCTTATTGCAAATCCCGCTAAGTTCGTAAATC
>JBKEAD010000147.1:0-8142 GCA_047971915.1 Chthoniobacterales bacterium
GCAACCGCCTCCGCATATCCGCACCAACGATAATCTTTCGGATCCTTCACCAACCCTGCCCGCACCGGATTTAATTCAATATACGCAGCCATTGCCGTAAGAGCCTCATCGGACCCCTCCACCAACACGCTCTTAAAACGATCCTCCCACAACGTCCCCCGACGCCCCTCCCGTGGATTATACCACATCGTAAAGCGCTGCTTTAATTCCTGCATATATCTTGAAAGATTCCCACGTCTCATTTCATACCGCTCCTGTATTTCTTCTATCCAACGAGCATCCCCGGCATTCTCGGCAAACTCCAGCTCCTGCAAGACATCCCCCGAGCCTTCCTTCCCATAAAGCTCTCTCAACGCATCCTTAAGCTCCTCCAAAGAAAGTCTCCCAAGCCGCTCCCGATCCGGCACTCGCAGTAAAAGATGGAAGTGATTAGACATCAGGCAATAAGTAACAACCTCCAGCCCTGAAAAGCGTTCGAGCCGACGCATCCATTTATAAAAAAAGGCCTTTTCCTCATCGCCAAAAATAAAGCGCCGATCGACCACCCGCGACATACAGTGATAGTAAGCATCCCCATCATCCTCAAAAAGTAAACGAGCTTGTCTCATATATATCCCCACCTTCCATCCCCATCAAAAACATGTCAAGCCTTCTTTTTATAAAAAGGATGTCCCTAAATTATGAAAATAAAACCGCTTGAGCTTTTATTTGAAAAGCGGAGAATGGTCGCATTATGTTTTCCAAGAAAATTTTTTTGCTAGCCGCTTTTCTTTTTTGTTTGCCAACTCTAGCTCATGCTCATGTCGGTGGTGCCGTGCATGGCGGGTTTCTTGATGGTGTTTTACATCCGCTGACCGGCCTCGATCACCTATTTGCAATTTTGGCTTTGGGGCTTTGGGCAGCGCAGCTTGGTGGACGGGCTATTTGGGGGATTCCACTCGGATTTACCGGGGTTATGTTTTTATCCTCAATTGTCGGGATGGGGAGTTCGGGGTCGGTTGTGATTGAGCAGGGAATTTTGGCCAGTGTTTTTATTATGGGATTGTTGCTTGTTTTTGCCGTTCGTTTACCAGTGATTGTGGGGGGGATTTTGGTTGCCGTATTTGCTTTTTTTCATGGGTTTGCACACGGAGCGGAGATGCCTGCGAATGCAACGCATTTCATTTACATCTTAGGATTTGCTTTTATCACGTTGGCTATCAGCTTCTCGGGCGTCGTGTTGGGGCTTTTTGGTCAGCGGCTTATTTCGAGCCTGTCATTGCGCGTGGCGGGTGGTGCAATTACGGCTTGTGCGATTTATTTGATTTTTCAGTGAGGCGAAATTGCTACGGCCTTGTAATTTTAGCTCGCTTGGTTTTTGGTGTCGTGTTTGATCCTTCTTTGAAATGATTGCAAGATATAGTCGCGAGCGTATGCGCTCCATTTGGTCCGAAGAACGTAAACTTCAAATTTGGTTAGAAATCGAAACCCTTGCCTGTGAAGCAATGGCCGGGCTTGGGCAAATCCCTATGGAGGATGCAAAGACGATTCGTGCGAAGGGAAATTTCGATATTGAAAAAGTTCGAGAAATCGAGAAGCGCACAAACCATGATGTAATTGCTTTTTTAGAAAATGTGGCGGAGCACATCGGCCCGGCGGCGCGGTGGGTGCACCAAGGGCTGACGTCTTCCGATCTTTTGGATACGACTCTCGCAGTGCAAATGTGCGAGGCTTTGGATATACTGGAAACAGATTTGCTGGATTTGCAAAAAGCGATTAGTAGGCGTGCGGTCGAGCATAAATTTACACCGATGATTGGTCGAAGTCACGGTATCCATGCCGAGCCGATTACTTTCGGGTTGAAGCTTGCTTTGATGTTTGATGAGTTTGGTCGAGGTTTGGAGCGGCTGCGCGACTTGCGTCCACGTGTTGCGGTTGGAATGGTGAGTGGGGCGGTGGGGACCCATGCGCATTTGGATCCACGTGTGGAGGCGTATGTCTGTGAGAAGTTGAATTTGAAACCGGCGGCACTTTCCACACAGATTATTCAGAGAGATCGCCATGCGGAGTTTCATAGCGTCGTTGCTTTGATCGGCAGCAGCATAGATCGTTGGGCGACGGAGTTTCGTCATCTTCAACGGACTGAAGTTTTGGAAGTCGAGGAATATTTTGGGCGTGGCCAAAAAGGGAGTTCTGCGATGCCGCATAAAAAAAATCCGATTACTGGGGAGCGACTTAGTGGAATTGCTCGTATTCTTCGCGGAAATTGTATGGCCGCATTTGAAAATGTAGCTCTTTGGCACGAACGCGATATTAGTCATTCGAGTGTTGAGCGAGTGATTTTTCCCGACTCCTGCACTTTGCTGGATTACTCTCTGGCTAAACTTGCTGATCTCGTGAGCGGCTTGCAGGTTTATCCCGAAAATATGCGTCGCAACATGGAGATCACGCACGGGCTTTATGCAAGCCAGGCCGCGCTTTTAAAACTTACTGAAAAAGGCATGGAGCGCAAAACTGCCTACGAAGCGGTTCAGCGTGCTGCAATGGCGACTTGGAAAACAAAAACTCCTCTTGCAAAAACACTCGCCGAAGAGCCGGAAGTTGCTAGGCTTCTTAGCAACGAGGAAATCCAAGATGCCTGTGCGCCGGAGCGTCACTTTGCCCATATTGAAGCAAAGTTTGCCGCCCTCGGAATTGCCTAGGCTGTTTTCTCCAAACCTCTTTAAACCCGAAATCAACTGATGAAAGTAAGTCAATTAAGTCTATTATTGGCAACGCTGCTATTTGTTTCTGCTTGTGATCGGAAGGACGAGGCAGAGCCTCAGCCGGAAACGCCACCCACTGCTTCGGAAACAACAGCAACTCCAACCCCTACGTCAACTCCTGCTCCCGAGCCAACTCCAGAACCCATTGATAAAACTGCTCAAGTGACAGTGTTGGGCTATCATCGTTTTGAAAACCCGCCCAAAGACTCCTTGGCAATTTCCACCGAAGATTTTAGGAAACAACTCCAAGCTGTCAAAGATGCCGGAATCACGGTCATTTCTATGGATGATTTTTTGGCGTGGCGTCGTGGAGAAAAAAATATCCCTGCACGGTCCGCGTTGATCACGATTGATGATGGTTACAACTGCACTTACAAAGAGGCTTGGCCCGTCCTGAAAGAGTTTGGCTATCCTTTTACTTTCTATGTTTATACAAACTATATCGGTGCCGGAGGACGCTCGATAAAGTGGGATGAGTTGGCCGAAATGTCGGCTGCTGGCGTGGACATCGGCTCGCATAGTATTTCTCACGACAACATGGTTCGCCCCAAACGCTTAAAGGGACGCAACTACGACGAGTGGCTCGATGACGAACTTGCAAAGTCGAAGCAAATCATCGAAGAAAAGCTTGGAAAAAGAGTCACAACCTTTGCCTATCCTTACGGAATCCAAAATGAAAAGGTGCAGCAAAAAGGTATGGAAGTCGGCTATGATGCGCTCTTTACGGTGAAGGGTGCAAAGATCGGATTCGACAGTCCGGCATCGGCACTCGGGCGCTATGTCATTCTTTCGGATACTCCAAGTGTCTTTAAAATGGCGATAAACTTTGGCAGCGGTAGCGGAAACGTGGTGGCCGCGACCTCGCCCGACCCCGGCATTCCGACGCAACCAGCCAATGCTTCGACAATATCAAATAGTCTGCCGCGATTGGAGATAGATCTATCGAGTCTCGGTTCCGTCGATCCGGCGAGTTTAAAAATGCAGCTTAGCGGGATTGGTGCGGTGCCCGTGACCTGGGATGCGGAGCGTGGAATCGCAAGTTACCAAACCACACAGCGTTTGCATGATCCAAACGTGCAGGTTCTTGTGCAGGCAAAAATTAATGGCAAAACGGTAAAGAAAAGTTGGGCTTTTCGTTATCAGTCCTTGCCTTTGGCAGAGCGTTTGGCGGCACCCGCCGCCGGGGCCGTTACTAAGGAAGAAGCGGGTAAATCGCCAACGGCTGCTCCTGTTGATGAGGATGCAAATCTACCGCCGGAAGCCATGCAGCCAGCACTGCCGCAGGGGTCCTAAATACCAACAAGGTTCCTAAGGAGCAAATAGGTGCAACGTTGTAAGGGAGAGGAATGACGCTTTGACTAAATAATCTTTTGGTGGATACAGACAGGATTGTCTGTGCCACATCCTTTTTTTTCGCGGTTTCAGCCCAAAGTATTTGGTTGCACAACTCGCTTTAAAATAATACTTTACCGCTACGCAAAAAAATCCTCCCAAGATATTGCTTACTTCTTATGAACTTTTTTAAAGCCGCAATGCCCCGTCACAAAATTCGGATAAAAGTTTTACCACTGCTTTTGCTGAGCCTTTTTCCCTTTGCTCCAAATTTATCAGCGTCAATTAGCATTGATAATTTTACGCCAGCTACGAATAATCGCTTTGCAAATAATGCTTCATTTATCGGCAGCGGAGTTGATTTTTCAGGAGTCGGTCGCACGTCAAACGCTACAAATAGAAAGTGGGCTACACTTATCGGTCCGAATATATTTCTCTCTGCGACCCATTGGCATCCGGCTATTGGTCAAACAGTCCGATTTTATCCTGATAATGATCCGTCTTCTGTATTTGTTGAGCGTACGGTCACTAGCGGTGTCCAGCTCAATGGCTCCGATCTTTGGATTGGTGCGTTTGATTATGCTCTTCCTGCTACGATTAAACAATATGACTATGCTACTATAAATCTAAGTGCAGCTACATTTTTGGCATCCTCTTACTACAAGGATAACGTGCTAATGAGCGGCATTTCTCCTACGACGACTGGCTATGGAGCATCGGGATACACCAACCAAGCCGTCGGACAAAATCAGGCGGAAGGTTTTATAGATAATCAGAGTGTGGGTGGCTCAACCGGAGATGTCATCGTCACAGTCAAAAATCAGCCTAGTGACTCGACATACGGCTATACCTATAGAACTTACGAAGCTCAGGCAGCTTCCGGAGATTCGGGTTCACCTTTATTTTCAACGGATTCGGGGACGCCCTTGCTTCTTGGAATTGCTTGGGCTATTGGCACGACTGATATCGATCCGAATCCTGTCACGACGGTTACCCGCAATATCAGCATCTATTCTTACACAGGGCAACACACGGGGGCTATCGAAGCTTTTTATAATGCAAATGTTATTCCCGAGCCTTCTTCTATTATCCTTTTTGGAGTTGCTATCCTTTTTGGGGTGGGGCGTCGTTTTGGTATGACTTCAAAAAAATGTAATGGCTAGCCGGGGGGCCAGGTGAGGGCGCGGCCTCCGAGGAGGTGGACGTGGAGATGGGGGACGGTTTCGCCGCCGTTGCTGCCATTATTGATCGCGATGCGGTAGCCTTCTTTTTCGATGCCTTCTTTTTGCGCGATTTTTTGGGCGGTGAGGAGGAGGTGGCCGAGCGTTTCTTTGTCTTCGGCGGCGGCTTCGGCGATGCGTGGGATGAGTTTTTTGGGAACAATTAAAATGTGCGTTGGTGCTTGGGGTGCGATGTCTCGAAAGGCGATGCAGATTTCGTCTTCGTGGACGATGTCGGCGGGGATTTCGCGGGAGATGATTTTTTCAAAGAGCGTCATAGCATGTAGATGGAGAGCTGGCGATCGAGTTTGGCTGCGTGGATTTCGTTGCGGATGAAGGTGACGATTTCGCTTTGTAGGTGGCGGCAGTCGCGACGCCAGTTTTTTGCCGTTCGGAGTGTTTTGACACAGCGGTTTAGATCGAGGAAGTCGATGTGCTCGGTTTTGCTGTTGAGAATTTTTTGGAGATTTTCGCGAAGGAGGTTGAAGAAGAAGAGTTCGTAGCCACTTCCCGCATCGCGGGCGATTTTTTCCAATGAAAGGCTGATCGGTGCGGGGAGTGGGATGAAGCGGTCTGAGATGTCGGGGTAGTTTAGGCTGGTGAGGACGGTCCGGACGACGATCTGAATGTGTTTGGTGGTGATGATGTTTTTTTCGAAGTCGTATTTTAAAAAGGTACAAACGCTGATCGTGACATCTTTGGCGAGCGACCACTCGGGGTAACCGGCGTTTGTTGCTGCTCGGAGGAGAGATTCACAAAGCCATGCTTGATCTAGCGTCTGGGTGCGACCGCCGGGGAAACAGAGGAGCGGCATGTCGTCGCGAAGGTTTATCATGCCTTGAAAAGTTCGGGTTGTGCCGGGGTGTGGGCGATTTTTTTCTCCATAATTTCGATCTCTTCAAGAAAGTCGCCGACTTCTTCAAAGGCTCGATAAATGGAGGCGTAGCGAACGTAAGCCACAGGGTCTAGTGCATGGAGTTGCTCCATGGCTTTGAGTCCGATGTCCTTGGTGGAGGCTTCCCGGACTTGCTCGACTTCGAAACTGTGAAGGATATTTTCGACGCAAGACTCGATTTGTGAAACACCGATGGGGCGTTTTTCGCAAGCTTTGATGAGGCTGGTCGTGAGCTTATGTCGATCAAAGGGTTCGTGCCGTCCATCGCGTTTGATGGTGCGTAGTTCGACGCGTTCGATCTGTTCGTAGGTCGTGAAGCGGTTCTGGCAGGAGAGGCATTCCCGGCGTCGCCGAATCGTGTCCCCTTCTTTGGAGAGTCGGGAATCGATTACTTTGTCTTCAGAGGAAGAGCATTTGGGACAACGCATTGTGTTAAAAGGAAAACAATGCCTAAAAAGACCACAAGATGTAGCGTTGTCAATCTTTCTCTAATTTTTGCGATTTTTTTTAACGTGTATTTTTCGTGAATTTGAAGTAAGCTCGGTCAGACTACTGGCTTATGAAAAATGAGTGGCACTCCTTTAGAACGGAAATTCATATTTCTCAAGATAATGGGGAATCAAAAATCCTAGTATCCGATGATGACGATGATGACGATGATGAGAACTGGGATGTTTCTATAAATATCTCAAATAAAGGCAAAGTAACCGTCAAGGAGGGGCGATCTGCTTCCGGAGGCAAAAAACATCGCAAGCCGCCAAGACAGTATAGTCTCGTGGATACATTGGCGGTTTTGGCAATCGGCTTTGTAATATTCTTCGTTTTTAAATGGCTGTTTGGTTTAGGAGGTTAGTTTCTCTGAAATGCCTTTAATCTTCCTGAGCTAGGCAGGCGGAAATAAATCCTCGGAAGAGCGGGTGAGGGCGATTGGGTTTGGAGCAAAACTCGGGGTGATATTGGCAGGCGAGATACCAAGGGTGATCGCGGAGTTCGATGAGCTCGACGAGTTTTCCATCGGGCGATGTGCCGGAAATGATGAAGCCGGCGGCTTCCATTTGTTCGCGGTAGGCGTTGTTAAATTCGTAGCGGTGGCGGTGGCGTTCTTTTACGGTGTCGGTCGCGTAGATGCGTGCGGCGAGGGAGTCTTTTGCTAAAACAGTGGGCCAACTGCCGAGGCGCATGGAGGCACCTTTGTCACTTACGTTTTTTTGTTCTTCTAAAATGTGAATGATGGGGTGCGGAGTATCGGGTGCGAACTCGGTGCTGTTGGCGTCGTCGAGCTTGCAGACGTTTCGCGCGAATTCGATGGTAGCGATTTGCATGCCGAGGCAGAGGCCCAGAAAAGGCGTGCGGGATTCTCGGGCGAAGCGAGCGGCTTTGATTTTACCTTCGGTGCCACGGTCGCCAAATCCGCCGGGAACGAGCACGCCGGCCACTCCGGCAAGGTGCTTTTCGGCTCCTTCGGCTTCGATGTCTTCGGCATCTACGAGGACGAGATCAATGCCGCAGTCGTGGGACGCGCCGGCGTGGGTGAGGGACTCGTAGATGCTTTTGTAGGCGTCTTGGAGTTCGATGTATTTGCCGACAACGGCGATGCGGACGCGTTTCTTGGGATTGATAACTCGGTTTACAAATTTTTTCCACTCCGTGAGATCGGGTGGCGGAGTGTCGATATGGAGCGCACGGCAAACAAAATCGTCGAGACCTTCTTCGTGAAAGTTTAATGGTGCTTCGTAGATCGTGTGATCGACATCGCAGGCTTCGATGACGGCTTCGAGCGGGACGTTGCAGTGGAGTGAGAGTTTTTGGCGAACTTCTTCTTCGAGCGAGTATTCGGAGCGGCAGATGAGGACGTGTGGCTGAAGGCCGATTTCACGGAGTTTGGCGACACTTTGCTGGGTGGGTTTTGTTTTTAATTCACCAGCAGCGCGGATGAAGGGGACTAGAGTGA
>JBKEAD010000156.1:0-17084 GCA_047971915.1 Chthoniobacterales bacterium
GCTTTGGCATAGTGTGAGTAGGTGTGTTGAGAAATTAGAGAAAGGTTTTCCTAGGCAGAGGTTTTCTTAGAAGTTTCTTTCTTCGCGAAGTATTGCCCGGAAGTGTCTGCCAATAATCTGCTGGCGTAGGCCGTGAGTGCGGGTTTTAGCGCAGGGAGCAACAGCTTGGTAAGCGCAAACAAAAAACCCCAAAACGTGAGCTTCTTTGCCGCTTTGGCTTGCTTGGCAGATGCTTTTTTTAATTTTTTATTTTGTTTTTTATCATCGTTTTCATCCGTGGCATTGCTGCGAAGGACGATTTTTTTCGGGCGGCGAGTCAGGAGAGATAAGACAAAACCAACCGCTGCTGCGCCTCCGACCCAAGCAATGGGTTTTTCTTTCACGATTCCTTGAGCGCGACGAGACAGGCTAAAGGTTTCTCGTATCTTTTGAGCGTCAGCGGTGATGGCGACCCGGCTTGAGCGCAGCTCTTCTATAAGCTCTTTTTTCGTCATGGCCGGGCTTGCTCCGCAGGTGCAATGTTTGCGGCTTTTGTTTTGTTCAGTAATTTACTGTCGCGTTGCACTTCTTCAAATGTAGCCGAAAAAATCGGTGTTTTAAAGCAGACGCGCACGCGCCAAAGGGCAAATACCGCAAAGAGAAAGTGCGTAACCGTAAGCCCCAACAAAATCCAAACCCAGCTCCAGCCCAAAAAAGTCGCGGCGGCAAAAGCGAGGAAGATGATGAGAAAGGCATATCCAAACGCGGCGACCAACACGGCAAAGAGTAAGTAAATAAGCAGGCGCAGATAAAGTGCACCGGCTTCTTTTGATTCTTCAATTGCGAGCTGTGTCAACGCCTGCACGTGGCGAATTCCGGAACTCAGAAATTGAAGAATCGAATTACTCGTAGCCGAGCCATTTGGATCTGACATTGAAAAAATGTTTTCGGAAAAAAATTTAACGGCGTAGTAAAGCACCCAATACCACACCGATGCCGAAAGCGATACCCACGGCTTGGATCGGGTTGGCCCGCACATATTCTTCGCTGCTTGCTTGCAAGTCTTTTGCCTTTACGGATGCGTCGCGAAATGCGGTTTCGGCTTTTCCTCGATAGTCGCGGACTCTCGTGTCGGCTTGGTCTTTAAAATTTTGGTAGGTTGCCGTGGCGGCTTCTTTAATGTCTTGAGCTGCGGCACCGAGATGCTCTTTGCCGGTATCGAAAACGGCTTTGGCATTTTCTTTTACCGTGCTGCTTACAGCCTTTGCGGCTTTGTTGGTTGCCTCGATCGTTGCTTTGGCATGGGCACCGCTGCTTTCCATTTTTTGTTTTGCCTCAGACTTTGCTTGGTCACTCATAATCGTAAATAATGTGGGTTTGTATTATAGGGTTCTACTCGGGCTATGATTACAAACTTAAGGGCATCTTACAAGCCTTGTCTGAGTGCATCAGCATTTTCGTGTTTTTTGCAAACACACCGGAAATTCCACTTGCATCCGACTGGGGATATGAAAGTTTCGATTTTTAGATTTATGAACGCAAGGGAGCTTTTTCGTATGTTGCTTTTGGCAGCACTTTGGGGTGGGTCGTTTTTTTTTATGCGAGCGAGTTCAGCCGATTTTGGGCCGGCGGGGTTTATGTTTGTGCGCACGGCTTTGGCGGCCATTTGCCTGAGTCCATTTTTTCTTTCACGCAGGAATTTTATTTTTCTAATAAAACGAGCACCGGCTTTGAGCTTTATCGGCCTATTTGGGACGGCACTTCCCTTTTGCTTGCTTAGCTACGCCGCTCTTACACTGAGCGCGGGTATTACCGGAGTTTTGAACTCGACCACACCTTTTTTTACCTTGCTTGTCGCGCTCGTTTGGATGGGACAAAAAACGACGCTTTTGCAAGTAATAGGAATTTTTCTCGGGCTTCTCGGCGTTGGTATGATGTCTGCCGAAAATTTTGCAGCCAATCCCCAAGGCGTTATTCTTGCCGTGCTTGCGGGGCTGGGAGCTGCGCTGAACTACGGCGTTTCGACAAATTTTATAAAGCACTACATGCAGGACATCCCATCGCGAGTCCTTGCCTCGGGAAGCATGCTATTTGCGGCTCTATGGCTATTACCCTTCGCGATTTGGCTCTGGCCTGCCGAAAAAATCCCTGTCGACGCATGGGTAAATGTCAGCCTTTTGGCTATCCTGAGCACAGCCATTGCCTACTTGATATTCTATGATTTAGTGGCTCGTGTAAGTGCTGTGGCAGCAACAAGTGTCATCTTTGTCGTTCCCGCGTTCGCAACATTCTGGGGGTGGTTGTTTCTATCAGAAAAACTTTCTTGGCTGATGCTAAGCGGTATGACCCTATCGCTCATTGGCACCTCCATGACAATCGGCTTATGGCAAAGAAAAAGAGGACGGGAAAGGTGCAATGCTGCTGGGCCAAGAGCAAGCAAACCGTAGCAGACCTTTCAGGCTTTTTCTTTTGGTATTATTCGTTATTCCACAAAAGTGCCGTCGTGCCACCATCTATAAAAATAGATTGACCGGTAATCATTCGTGATTTTTCTCCGAGCAAAAAAGCAACCAATTCGCCAACTTCTCGCGCAGTGGTAAGTCGCGGAATACATTGTCGCAAACGTGCAAAATCATCCATCCACGCTTTTGGATCCGAAAAGATGTTAGCAAGAAGAGCCGCGTTTTGTGGGCTTTCGACCAAACCGGGATGTATAATATTCGCTCGGACACCGTCCTTTCCATAATCTACGGCAAGACCCCGTGTAAAGGATTCAAGTGCCGATTTAGTAGCTGCATAAAGTCCATAACCCTTGGCAGCGCGAAATGCATGCACGGAACCGATGTTCACAATAGATCCTGCCGACTTACGCAAAGCCGGAAGCGCAGCTTTTACAAAACGAAAGGAAGCCATAAAATCTACATTGAAAAGCTTCAAAAACTCCTCGTCCTCTGCTTCACCTGTTCGCTTAGTCAAACCAATACCAACATTATTCACCAAGCCGTCAAGCCGACCAAAATAATTCATGGCAGCATCAAGCGCACGCTCCGGCGCGTCTTCATCCGTAACATCCAAAATAATACTTTCGACCCGAGCACCCTGCGATTTCATTTTCTTCACAAAAACAGAGGATCGATTCACATCTCTATCTGTAATGAGAACCGCCCAGCCGTCATCGCACAACGCCTCCTTTAAACCATCACCGATACCCTCTCCGGCTCAACCGGTTACGATAGCCGCACGAGACGATCATAGAGCATTATCATACATACCTCAAAGCCGTAATAGGATCCAATGCAGCAGCCTTAAAAGCAGGATAAATTCCAGAAATAATTCCAGCAATTAACGCAAAAACCATACTCACTATAATAGATGAAAAAGTCATAATCGGCATATTTTCGTCCGGTGCAATCCAGATTAAAATTTGCATTAAAAAAATGCCAACAAAAATTCCAAGCACGGCACCCAGTAAGGAAACTACCATACTTTCTATAAGTATCTGGAAGAAAATATCAGAAGCACGTGCGCCAATAGCTCGCCGAATTCCAATTTCACGAACACGCTCGGAAATACTAGCTAACATAATATTTGCAATTCCTATACCGCCAACCAAAAGACTAATACCGGCTATCAAACCACCACTTAATTTTGCAGCACGAACGCTGGAGTCCATCCTATCAAAAAAATCTTGGCGTGTATCAAATTCAAAATCTTCAACACCACGATGAGTGACATTCAAGACAGAGCGAACTTGCTCCATCCCCTGCTGAAAAAAATCAAGATTTTGAATACGAATATTCAGTTGCTCCAACGGAATGGATCTCGGTGTGTCCTCGGGAAATCGGCCCGCTTTAAAATCATAAAAAAGCGTCGTAAATGGAATAACTGCAATGTTATTTTTTCTGCGATAGGGATCCCAGCGTCTTCGTTCTCTAACTACTTGTTTACGTTCTCGCCGCTTTTTATCTTCTTCTCGCTCATATCTCGGAAATATTCCTACAATCTTATAAGGCACTTGATTTAAATAAGCCTTTTGCCCGACAATTTCCTCCGCCTGCTTGCCGGGAAATAAGTCTTCAGCTATTTCAATTCCTAAAACGATTACACGTGCTGCCAACTCTTCATCTAAATCAGTAATTAGTCGTCCAATCGGAGGTTCATGTTGATTAAGAGGAAAATAATCGGGATATACTCCGAAAATAGACTGTCTCATTGGGGAACCATCGCCTTCTAGTGTAACAACATGACGAAGTTCTGGAGACACATTTTCGACGAGAGGAGCTGCACTCCGAATCGCTTCGACATCGCGGTAGGTTCGTCCCGGCGAAAGCGTCCAAAAATCAATGTCTATCGATGATATATCTTTTTTTTCGATTTGGACATACTCTAACCCACCGATCGTCTTTAAGACACTCTTTGTTCCAGCTTCAATACCTGCGGTAAGTCCTAAAGTTGCAATCAGACTGCTCACTCCCAAAACAATACCAAGCATCGAAAGAAAACTTCTGAATTTATGAGCAAAAATTTCTCTAAGACTAACTTCTACTGGAATTAAAAGATTCATGAATCTTCAACCATGTGATCGCGGAGGACTTTGCCATCTTTTATTTCAATAATGCGCTTAGATACCTGTGCAATATCCGGATCGTGTGTCACAAGTATAATTGTTCGACCTTGCTTATGAAGCTTATGAAATAACTCTAATATAATTTCTCCGGTAGCACTATCCAAATTTCCGGTTGGCTCATCTCCTAATATAATTTTTGGTTCGTTAGCCAAAGCGCGAGCTATAGCAACACGCTGACACTGGCCACCACTTAATTGGCTCGGACGATTTTTAAGACGTTCTGCAAGCCCTACTGTCTCAGCTAAAAACTCTGCTCGTTCACGACGTTTACGTGCTCCAAGGCCACTATATATTAGAGGCAATTCGATATTTTCGACAACGGATAATTTAGGAAGTAAATTAAAAGATTGAAAAACAAATCCAATTGTTTGATTGCGCACGGCGGCTAATTGATTAGAACTCGCCGATGATATATCATGCCCACAAATTTCCATACGTCCTTCTGAAGGCGTATCTAGGCATCCGATAAGGTGCATAAGAGTTGATTTTCCACTACCGCTCGGACCGATAATTGAAGCAAAATCTCCTTCATTAATATTCAAATCGATTTTATTTAACGCATGAATTTCCTGATCGCCAACATGGTAAATTTTAGAAACCGCTTCTAAGCTGAGTAAGGACATCGGATAAAAATACTTAGCTCGGGTTGGTCACATTTTGTGGCTTTACGAGAAGAATTTGCTCGCCCTCTCGGACTCCGTCTAAAATTTCGGCATAATCAAAATTAGCAAGACCAACCTTCACGGTTCGCTTATAGGTCTGCCCACCTGAG
Source organism: Chthoniobacterales bacterium (assembly GCA_047971915.1). Classification (GTDB taxonomy): domain Bacteria; phylum Verrucomicrobiota; class Verrucomicrobiia; order Chthoniobacterales; family JBKEAD01; genus JBKEAD01. Next base: position 5,379 of record JBKEAD010000156.1, read on the forward strand.
CGCACGTAAACCACTTTTTCATCATTGTCTGTAAAAACAGCACTGATAGGAACCGAGATTGTCTTAGCAGATTTTGCCACCGGCAATTCGAGACTTAATGACATGCCCGGACGTATCCGCGGATCGTTTTTTTGAATTTCCGCCTCAACCTCAAATCCTTTTATATTATTTTTAACGGAAGCCACCGGCGCAATAAATTTGATAACCGCAGGCACACTTTCGGGTCCCTCTCCCATTTCTATATTCAAAATATCTCCTGATTTAACAGAGTTGATGTCCATCTGATTGATATGAGAATTTATCAGTAAACGCCCCAAGTCGGCGAAGGTCGCTAGGGTCGTTCCATTATTAACGCTGGTTGCTCCGACCACCACCTGACCTTCAGTTACCGGAATATCTAAAACCGTTCCGGACGCCGGTGCAACAATGCGGGTTTTGCTCAGTTTATCATCGACTGCCTGAAGTCGAGCCTGCGAACGAATAAGGGCGTTCTCTGCAATCCGTAAATCGGATTCTAAATTTGCATAAACTTCTTTGCTAATTAGTTTTTCCTCAAAGAGAGATTTTGCACGTTCATAGTTTCCCCGTTTTTTTTCAACTTCGAGACGAGTCCCATCAACTTCCGTTTCGGCACCGGTTCGCTCGGTCAATAAATCTTTGGGGTCGATCGTAACCATTAATTCTCCCTTTTTAATGAACTGTCCGGTTTCCATGTGCAGGGTTTTAATTTTTCCGCTAATTTCACTTTTTATTGCGACGGAAAAAGCTGGAGCAACTTCACCGGTCAAAAGAAGCTTGGTCTCAATATCCCGTCTCTCAGCTTTTGAGAGCATTTTTTCCGGAATTTCATTTTTTGGCTTCAGCTTATTTTGCCCATAAATGAAATACCACGCCGCTCCGCCCATGAGTAATAAAAGGACGAACAAAAATAATTTATTAATCCACTTTCCTTGCTTCTTCATTCGGTTTCGATAATTAATGCCGCTACAGCGGAATGAGCACTTACAGAGTTTATACCATGAATTGGGCCAATCTCTCCATCACAAAATAATCCGGCCGTTGGGTGAAGACCAAAGTGCTTGACTAGAGCCCCCGCATCAACATTTTTTTGTCCAAAAAACTTTTTACCCCGACAATTGCAAACAAAAAGAAGGGAAGCGAGGGGAGATTCTGTTAATTGAGCCGCTTCAGAAAAAGCTTTTTGAAGGTCGTTTTCAGCAGTTACAGGATCTAAGTATTGGTATTGTAAAGTCTGGCCAACGCGTGGAAAACAGCCCAGCGCAACACCTCCCGAATGCGGATCCGCCCCTATAATATTCCCCGACAAAAAATCACCTGACTTAAAATCATCAATGTATTCAGATAGTGCCAATCCGGCTAATAAATTTCTCCCGGCCAAGTTTTTTTCTTTTTCAGATAAACTTGAAAAAACACTTTCTAAAGCCTCGTAAGCAGGACGTGCACCAAGTGTATAAACTATATTATTATCAGCACGTGTCACGGTTAGCGGTTCACCCAACGAGCGATATCCTCGAGAGACAACAGAGACAATTTTTAATTTATTGTATAAACGAACTAAGAGTGCCCCCTCCATTTTTCGACCATTTAAAAATACTCCCAAATTTTTGTATCCAGACAAACTCGCCGTCAGTCCACCTGTGACAGGAGCGTTCAAGGTATAATTTCCCCATGTTTGCAACCAATCACTTGTTGGGAAATGGTGAGGGTCCACAAAAGCAAGACATTCTCCCAATGCTTTCGAATGAGCGAATGTTTCAAAAGATAAAGGGCGTGGTGCATCCAAATCCACCGAGTAAATAGATTCAGGATTCTCAGCAGAAACAAAAGCCATCTCAATGGATTTTTCTCCCAGTGGCTCGGCGATTACCAGAAGAGAAAAACCACTTTTTGATTCATGCTCTTTCGCGTCACAAATGAAACTCTCCGTTGAACAAAATATGACATTCATAATATGTCCGTCTATCCGCAAGGTTTCCGTTATCTCATCAATATGTGATAAATATTCACCAGAGGCAAAAACGAAAGCAATATTGGCGGGCCGCTCAAAATCAGATCGTATCTCGGAAGCAATGTAAGTCACCGTTTCCTGTGAAAAAGGACCTTCCATTGAGAGAGACAGTGATCGTGCGGACATGAGCACTATTTTCTCCACACTATCAAGCTTGTCAACTCAATCCATCTCCATCCACAGGCTTGTTGCAGCCGGACCGTTCTCAAACTCTTTAGGGATAGCTTCTTGATGAAAACGGCATCTTCGAGCATTTTTCCCTGCAGCGACACTACCTATATTTCTAAGATTTCTCAAAGAGAGTTGTGAGTGATTTGAGGATAATAAAATACAGGCGTTAATTGCTGCACACTGAATAGCCAAATCGACCAGATCTTTAAAATCATCTAACACACGAAAAACACGCCCCTTCTCTCCACGCGAAAAACTCGGTGGATCAAGAATAATTATATTAAACTTACGCCCTTCGCGGGATAGACGTGGTAAACGTTTCATCACATCACAACGCCAAAATTCATGATGATTTCTCCCCTCTTTCAGTAGTTTATTTAAAATATAATTTTCCTTTCCCCAATTTAAAAACTTTGCGGATAAATCCAAATTTATAGTTTGTAATTTAGGATTAGCACAAGCCGCTGCGATAGAAAAAGCACATGTATAAGAAAAACAATTCAAAAGCTTCGCTTCACTCAAGCCTTTTACTCTTTCAGCTAGAAAAGCTCTATTTTTTCTTTGGTCACAAAATAAACCAACTGAATACCCCGCTCGAAAATCTATTAAATATTGTAAACCGTTTTCTAAAATACTTATACGCTCTTGGGGTGCATTTCCTATCAATAAATGCGGTGTATTCTCACGTTTTGCGGCAACAACTAAGTGGCGAAAAAATACTGCTTGTGGCAGCGGAAAATCTCTATCTTTTTCAATCCACTTTTCCAAAGCCGCCAGCAAGATAGCAGCATCATTTTCTCGCATCGAGGAGATCACGTAATAGAAACCATAGCGATCAATCCACGCCGAAGAAGAAGTATAAACACGGTGTGCCGTAGTGCCTTCAACTTCCAACTGTTGACGCACAGAATGCGACATCCAATTCTCACTCATTACGAAATCGACGTATCAGAATGCTGACGCAAAATCGGCACCGGACACCCCAGAGCATCTGCGATTGCACGAATCAATTGTGCTTGGTCCGGAGCAACCTTTCCGTCGTGAACCACAACACTTCCACAAGCGATTAGGATTGTTTTTTTCAATTCAAGCGATGCCTGCACAAGTACGTCGAGAGCTTGCCCAACTTCTTGGACGCCGGGAATCTCATTCATATTAGCAGCAAACTTTTTCCCGTCCTCGCCAAGTGCATCAAGACCAGCCTGATAGCTCGCACGTTGTTCTGACGAATCGGGGCTTCCTACAAAGCTTAACGCATGTAACAAAATAGACACCGAAGGCAAAATAGGCATCAATTTATAATAAGAAACGCGCTGTGGTGGAAGGTGGTTAAAATGTCGCTCAAGATGATTTTCTACCATTTTCTGAACCATAAATTCGAATAGATTTACCTGCCCATCTGCCGCAATCAAATCCGTCATGATTTTTAAAAATTGCCGATACGCCGGCGGCGAAAGATTTCTTAATCCCTGCACAGATAATTCCGTAATACTAATTTCTTGCTCCACACTTAGCGTCGCTTCGTAATCAGAGAAACTCAAAACCTCCGCACGAAACTTTTCATCACCAGGCAGAGCTGCAAGCTGTCTTGCGCGAATATTCGGATCGTCGCTCAACAAAAAAGAAAAAATTAGCCCTTGCGCTTTTTGCGGTTCCCGACAGGCTTCTCTAAAATTTTCCGGCAACGAGGCCAGCAATTGCGTCGCTGCTTCAACATGCTCAGACTCTAATACGCCGGCTTGGTCCACCCAATGATCTGCTTCGATTCGTCGAGGAGCAGCCATCGAAATGCCCACGCTTCTACGAGAAGGTATCGGAATTGGGAAATCTTGCCGCTCTCTAGGAAAAGTCGGATTTTCTCGAGAGTTTAAAGACCTTGAAATAGCTGGTAGCATATCCGGAGAAAAACCGGGCAAGATCGCTTCTAGTCGAACAGGTATCGGCGGATGCGTTGCAAAAATCTGAGAAAACGATTGTCCCATTCCATTGCCAAATAACATATGGCTCGTCTCTTCGGTATGCGGAGAAGCTAGGCGACTCGTTGCATTTCCAATCTTATATAAGGCACCTGCAATACCAAGCGGATTTCGCGTAAATTGGACGGCCGAAGCATCTGCTAAAAATTCCCGCTGCCGACTCACTGCGGACTGAATAAGCTTTGCAAAAAAAACACCAATCGAGCCAATCGCAAGTAACGACACCCCCGTAGCCAAAAAAAGTAGCTGAGAATTATCTTTGGAGTTACGAGAGCCCACTCGCGCATAAAAGCTGCTTTGCAATAAAACGCGCCCAATAATCGCTAAACACAAAATTCCAAAAAGAACGCCGATCAAACGAATATTCAAACGCATATCGCCATTTAAAATATGGCTAAATTCATGGGCAATGACACCTTGTAGCTCATCTCGCGAGAGAGTCTCTATACAACCGCGAGTCACTCCAATGGCTGCATCGCTAACGGTATGACCTGCCGCGAAAGCATTGATTCCCTGCTCCTGCTCCATCACATAAATCTCGGGAACTGGCACACCGGAAGCAACTGCCATTTCCTCCACCACATTTAATAAACGCCGCAAAGCGGGATCATTCGTTTGTAGATCGACACGCTCACCACCCATCATCGTTGCAACCGCCGCCCCGCCTTTACTTAAACTTGCTGTTTTGAAAAGCGCACCACCCAAAACAATAGCGAGAGTGATTACAGTGGTGCTTAAAAATACACTCAAATCAGTTAGTGGCACACCAAGTAGCGTCGTCGCGACAACATGCATAATGAATATAATACATAGCACCGCCAAAATAAAAAATAAGACAAGCCACCGCGTTTTTTTGTGAGCCGAACTCTGTCGTTGAAAAAAATCTGCCTTCTTACTCATTTGATTGGTTCCAAGGAATATCCTCCAGATGGCTTCATCGGAGTTGGGAGCGTCTTTATATTTTTTGTCAGAAAAGAAATTAAATCATTCCGATATTCTTCGTATTGATCACCCATCGGAACCAAAAAACCACTATTAGAATAAAGCTTGAGTTCTAAGTTCGAGTTTTTCGCAAAACGCTCGGCTATTTTTGCAACAGAGCCTTTAGGCAATAATATATCATTTTCACCTCCTATTATTAAGACAGGGCAACTAATTTTACCGTAAGGAATCCTTGGCGGTTGGGTTAACTGAATATCGTCATTTCGCGTTCCATCTTCTCGCGGAGAAACGGGCGTCATACTTTGAAGAAATTTTTCAAAGTTCTCTTTCCGTGCGGGATCTTCGATAATTCCCTCAATCGTTTCATAACGTTGGATGCCGGGGGGAAATTCCTGAGTTAACTCAAAGACACTTTTAAAAAGTTTTCTCGGTTTCGCGGCTTCACTTTTACGATAGAGCCACCAAGCACCAACATCCCCGGTAATTTCATCCAAGGCTCTCAAACCGGGCGGCAATTCGCGTCCTTTCGTTTCTAAAATCGGCGAAAGTAAAATTAGGCTTTCTACCAGATCAGGATTTTCCAAAGCTAGGATACAGGCCGAAAAAGCTCCTTCGGCAAAGGCAAAAACAGAAACTTTTTTTATATCTAGTTCCTTGAGCATTTCTCGCATAAGTCGCGCTTGATGTTCCGGCAACAAGCCCTCCGCCAAAGGAGTTCTCAAATACCCCGGACGCGAGGGAGCAATGATTCGAAAACCCGCCGTATCTAAATTTCCCGCCAATGCCAGAGCTTGGTCATACCCTCCTGCTCCACAGTGAATAAGAAGTAATGCCGGAGCATTTTTATCGTTTCCAACGACGGCGACCTCTATCATTTTATCATTAAATTCGAGCAATTCACTACCACTTTGCAATTCTTGAAATCTCGAAGCTCTCCATGTCGAAAACATATGAGTTATCAGAAATAAAAAAACTAAAATAGCGGCTATAAAAGTTCCGAAAGTAATATATGTTAGAGTTTTAAACTTCATAAGTTTAGCAGGCTCTTAAGACTTTGAAGGGGTATTTTTTGCTATCGTAGCATTATCTGCTTGGGCTTCGGCATCCCAGCGAGAGCTATAGTTTTTTCCCGCAATTTTATTTGCGACCTCACCATCCAAATATAGGGTTCTCGATGGGAAGGCTACGGAGAGACCACGCGCTTCGACCGCTTGCATTATTTTTAGATTCATCCGCTGCTGCACGTCCATAAAATCAAGCCAAACCGTGGTCGATGTAAAATAATACACCAGCATATCTAGGGAGCTTTCGCCAAAGTCTGTAAAACTCACAAGGATAAATTCCTGATGCACACCTTCATCCTCGCGTAGTAGTTTTTTGACATCTTCTACAATGGCCTCCATATCTTTTGCCGTTGCTTCATAGCTAATACCGATAACTTGTTTTACTCGGCGTTTTGGCATTCGAGTATAGTTATTTATATATTCATTGGCGAGCACGCCATTTGGAATAGATATTAGTGTTTTTGCAAAAGTCCGAACCTTTGTCGAACGTAAGCCAATCGCTTCGATCGTGCCTTCTACTTTATCTCCGACCTGAATCCAATCACCAACTTTAAATGGCCTATCAAGCATAATCATAAGTGCTCCAAATCCATTTTTGATAGTATCTTGAGACGCTAATGCCAGAGCAGCTGTTCCTAAACCAAGCGTTGCTATAATGCTGGTAACATTATAACCCAAGTTATCAACCGTTACTAAAATACCGATTACGAGCACAAAAATACGTAAGGTTTTTCGTACAAGCGGCGCAAAGCCAGCCAGACCCGCTCCGTGACGACGTGCAATTCTTTTTTCCAAAACAGCACTGATAAGATCGGTCATTCTAACAGCCGCCCAGACCAGCACTAACATTATCAGGGCATTGAACACTTTGCTCACCAGCGAAGCCAAATCATCGTTTAGCGGAAGTATGCGAATTGAAATATAAAGCCCTATGATTAAAATGAGAGTCACCAGCGGCTGCTCTAAGGCACGAATAAAACGTTCGTCGAGATCGGTCTTTGTTCGTCTGGCTAACTTAATGCAATATGCAATAATATAACACCCGAAAACGCGCCGCGTAACAAGTGTCAGTAAAAGAACTAAAAAAGAAAAACATAATCGTTCTATGGAAAATCCGGCGATCTCGTATTCTAGCACAGCGCGTGTTTGAAAGGCTACGCTGGTGGCAAATTTAGAATCTTTTGTGACCCATAAAATAGCTCTTTTTGTAAATGCTGAAAACCCATCAAGTTTTTTCTCTAAATCTTTTTTTCCATGTTCGGCATCCGAAGCGAGCTGAGGTGTATCTAGATTATTTTCTGCTCCAAAGCTTATAGGTGCTCCCGCAATCTGAAAAAAAAGAAAGCTAATAAAAATAAATTTATAGAAAAACTTCATGAGACTAAGCCTTGATTTTTTTTACAAAATCAACAAAGCCTCCGGCCTGTTTACGAAGCCGCTTGGCGATTACTTCGTCCAGCACGCCTTCTCCTGAAAGCAGGTTTGAAACTTGCGGAAGAAAAACGCGCTCGGGAAAAATATATGCATTGCGATGTCCAAAGATACTTTGCAACTGCTCTACCGGACGAAGTGCCCCCCACTGCCCTGCGGCCAAGCCGACAAATGCCACCGGACGCTCTTCAAAACTTTCCGGGAAAGGAAGCATATCGATGAAATATTTCAAAATGCCCGGCATACCTCCATTATACTCCGGAGTTACGACATAAAGCCCATCGCACGAAAGCACTGCATCGGCAAATGTGGCAAAACTCGCCGGTTTTTCCGCATAGCTCGTCGGGTCAAAAATCTCTGACGGAAGCGAAAGTAGATCGATCAACTCCGCATCCACGCCTGTATCTTTTAAAAAACAAAGAATATTTTTTGAAACGAGGCGGGTATTACTTCCGGGCCGATTTGTTCCACAAAGTATATTAATTTTCATTTTGCCGAGATACTCACGAAATAAGCAATTCAGAGCAAGAGCCAAAACTGTATTTCATAGCAGCCTTCTAGGGTGGTAACTTTTCGACTCACACGACACCCTAGAACCTGCCCTATCATTCGTTCTTCCATTTTTCCACTATCCGGGTAAGCCTCGAAAACATCCCACAGAGGCTGATGATGTTCGAGTAAACATGGCTCCGGGTCGGAATGAAAAACAGAGTAGTGCCCCTCGCGATCACGTGCGCGGGCCAGCCACTTTGCACGTTCCAGTGGCGTATCACCACGAACAAATCTACGGTAAATTTCTAACTTTTCTTGAAAATAAAGCATGAGCAACTTTGCCGGCATGGCGGCACCATGCAGACGTGCCGCGGAGGCAAGCACGGAAAGCAAAGCTGAATTATCCGGTCTTGGAAAAGCTTCTTCCGCCTTGCGTGTAAGCCGATATTCGATTTCGGGTCGCCCCCGTGGACGCGGATTGCGCCATGTTTTTAAAAGCCCGTTTTTTTCCAGATCTATGCAAAGATCTTTCACCCCCATATAGCTCATTTTGAGTGTGGCAGCCAAGGCTTTTACCGGTAATCCCCTGCCACTGCGTTTGATTTCTTCAAGGATAGCGAGCCGCTGCGTCTTTCCTATTTTAGTTAGTAATTGCGTTGCCATTTATAGCTCAGTATATCGCGCTCAAATGTCGGCTCAAAAAACATACGAACCACGTTTTTTTTAATTTTTTAAAATAGCAAAGGTACTCTGCTCTCCACGATGAATGAGAATGAGGGCACCTTCTGTCTGTCGCGGCTTCATCACCTCATTTACAAAATCCTCGGCATTACGAATAGCCACCTCTCCAACCTGCACAATAATATCTCCGGGCAGTAAGCCTGCTGCATCAGCCAGACTATCCGGCGCGACATTTTTAACAAGCAAGCCAACCGGCAAATTACGTCCCGTTTGGCGTATCGTCACCGCATCAAGCTCAAACACATCCAACCCGAATAACGGACTATCTGCTGACGGAGGTGTCGGCTGGTGATTCAAATTTTCTGATGGAAGCCTTTGCATCGGGTGCCGCTGCGATTGCCTTCTCAATCGATTCGAGGTTTGTAAAAGAACGCCCGGCTGCTCCGCCGTTGTGATCGTAATCTCTCGACTCGCCGTCTGGTTTCCACGCAAAACTTTCAGCTTCACATTACCTCCTATGGGCTGCGCCATGACCACGCGCTGAAGATCCAGTGATGTCGCCACAGGTTCCCCATCGACCTCAACAATCAAATCCCCCGGCCGCAAATCGCTTTGGTGCGCAGGTGTTCCCGCAAAAACAGCATTTACTAAAACCCCATCCTGCACGTGAGGAAAAAGCTGCCTCAAAAAACTCCCCTCTCGCAGTCCCAAGATCGAAATTCCCAGCCACGAACGCACGACGCGACCATTTTCCACAAGTTGCTTAAGGACGTTCTTTACCAAATTAATCGGAACCGCAAACCCCAACCCCCGATTCATATCATATATCAAGGTATTTACGCCCACGACGCGACCATGAATATCCACCAACGGTCCCCCACTATTTCCGGGATTAATCGACGCATCGGTCTGAATAAAATCTTCAATCGGCAAACGGCTCAGACGATTACGCCCCTTCGCACTCACGATACCGTAGGTAAATGTATAAGGCAGCGCAAAGGGTGCCCCAATCGCAAAAGCAAAATTACCAACCCGCAGATTGTCACTATCTCCCAGCTCCGCTGCGGGCAAATCCACGGCATCAATCTTCAAAAGAGCAATATCCGTCTTTGCATCAGCACCTAAAAGCACGGCGGGAAATTTCCGACCATCATGCAAAGAAATCTCGATCCCATTATCGCGTGCGCCCGTCACGACATGATAGTTCGTAACAATCAACCCATCTCCCGAAATAATAAAACCCGATCCCTCAAAAGGCACAGCTTCGGCATCCGTCGAAGGCTCTTGGTAGTTTTTAAAAAAATAATCCCAAGCCGTCGTGGGCGGCTGATTCACAGTCGATGTCTCAGCCGTCTTCTGCACTTCGATAATCACCACGGATGGCGAAACCTTGTCATAAACATCCGCAAAAGCATCATTCATCGCCATTACAGAAAGCGGCGAAGCCTTCGGCGCAGCTGCACTCGGAGCCGTCGGACGCACCGTTTGCTGACTCAGCAAATCTCCGTGAACAAGTAGAAAAAAAACCGCAAACCCAACCCAAAATCGAATACTTATTTCACGCATGGGGAGATTCTAGGGCAAAAAAAATCCTTTTCAAGACCCAAGCAAAAAAGTCTGAAAAAAAACTCTCCACACCACCAAATTTCTCGGAAACCCGCACTCCGTCTTGCATGAAATCTATTGCATGTGTTATGTAAAAAGAGTGAAACAACTTCTTCGCTTCTCCCTCCCCCTCGGGTTCGCGCTCAGTCTTCTTTTAGGGTTTTCGGCCTGCTCGACAGTGCAAGAAACTGGACGCAAGAGGATGCTCTTTACCTCGCCAGACGGAGAAGCCCAGCAAGGCATCGCGGCTTTTCAAGAAATAAAAAAGACAGAAAAAATCTCTTCAAATTCCGCCGCAAAAGCACAAGTCCAGCGAGTCGGCAGACGCATAGCCTCTGTCGTCAATGTCCCAAATGCAAAATGGGAGTTTGTCGTTTTTGAAGACAGCACGCCAAATGCCTTTGCCCTCCCCGGCGGCAAGGTCGGAGTAAATACCGGCATCCTGCCCATCGCTCAAAATGACAATGGCCTCGCCGTCGTTTTGGGACATGAGGTCGCACACGTTACGACGCGCCACGGCGGCGAACGCGCCTCGCAGGGAACCTTACTTTCCGTCGGTGGAAACATTCTCGATCTCGGCCTTGGTATTTTCGGCGGCAGTGCCGGTGCCGCCGTCCGTAGTGTCGCGATGGGTGCCTACGGAGTCGGCGCACAATACGGTATCATGCTGCCTTTTTCACGGACTCACGAATACGAAGCAGATCAAATCGGCCTCCTCTACACCGCACGCGCCGGCTACGATCCGCGTGAGGCAATCGCCTTCTGGAAACGTATGGCCGCAGCCAGCAAAGGCAACAAAGTTCCCGAATTTCTGGCCACCCATCCCATGGACGAAAAGCGAATCAAAGCTTTGGAAAAAGCCATGCCCGCCGCAATGGAAGAATACAGAAAAGCAACACGCTAAAAGCCCGTCTGAAAATTAGGAAAATTTCTCGGCATCCCTCGTAGGAATATGTTTTCCTCGCACGGGTTTTTTCCACCTTCTTTTTTATGCCCCGAAAATCGCCTTCATCGCATCGTGCCAAACTCCTCATCCGAACCGCATCCCCAAAAGACATCCCGGCCTTAGGAGAGCTTAATCACGAGGCCTATCCCCAAATGGCGTAAGAAAATGTCATTTGGGCAGAAAGCCACCTGCAAAGTCACCAGCGCGTCTTTCCCGAAGGACAGCTTGTTGCAGAAAAAAACGGGCGCATCCTCGGCGCGGCAGCTTCCTTGATTGTCGACTTCGCAACGACCCCCTACGCTTTCACACATGGGCCGGGATCACCGACTCTGGCTATTTTACCAATCACACCCCCACGGGCGACACCCT
>JBKEAD010000194.1:0-6028 GCA_047971915.1 Chthoniobacterales bacterium
TACCGAGCGTGAAGGACAGCTCACCAACGATTTCTTCATCAACCTGCTCGACATGGAGACCGAATGGAAGCAGGCCTCCCCATGCGGCAACGCCTTCACCGGACACGACCGCAAATCTGGAAAGCAAAAATGGACGGCCACCCGCGCCGATCTCGTTTTCGGCGCAAACTCCATCCTTCGCGCCTTGGCGGAAGTTTACGCCACCGACGACGCTCAGGAAAAATTCCTAAGCGACTTTGTGACAGCTTGGACAAAAGTCATGGAGCTAGACCGCTTCGACCTTTGAGGAGAAATAAAAGATCCTCGGAGCTTGCTCCGAGGATACTCCCTAAAAGACTGTTGAAAAAGTAGGGAATGGAAAACTGCGAGGCATTTTGTTTAGCAGCAAGGCGCGATGAGAGAGGATAGCTTTAGCTACCGGACCGATTCGCAACGAAGCCGATAAATAAAAGGGCCGCAGCCCGCAGGGTCTCCAAAAATGCTTCCGGCGAAGCCGCTGACTTTTATCTTAAAAATCTTTAAAATTTTCCGTTTCATAGTTTTTCAACAGACTCCTAAGCTTTGTATTCAGAATAAAAAATTTAAGCTCGGAGAAATTCAAAACATCATTCAAAAAAGGTAAATGAAATATATTTTTGTGTGTCTGTGTTTTTTTTCTTTCTGCTCTGCTTATGCTGAATGGGAAGTCTTAGAAGACTGCTACCTCTCAACATATAAGTTCAATGATGGAGATAGTTTCCATGTAAGATATAACGGAAAGAAATATATTTTTCGCCTTTGCTATGTCGATACTCCTGAAACAAATGATAGGTATCCGGACCGAACGTCCGAGCAGGCCGAATATTGGGATATTAGTAAGGAAGAGCTTTTTCTTGTGGCGAAGTATTCTAAAAAGCGGGTTGCAGAACTTTTGAGAGAACCTTTTACTATACGCACAAAATGGACGAAGGCCCTAGGTAGTAGTCGGTTACAGCGGCACTATGCTTTGATAGAAACTGGCGAAGGTGACCTAGGAGAGATTTTAGTGAAAGAGGGTTTAGTTCGTATTCACGGTTATAAGCCTAAGCATCCCGATGGAAAAAGCGGGAAGGCCTATATGAAATATCTCCACGAGTTGGAAGCTGAAGCAAAAGAAAAAAAAGTCGGTGCTTGGATAGGGCGGGGAGACATTACACAAGCAACTTTAAATGGTTCAAAAAAACATAATTCCCAAACGCCATTCAAAAGCTACGCCGAAAGAATACGCGAGACACTTCGATAAAGTCAGTGTTAGGTTCCGTCGTGCTTTTTTTGTCCCGCGAATGCGGGATGGTGGGCAGGACAGGATTGACCGCCCTTCGGGCAGTCTGCACGGGATGGGCCTTCGGCCTTTTTTTAAGCTTTGCGCTTCGCGCAGTGGCGCTCGAACTGCGTTCTCATCCTGTCGGTTTTCTTTTTGTCCCGCGAATGCGGGATGGTGGGCAGGACAGGATTCGAACCTGTGAAGGCAGAGCCAGCAGATTTACAGTCTGCCCCGTTTGACCGCTTCGGTACCTACCCGGTTTCCTAGGGAAATTTTTCCCGTGGAGCGGATTACCTTACTAGGTCTTTTCGCTGTGGCTAGAAAATTTTGCGATTCGGGTAAATTTAATTTGTCGCTACAGCAGCAGCGGGAATGCGAGGCTGGAGGGTGACACGACGGATTACAATTTTTTCGATTGGGAAATCGTTGCTGTCAGCTGGGGCGTTGCTGATGCGTTCGAGAACTTCCATGCCTTCGAGAACTTCGCCAAAAACGGTGTATTGTTTATTGAGGTCGGGCATGGATTGGAGGCAAACGAAGAATTGGCTGCCGTTGTTTTCGCGCGCAGGGTTTATTTTATCGGGCAGGCGAGCGGCGGCGATGCGGCCTTTGAGCGGAGTTTTGCGAATTTCGGATGGGATGGTGTAGCCGGGGCCACCCGTGCCGGAGCGTAAGCTTGGTCCACGCTTACTGTAGGGGTCGCCAGTTTGAACAAGAGTGCCGGGAAAGGCGCGGTGGAAACGCATGCCGTTGTAAAAACGACGATTGATGAGGTCTTTGAAGTTGGCGACGGTTTGTGGGGTGTCTTGGTCGTAAAGTCCGAGAATGACGGTTTCACGTGTTTTTTCTTTTCCAAATTGAATTTCGAGCACGGCGACATCGGGGCCGAGCTGAGCGGTGGCGGTGCCGATGAGGGCTGCGAGTGCCAAAAGAATAGTTAGACTATAGAGTTTCATCGTTGTTGTTATGCCGTGCTAGGTGAGAAATTTCAATACGAAGTATGCGTTTGGGGTGTTCTTTATTTTCGGCAGCAAAGAGTTCTGTGGCGTCGCTGACACTGCGATGGATGATTGCTAGGCCGATTTTAGCGTTTTTATTCGGGGAGATACTCGTGATTTTGCCGACGGGTTTTGCATTGGTCGAATCCTTGGCAGTGGCGGCATCGCTGAACAACGGGATGGATAAGGGAAACGAGGTGAGGTCTTCATTTTCCCAATGGCAGGGGACAAGGTGATGGTTTACGTGGCCGATGCTTTGGATACGGGAGATGACTTCTTGGCCGAGGTAGCAGCCTTTGTGAAAGTCGATGGCAGTTTTGTCGAGTCCGACTTCGGCGGGAAGGGTGTTTTCACTGAGTTCGTGCCCCCATTTGGGAGTGCCGAGGCGGATGCGCTCGTGCTCGATATCGGCGGAGGATAGCTCGGCACCAGGGTCGAGCTGGAGCGACTTAGCAGTTTCTATATTAGGAAACCAGATGTCGTAGCCGGGTGTAGCGAGGCGACTGTGCTGGTGAATAACAAGTGGTGTGACTATGGATTGGGAAATTTTTTCTTCAGGCGACAGGAGGTGGAGTCCGTAAAATTTACCCGTCAAATCGGTGAGGTGGGCGTCGTCGGCTACGATGTAGCGTTCGAGGCGGTTTGAAATTACATCTTGCAAAACGAGATCGGATTCAATGAGAAATCCGTCGATGGCTTCGGTGCCGTCAACGAGAGGGAATCTACTGCGGGAAATTGTGAGAAGGGCGCAGAGTTTGCCTTTTGGCGTGAGGAGACAGGCACTAAGGGTGTGGTTGGTGGCTAGTTTTTTTATATTATTTGTGACCTGCCCATTGAGGTAACGTTCGGCATCGTTTCCGTGGAGGAAAAAATGGCATTTGTCGCGGATGGGGAACCATGAGGAAGTGTTTGTGTGCATGATGAGAAAGTTTTAAGCGAGCGTGAACGGATATGATTAAGAAAAAACATTTTTAACGTGCCGGGTTACCTGCATCGCTCTGTTCGCATATCATCTAGTCTTTAACAAATACAAGTTTATGAGGTTCTGATAAGGAATCCCTGTATTCGTTGATAGAGATTTGAAATTTTTGTTATTTAGTTCCAGCTTTTCGGGCCGAAATAATCCTAATGGATGAACCTGTTTGGCGAAAACAGTGGACAAGGATCAACAAGAAATATTTTTCAGCTAACTCTATTTATCTTGATTTTTGTCTTCTTTTTTTTCTTTTGCAGAATCTTCTTTAGAAAATTTTGGTGCTGGGGCTTGGGCCGCTTTGTTTGGCTTCAGAGATTCCGAGAGAATCGCAAAGTCGTTTTTTGCTTGGGTTTCCTCGTCGAAGTTGTCTGCAATTTTTAGGAAGGTATCGACGACGGGGAGTTGAAAGTCGGCTTTGGAGGCGGCTGCTTGGGCGGCACGCATGTCTTTGGCCATGTTTTTCAGACTAAAGTGCGGCTCGAAGTTTTTGGTGGTGAGAGCTTTCAGTTTGAAATCGAGGGCAGCGGAATGGACTAAATTTTCTTTGAGAGCCAATTCGAAGGCGTCCAGTGAGGTTTCGTTCGCTCGGAGGATGGCGGTGGCCTCGCCGAGGGCGGCAACGGTGGTGGCCGTGAGGATATTTGTAGCGAGCTTGATCGCTGTGGCGTCGCCGACTTTACCGACCGGGACGACGAGGCGTCCACTAGCTTCGAGGATGGGCTCTATGCTCTGGATGAGCTTTTGGTCTCCGCCGACGTAATAGACGAGTTCGCCAGCTTCGGCTGCGTTTTTACTGCCGGTGAAGGGGGCGTCGATGTAGTTTGCGCCGACTTTTTCGACGATTTTTTGGGCTTCTAATGTCTCTTCGATACTTACCGTTGTGCTGTTGATAACGGTATGTTTCGGGGTGAGCTTCGGGGCGATCTCTCGCAATACGTCGTGGAGCGCCTTTCCGTCGTTAACGAAGATATGAATGAGCGTGGCGTGCTCGACGACTTCTTTCGGCGAGGCGAGAAAATTGGGTGTGGGCTGCGGGGTGCGGCTCCAGACCCAGACATGGTTTCCCGCACTGCGAAGATTTTTCGCAACGCGGGAGCCGATAATCCCCAAGCCGAGGATGCCGATGTTGTTTCCCTGCTTAGTTTTGCGCGGGTGCTGCTTCTGGCGCGGCTGGAGCAGTTGGCTCAGGAAGGAAGGTTTCGACATCAGATTTGGAGCGTAAGGTTTCGACGATTGTTTCGACTTCTTTTTGGGTTTTTTCCTCGGTGATGAATTCTTTGATGTTTTCTTTTACTTCATCGAGAGGCACGGTGCGGCTGTCTTTTTTGTCGGTGACTTTGATGACGTGCCATCCGAAGCGGGTGCGGACGGGTTCTTCGCTGATGGTGTCAACTTCCATGCCGAAGGCGGCGTCTGCGAATTCAGGAACCATACGGTCTTTTGGGAAAAAGTTGAGGTCTCCTTTGCGTTCGGCGGCACCGGGTTCTTCGGAGAGCTCGACAACGAGTTCATCGAAGTCTTCACCTTTCTTGGAGCGAGCAATGGCGTCTGTGGCTTTCTTTTTGGATGCGGCGTCGGTTTCGGCGTCAGCGTTTTCATCTGCTAGGAAAAGAATGTGGCTTGCGCGGACGAGCTCGGGTTGTTCGAATTGTGCGCTGTTATTTGCGTAGTATTCGGAGATTTCTTCGTCGCTGACGGTGACATCTTTGGTTTGGGATTCGACCCATTTACGCTGGCGGAGCATTGTTTTAAGCCGGTCTTTGATGCTGTCTAGGCTTTGGCCTGCGGCAGTTAATTCTTGCTCAAATTGTGTTGGATCGGGGTATTGACTGCGAATTTTTTCAATCTCGGCATTTACATCTGCATCGGTGACTTCAACTTCTGCTGAGGCAGATTCGATGAGTTTGTCGTTGATGAGGTCTTTTAAAAACTGGCTGAAAAGCATTCCTTGCTGAGCGGGTGGGATCATGGAGGGGTCGAGACCCATAGAGCCGAATACTTCGCTGAGAGAGTTTACAAAATCCGCTTTGCTAACGGGCTTGCCGTTGACGGTTGCGACGGGGTCCGGCAGTGCCTCGAATGCGGACGCAGCGGCGTCGGGTGCTGCTGCTTGCGTGGCATCGATGACGACGGTTTCTTCCTCGACGACTTCAGGAGTGTTTGTGGAGGCATCGCCCATGTCGGTCGTATCTGCGGTATCCGATGTGGTCGGTGTTTCAGTAATCTCGGCGACTTCGGCGACTTCCGTAACTTCGGGAGCGGCGGTGGCTTGTTCCGAATCGGTTGCGGGTGTTGAGTTTTCTGTTTTTTTATCACATCCGGTCAAAGTGACGGCGGTGAGGGCCAGCAGGCAGGGAAGATAACGGTATTTCATAAATCGGTTTTTGGATACTTTCAGACAGGATAGACAGTGACCAGCGGAAAAAGTTCAGATTATTAGATATTTCTAGGATATTTCAGGCTCAAACCTAAAAATGGCGAATGCTCCGTCGTTTTGACGTTTTTGGAGTAAAAAAATTCTCGTTAGCCTTGTTTTAACAAAATAGCATCTGATTTTTTAGCGGTATTTTATGATGTTGATTTCACCTATTTTTTTTGAAGCTGTCTTTATGGAGCGGGTTTGGGGGGGACGTTCTCTCGCCGATAAATATGGAAAAAATTTACCGGAGGGTGCTGTGATTGGTGAGTCTTGGGAGTGCGTAGATCGGGAAGAGGCGCAGAGCCGAGTGCGGGGTGGAGAATATGATGGGATGTCTCTGCAGGAGTTGTGGG
>JBKEAD010000247.1:0-13238 GCA_047971915.1 Chthoniobacterales bacterium
GGTGGTCTTGGGGTGGACTATGATGGCAGCCGGACGACATTTGATAGCTCGACGAACTATAGCTTGGCGGAATACACGCGGGACATCGTCTATAATATAAAGGATGTGCTGGATGCGGAAAATGTGCCGCATCCGATTATCTGTAGTGAGAGTGGGCGGGCACTGGTGGCGCATCATTCGGTGCTGATCGTGGAGGCGTTTGGAGCGATCGAGAAGCATCGCGATATAAATGCAGAGGGAATAAAAGTGTCCGAGAAGGATCCGAAGGTGCTGCGGGATATGGCGGAAATTTTCGCCGGTGTCGGGAAGACGCATCGGATGGAGGATCTGCACGATGCGCAGCAGCTTCGAGATCAGGCGCAGTCGATGTTTGACCTTGGGATGCTGGAGCTGCCAGAGAAGGCGAAGATCGATACGCTGTATTGGCATATTGCGGAGCGAATTGTCGAGATGTCGCGGGGGATGGGCTATGTGCCGGAAGAGATCAAGGACGTGGAGACGGCTCTTGGCGATCAGTTTATTTGCAACTTTTCAGTCTTCCAGTCCTTGCTCGATCATTGGGCCTTGGGGCAGCTTTTTCCGGTGATGCCGATTCATCGTCTGAATGAGGAGCCGGATCGCAATGGTTTCATCGTGGACATTACCTGCGATTCGGATGGGAAAGTGAGTAAGTTTGTCGATTTGCAGGATGTGAAGGATACGCTGCCGCTGCATCGCTTTAAACCGGGAGAGCCCTATTATTTAGGGATTTTTTTGGTGGGAGCGTATCAGGATATCATGGGGGATTTGCATAATCTTTTTGGCCGCGTGAATGAGATGCATATCTTTCTCGATGAGGACGAGGAGTCGGGCTACTATGTGGAGGAGGTCTTACGAGGAAGCACGGTCGGGCAGGTTCTCTCCTTGACCCAGTGGGACACCAAGGAGATGGTGCGAAAAATAAAAGCAAAGACGAGTCGCGCAATCCGCGAGGATAAAATGAAGCCGAAAGAAGGGATGCGTTGCTTGCAAAGTTACGAAGAGGCTTTAAAGTCATACACTTACCTCAAAGTGGACGAGAGCTTGCATGATGCAGCTCAAGAAACTGCTGTGGGAAAAAAGGATTAAAAAAATAATAATGAGTTTAAAATATACCCCACTTCGGGAGAGTCACTTGGAAGCACAGGCACGGATGGTCGATTTCGCGGGATGGTCGATGCCGGTTCAATATCGCGGAATCATTGAGGAGCATCGAGCGGTGCGCGATCGGGTGGGAATGTTCGACATTTCGCACATGGGAGAGTTTTTTATCGAGGCAGATGAGCCGGGGAAAGCGGAGGGTTTTTTAAATCATCTTCTGACGAATAATGTCGATAAACTTGCCGAGGGCGAGGGACAATACACGCTGATGCTAAATGAAAAAGGCGGCGTCATTGATGATTTGATTGTCTATCGCGTGGTTGGTTCGCGTTTTTTGCTCATTGTAAATGCGGCTTGTATCGACATCGACGAGGCGTGGATTGCGCAGCACTTGCCCGAGGGGGTGAGGTTTGAGAATCGGAGTGAGGAGTTTGCGGCGATAGCAGTTCAGGGACCAGAGGCGGCGAATTTATTTTATTCGTTATTTGCGGATTATTTGCCGCCGAGGAATCGACTGGTTCGTCAACGATTTTCGAGCGAAGAGGTTTTTTGTGGTATTACGGGCTACACGGGAGAAAATGGGTTTGAGGTTTTTTGCCCGGTGCACTTGGCTTTTCTACTTTGGAATCGGCTTGTGGAGTTGGGTGCGGAGCCGTGTGGGCTGGGTGCACGAGATACTTTGCGCCTAGAGGCCGGTTTGCCGCTCAATGGGAGCGACCTCAGCCAAGAGCGCACGCCGCTCGAAGCAGGTTTGGGATTTTTTGTGGATTTTGAAAAACCATCCTTTATTGGTCGCGAGATACTTATTGAGCAAAAGGAAAAGGGCCCCGCAGTTCGCTTGGCTGGGCTAAAAGTTCTTGGCAAGGCACCGCCTCTGCGTCCGCACTATGCCGTTTTTCAGGGGGATGTTCAGGTCGGCGAGACCTCCAGTGGCGCATTGTCGCCGACGCTTGGGCATGGAATTGCCTTTGCCTATTTGCCTGCGGATGTTGCGAAAATCGGCAGCGAAGTCGAGATCGATATTCGTGGACGCCGCTATCCTGCTTGCGTATCCAAAAAACAATTCTATAAAAAAACTCGTCTCAAATAAATCAAAGCTTATGTCAAATGTTCCCGAAGATTTAAAGTATGCCGACACGCATGAGTGGGTGCGTGTGGAAGGTGATGTAGCCACAGTCGGAATCAGCGATCACGCCCAAGCGGAGTTGACTGATGTCGTCTATGCCGAACCTCCACAGCCCGGAGCGAGTTTCTCGGCTGGTGATGTCGCGGCGGTTGTCGAGTCCGTAAAGGCGGCTAGCGATATTTACACGCCCGTCTCGGGCGAAATCATCGAAGGAAATGCAGCACTCGAAGCGGATCCGGCTTTGGTAAATACGGATCCCTACGGCGAGGGGTGGATTTTTAAAATCAAACTTTCGGACTCTTCGCAGCTTGATGGTTTAAAATCTGCGAGCGACTACTTGAAGCATATCGGGTAGTTTTTTTATGAGTTTAAAATTTCACCCCACGCATTTCGCGAACCGTCATCTTGGTTTGAATGCCTCCGACGCGGAGAGCATGCTTTCCTTCTTGGAACACAAAGATATGGAAGGCTTTTTGGCTGAAGTTGTCCCATCGCAAATTCGCCTAAAAGAGCCGCTACAGCTGCCGGACGCACGACGTGAAACAAGTGCCCTAACCGACTTGGCCCAAATTTTTGATAAAAACGAAGTCTTCACTTCGTATATCGGACTGGGCTACTACGACACGTTTATGCCCGGGGTGATACGGCGAAATATCCTTGAAAACCCAGGTTGGTATACTGCCTACACGCCCTACCAAGCTGAGATTTCACAAGGGCGTTTGGAGGCTCTTTTAAATTTCCAGACACTGGTTGCTGACCTTACGGGGATGGATTTTGCAAATGCCTCCATGCTCGATGAGGGCACTGCCGCTGCCGAAGCGATGGCGATGGCTGCTGGAGTAGCCGGGCAGGGGAAACATTTTATCGTTTCCGCGGACTGTCATCCGCAAACGATCGACCTCATTCACGCACGCGCTCGGCCTCTGAATATGCAGATCGAGGTGATGGATGTTTTTGCCGATGATTTCGATGCGACGAATGCTTTCGGTGTGCTCATTCAATATCCCGCTACGGATGGGACGATTCGTGATTTCCGTGCCTTGGCCGAGAAAGTGCATGCGGCGAAGGGATTGCTCATCGTCGCAAGCGATTTGCTAGCTCTCACGATACTGACTCCGCCGGGAGAACTCGGAGCGGATATCGTAGTCGGCTCTTCACAACGATTTGGAATCCCCCTAGGCTATGGTGGTCCTCATGCTGGTTTTTTGGCGACACAAGATAAATTCAAACGCCGCTTGCCGGGGCGTCTCGTGGGAGTGAGCAAAGATGCGCAGGGCAAGCCTGCTACGCGCCTAGCTCTGCAAACTCGCGAGCAGCATATTCGCCGAGAAAAAGCGACGAGTAATATTTGCACGGCACAGGTTTTGCTGGCGGTAATGGCTGCGATGTATGCGATCTATCACGGGCCCGAGGGGCTGCGTTCCATCGCCCGAAGCATCCATTTGCAAACGCAAAAACTCGCAGCCGCGCTTCGTAAAATGGGCTACTGTGTCCCGCAACATGTTTACTTCGATACCTTCACGGTGGATTTGAGTGATTCGAAAATTTCCGCTGCCGACGTGCTTGCCGAGGCGGAGAAGCAGCGTGTCAACCTACGTTCGATTTCAGAAAATCAAGTCGGTCTCTCGCTCGACGAGACGACGGAGGACATTTCGACATTGCTTTCCATCTTTGCAAAATGTGCGGGTGCCTCGGCTCCCGATGCCGGAAATTTGGAAGCCGATGCTTCGGATGCATGGCCTGAGTTTGCACGGCGCGAAGGGGCGATTTTGGAACATCCGGTTTTTAATAGTTACCACACCGAGACCGAAATGCTGCGTTACATTCGTCGGCTCGAAGCCCGTGATATTTCGCTCACGACTTCGATGATTCCGCTCGGATCGTGCACGATGAAGCTCAACGCCAGCTCGGAAATGCTCCCGCTGACGTGGGAAAAAGTGAGCCGCATTCATCCCTTCGTGCCTACCGAACAAGCCTCGGGATATTTTGAAATGTTCTCGCAACTCGAAAGTTGGTTGTCCGAAATTACGGGATTTGCGGGTGTGTCTTTGCAGCCGAATGCCGGCTCGCAAGGCGAGTATGCCGGGCTTTTAGTGATTCGTGAATACTTGCGCTCCATA
The DNA here is from genome assembly GCA_047971915.1 of Chthoniobacterales bacterium. Taxonomy (GTDB): domain Bacteria; phylum Verrucomicrobiota; class Verrucomicrobiia; order Chthoniobacterales; family JBKEAD01; genus JBKEAD01. The sequence goes on from JBKEAD010000247.1 coordinate 4,366, forward strand.
GGCGAAGAGCAGCGCAATATATGTCTCATTCCGACTTCAGCACACGGCACAAATCCCGCTTCGGCAGTGATGGCTGGGTTCAAGGTTGTCATCGTCCGTTGCGACGAGGCGGGTAATATCGACATGGGCGACCTGCACGCCAAGATCGCCGAGCATAAGGAGCAACTCGCAGCAATCATGGTTACCTACCCCTCCACGCACGGAGTTTTCGAAGAGTCGATTTTGGAGCTTTGCGAGAGCGTGCACGCGGCAGGTGGGCAAGTCTATATGGACGGTGCCAATATGAACGCGCAGGTCGGGCTATGCAGTCCGGGAGCGATTGGCGCGGACGTTTGCCATTTAAATTTACACAAAACTTTCTGCATTCCACACGGTGGAGGCGGCCCAGGGGTCGGTCCCATCGGTGTCGCAAAGCACCTCGTTCCTTTCTTACCAAAACATGGTCTTGTAAAAATGGGCGGAGAAAAAGGTGTCCCTGCAGTATCTGCGGCACCTTGGGGCAGTGCGAGCATCGACCTTATCTCGTGGATGTATATCGCGATGATGGGCGCGGAGGGTTTGCGTGCCGCCACGGAGGTGGCTATTTTAAATGCAAACTATATCGCAGCGCGTCTCCACGCCTACTTCCCAGTGCTCTATCGTGGAAAAAATGGGCGCGTCGCGCATGAGTGCATCCTTGATTTTCGCGAGTGGAAGGAGCGTTGCGGTATCGAAGTCGAAGATGTCGCCAAGCGGCTAATCGACTATGGTTTTCATGCGCCGACGATGAGTTTTCCGGTTTCCGGGACATTGATGGTCGAGCCGACGGAAAGTGAATCGAAGGCAGAGTTGGATCGTTTTTGCGATGCAATGATTTCGATCCACGGTGAGATGCAGGCTGTTGTCGATGGAAAATTTAGCCGAGAGGACAATCCACTAGTCAACTCGCCACATACGTCGCTAGTTGTCTCAGCAGAGAAATGGGAGCATCCATATTCACGACACGAGGCAGCCTTTCCGGCACCGTGGCTGCGCGAGCACAAGGTCTGGCCGCCGGTCGGTCGTATCGATAATGTCTATGGCGACAGAAATGTCATCTGCTCCTGCCCGCCACCCGAGGCATTTGCTGAGACTTGATTGGTAGCTCTGTTTAGTCAGAAGTATCGACTTGTTATTTAATTACCTTCCGAATATCGTTTTTTACATGAGCGATAAAGAACTTGTGCTGGATCGCATTCAACATCTCCCGGAGAACGTTTCAGTTTTTGAGATCATTGAAGAATTACAGGTAATATCCGCCGTGCGAGAAGGCGAAAAAGCAGCTGATAGCGGTCATACTCAAACTCACGAACAAGTAAAACGATTATTAGCAGAATGGACTGCAAAATAATCTGGACGAATCCGGCCATAGACGACCTTCGTGAAATTGTTTCTTATATTGCCGTGAGCGATTCCAAGTCGGCGAAACGCGTCGGGCAGGACATCATTCGCACCGTAGAACTTTTACAAGATTTCCCCTTACTCGGTCCCAAGTATTCCCTAAGTGGCTCTGATCGAATCCGAGAAATCCTGTCATGGAATTATCGAATTTTTTATCGAGTTACCCCAGCGAAACGTTTAGTTGAAATTCTTCGTATCTGGCATGGTTCCCGTGGGCAACCACCGATATAAACCAAACTAGTTCTCCCTATGAATTTTCTTTTTCGTTTCGGCTTCGTTTTTTTACTGGGTGCGGGTTGCGCCTTGCCCAAAGTATTTGGAGCGAAAGCGGATGAGATCTATCGTCAACACTGCGCATCCTGCCACGGAGAAAATCTGGAGGGTGGGCTGGGGAGTTCGCTCATTGATGGCGCGTTTAAGCACGGGACGAGTGATCAGGATATTCAAAAAAATATTGCAAGCGGATTGCCGGATTTGGATATGCCGCCGTTCGCCAATGTATTAAGTCGGCAGGATCAACGTGCGCTGGTTATTTTTATCCGAGAAAAAGAAACGGCTTACAAAAATCAAAAAAATCCTTTTCCGCGCTTAGATAAATCCCAAAAAATCGTGACCGACCGGGCGAGCTATCGCGTGGAGGAAGTGGTCAACGGGCTAGCGACACCGTGGGCTCTCGACTTCCTGCCCGACGGACGTATGATCGTAACCGAGCGGGGTGGTGCGGTGCGTTTTGTAAATAAAGATGGGAGCCTTGAAGCACCGATAAAAAATATCCCGCAGTCGGTTCAGCATGGTCAGGGCGGGATGCTCGCTGTGACTCTGCATCCGGATTACGAAAAAAATGGATGGGTTTATTTAGGCTTTGCCGATGGTTTGCGTAAATCGGGTTCGCTTCGTGTGCTCACAAAAATCGTGCGCGGGAAAATCGAGAACAACACTTGGAAAAATGAAGAAGTGATCTGGCAGGGAAAACCCTCCGCCTACGGAGAAAGGGGCGTGCACTTTGGAACACGTATCGTGATTCGCGATGGATACCTCTGGTTCGGTATCGGTGATCGCGGTGAGCAACAAAAAGCACAAGACCTCTCGCTGCCGAATGGTTCGATTTTTCGCCTGCACGACGATGGCTCGATCCCTAGGGATAATCCTTTTGTAAACGTGCGGGATGCTCTGCCGGAAATTTGGAGTTACGGACATCGCAACCCGCAGGGCTTGGTTTTTGATGAAATGACCGGTGGGCTTTACGAGACCGAGCACGGGCCGCGTGGCGGGGATGAGTTTAACCGAATCGAGCGAGGAAAAAACTATGGCTGGCCGGTGATTACCTATGGGATGAACTACAACGGTACGCCGATCACGGATAAAACCGAGCAAGTCGGCATGGAACAGCCGCTGAGCTACTGGACTCCCTCGATCGCGACTTGCGGTCTCGATGTTGCCAGCGGTAAGGCTTTTCCAAATTGGAAAAATGATTTTTTCGCAGGCGGTCTTGCGTCAAAGGAGTTACATCGTTTGCGCGTGCGCGACGGCGAGGTGATCGAGCGCGAGCTTATCTCCAAAGGGCTCGGACGCATTCGCGACGTGCGCATCGGCCCGGATGGTTTGCTTTATCTCGTTTTAAATGCGCCGGACAAAATTGTCCGCTTCGTGCCTGTGGACTAAACGAGAGATTTTACAACGTCGTTTAACTTTTCCAGATTTTGCGGAGTTACCTCGGCGGAGCCTCCGACTTGCGCCCAAGAAACTGCATTTTCGGAAGGCATTTGTCCGGTGTTTAAAAAATGCGTGAGTGCATCGGAAATACCGTCGATGACTTGCACGGGGCTTTCGGTGTGCGGATTGGTGATCGTTTTAATATGATCTTTTGGAATATTTGTAATTTTTCCCGCAGCAACAAAGTTCATTGCATTCCATGAAACGAAGGGACGAGAATCTTTCAAAAGCGTGGTCGGGCGAGCTGCTTTGCCTTGCAAGTAAGCGAGATAGTGCAGGAAGTTAGCTTGCACTAGTTCGTTATACCCGATTTCGTGTGTTTCTTTTTTCTCTTCCTCATTGAAAAAAATCTTGGCTCCAACATGTGGAGTGATCTCTATGCGAGCTTTTTCACAATACAATGTCTCTCGTGTTATCGATCCATTTTCGGGGGATGTGGCGTGGCTCATGGCGATACGGATAATGACATCGCTCTCTGTCTGAGCTTCAGAGAAAAGTGTATCGAAGCTTTGGATCGAATTGGCGCGGTAGAGCTCGCTGCGAATTTGTCGAGGCTGCGTCCACGAGAAGACTCCGTCTTGACCAGCGAAGAAAAGGGAATTGTGGATGTAATGAGCCATCGCATTTCCAAAGCAAGAGTCGAGAATCAGTGTTCCATCCGTTCCCATGAGTTTGCCGGCCCAGGGTGCGCGGGAGTAGTATTTTGCATCCCGAGGCCATTCTCCGAGAAATGTGATGCGTTGCAATTTTCCAAATTCGCCAGCGAATAGGCGCTCTTTCAATTTATGACGCCAAGATTCAACGATGTAGTTAAAGCCGACCTGGGTGGCTTTTGCTGCTTTTTCATCGACCGCGATCATTTCCTCTAGCTCACGCGGGTTCAAGGTGGGCGGTTTTTCTAAATAACAAGCTATTCCGCGCTCCACACAGGCCGCATGCATCGGAGCATGAAAGCGAATTGGCACGGGCAAAGTAATGAGCTGAGTTTCTTTTTCATGACGTTTGATTAGCTCATCGAAGTCCGCATAGACGCGCACACCACGTCTCTCAAACTCCATTTTGGCGGCAATTTCTTGTAAGCCGAGAGAGAGATGATTCGGGTCACAGGTGGCTACGAGTTTGAAAACTCCCTTCTGCTCCAAATCGAAAATCGCTTTATGATGAGATTCGGCGAATCCGCCGATGCCGACAATGCAAACTGGGACAGGTGAATTGCTAGAAAAATCTGCCGTCGCAGACGATGAAGAAAAATTCATGAGAAGCAGAAGTGAAAATGTTTTAAGACCTTTCGTAAATAGTAAATTGAAATCGTCTTTACAGGTTTGAGTCCGTAAACTCTCTCTTCATACGCATGAAAGAAAGTGATCTCTATTTGCCGTTGAAAAAATTTTTAGAAACCCAATCTTACGAAGTAAAAGGCGAAATTATGGATTGTGATGTGATGGGCCTACGCGGCGAAGAAGAGCCTCTCATTGTCGAATTAAAACTATCCCTCAACCTCAGCGTCCTGCTGCAAGCTGTGGAGCGTCAGGCTATAAGTTCCAAAGTTTATATCGGTGTTCCACACAATTGCTCCGCTTTAAAAAAACGCAAAAAACAAATCCTAAAACTCCTGAGAATGCTTGGTTTAGGACTGCTCCTAATCAATCCTAAAATAAAAACAGGCAGCGTCAACGTACTGCTCGACCCCGGCGAATACAAACCACGAAAAAACAAAATTCGCCGCGAATATCTACTCGGCGAGTTTCTACGTCGCGTCGGCGATCCGAATCTCGGCGGCTCCGACAAACGCCGAGGCGTCATGACGGCCTACCGGCAACGCGCTCTCGCAATAGCCGCCTACCTCGAAAAGTCAGGTGCCGGTAAAGCCTCTGATCTTGCAAAAGCACTCACCGAACCCAAAGCACGAGCCATTTTATACGACAATGTCTATGGCTGGTTCGATCGTAAAACCCGGGGCATTTATGATCTCTCCTCAAAAGGCCGAAAGGAAATCCTCCTTTGGAAATAAAACCACCCTTGCCTGTCCGACGTGTTGACTCAAGGGCATCTCAAAAGTAAAAAATACGCGAATTTATTAATCTCCTGCGGCTTTACAAAAGCAATTCATGATTGCAAAACTTCGCTCTACGAATATCTTTCCGCTCCTTTTGGAAACCGGATCACCATGAAAAATTCTCTCGTTCTTTTCGACATTTACCAAACACTACTCGAAGTTGATTCCATAAAAATCGACAGCATCGCTCCCGCCGATTATCACCGTGTCGTCGAACCCTATTTTACCTCGCTGGATGGACTTCCACCGCTTCCCGACCTCCTCCACCGCGTTCGCGACCTCATCCGCGCCGAGCACAACGCAGCCCACGGCATCAGCCACCCCGAAGTCCAATGGGCGCACATCCTCCAAGCAGCACTCCCCGAAAAATTCGCAACCCAACTCGACGAAAAGCAAATTTACTCCTTCGCCCAAAAAATTATGGGCCTGCAACAAAAAGTCCACCTCTTTCCAAATGCGGAAAAATCCTTAAAACACCTCCTCAAACATTCAGACACAACCAAAATAGGTCTTCTCTCCAACGCTCAAAACTACACGCTTCTTGAACTGGAAGACTGCCTAAAACCCATCGGACTTTCTCTGCAAATCTTTGACCCCGAATTTACCTTTCTGTCCTTTCACTATGGCTTTTCAAAACCCGGACGTTACCCATTTCGAATCATGACGGCCCGGGCCACCCGCCAACAAATCCCCCTCTCCAACATCCTTATGATCGGGGACAAAGTGGACAACGACATCGAGCCCGCCCGCGCCTCCGGATGGAAAACCTTTCACCTGAAAAAAAAATCCGCCCTCACGCCCGGCGGCACTCACCAGCAACTCATCAAGTTTCTGGATTCTTACTTTTTTAGCGACTCAAACGTCACATAGAAAAAAATGAGTGCGCGTGTTCTCATCGTCGATGGCCACAGCGTTATCTTCCAGTGGGAAGACCTACGCCGAACCCATACACGAAATACTGCAAACGCACGGGACAAACTCATCCAGATTCTGACACGCTACCAAGACTGCACCGGCATTCACGTCGCTGTCGTCTTCGATGGCAAGGGCTGCAAGGTCGGACGTGCCGACGAGCCCCACGGCATCCAGGTTTTTTATTCAAAAAGCGGACAGACCGCCGATACCATCATCGAACGTCTCGTCGCCAAATACGGCCAAACCTTTCAAATCGAAGTCGTCACCGACGACAACATGGAACGCCAAACCGTAGCCACCTTCGGCGCGACAACTCTATCCACCGCGCTCTTCCGCCAACACCTCAGCGACGCAGACAAAGACCTTGCCGCCAGAATAAAGCACCTGCGCTAAGGGAAAGCTCTTGCCCAAGCATAGACTTTCTTTTGAGACAACATGCTCTTGTCTATTCGCTTTTTTTACACCCTTTACATCCGAATAAAGCTCAAAAAAACATGTCCAAACTAAACCTCCAAAACCATCAGCGCAAAATCCCGCTCGACCTTCCACTCATTCGGCAAAGCATCTGCGCCGCGCTTCCTCTCTGCGCCGCCCAATCTCCACAAACGGCAAACAAATCCCAAAAAAACCTCCGCTCTCTCGAAGAAATAGACATCAGCATCGTCTCCGACAAAAAAATCGCCCAAGTCCACAAAGCCTTTCTAAATGACCCCACCCCCACCGACGTCATCACCTTCCCCTACGGCGAAATCATCGTCAGTGCCGATACGGCTCAACGTCTGGCAAAAGATTTTGCCTTCCCAATCGAGCAAGAAATTTCCCTCTACATCATCCACGGCTTTCTGCATCTTCAGGGCTACGACGATCATACTCCCGCCCAACGCAATGAAATGCACGCCCGACAAAACGAAATTTTAAAAGCCGTTTTCAAAAATTCGTGCTAGAGTCCATCCACCCATCTACTCATGCCGCAAGACTCACTAGAACTCGTAAACTTCAGAACAGATTTTGAAAGGCCAGACACCTCTCAAAGTGCATTTACGCGCCTCCAACACATCAACCGCTACGCCCGACAAATCTGCCCCGCTTGGAAAACTCTCCACTCCCCCACTTTTTCGGCAAAAAACTCCATCGACGCCGCATGGTTTCAATGGCGCGAGCAAACCTTTCATCCCATCCTCTACCCCGCCTTACAAGAAGCCACCCAATTCGCCCGAAGCGGAAAAATTCGCGAACTCTGCGAACTCGATCAAAAAATTTCCACCTCACTCCATCCCGCACAAAGACTTCAAAGCAGCACCCAAGGCCACCATCACGCCAAACACTCCGCCCCGCCCCGAGCAGAAAAAACAGCTATAAAATTCTACACCGCCGTCCGGCAAGGCGACACCCCAGGAAATTATCTCATCTTCCACGCCCTTCGCGGCGCGATCTTTCACCTCTCCGACCAGCTCATCCTCGCGACCTACCTATTCCTCGAAGTCCGCTCTCACTGTCACGGTGAATCCGAAAGCTACACCCAAACCCTCATCGACCGCCAACTCGCCGCGCCAAAAGAAAAACCACAGCTCAAAACCGTAGCTATCTAAAAAAATATGACCGACATCGAACTCGAAGAGCTTTTAGAAGAATCCACAGATTCTCTTCGTGACATGCCCTGGCAAGTCATCGTGCACAACGATCCCGTAAATTTGATGAGCTACGTCGTCATGGTCTTTCGAAAAATTTTTAATTTCAGCAAAGAAAAAGCCACCCACCACATGCTCGAAGTCCACGAAAAAGGCCGCTCCATCCTCTGGGTCGGCAATCGCGAACAGGCCGAACTTTACGTCCAACAGCTCCATTCCTACCTCCTGTTAGCCATCCTAGAGCAAGCTAAAAGCTAAACCCATGCGCATCGAGCCACAGTCAGATAGGTCCATCCGCATTCTCGAAATCCCTCTCCATCTCGCCGAACTATTCAAGCAAATCACAAACTGTTCCGAATTATCGTCAAGCAACGCAGAGGGACGCCTTTTCCCCTCCCCCGCTTCCTCCAAATCTCAGTATTCAAAAACAAATACCGACCTTATCTCCGACTGGAAAGCCTACGTCCAACCCGAACTCGACGACCACTTCCGCTCTCACCGCAGCATGGTCGAAAGCGACCTCCGCCGCATGCAGACCGACAAAGGCACCTTTACCCTCAGCATCCCACCCACACATATCGAAGCATGGATCGGCACGCTCAACCAAGTCCGCCTCGCCATTGCCGCCACCCACAATCTCCAAGAAGCCGACGTGTCCCGCGAAGAGGTCAGTGAAATCGAAAATAAACACGACCTCGCCATCCTACGCGTTCATTTTTACGGCTACATCCAGCAACGCCTCATCGAAGAGATCGAAGCCCAATAGAAAATACACTTCGATAAAACATACGGCAGGATTATCAAAATAAGGTTTTTGGAAATACAGGAATGCCCATTAAGTAAAAAAAATGTAAAAATTTGTTGCGTCGAAAGAGCATCTCTATATAAATGCCCTCCGCGCTAAATTAATTGGCCGTTGGTCCTTGATCTTTCGTCTTCGACGTAAAGACCGCAGCGCCAAGGGAAACCCGGCCTACGGTGAGTCTTTAAAAAAACTCACACATTACTAATAATAAATCTATGCCACTACGTTTAGGACGTTTCGAAATGCCGAAAATCCTCATCAAAGATGAAGAAACGGCCACCGATACATACGCAAAATTCACCGCCGAGCCATTTGAAGCCGGCTACGGTCACACCAT
>JBKEAD010000250.1:0-2912 GCA_047971915.1 Chthoniobacterales bacterium
TCAGGAACGTTTTTTGCTGGTCGTTCCCTTCGAGGATGAGTGGAAGGAGTTGGTCCTTTGGTAGCAAACGCATTTGCTCGGTTCTAAACGCTCCGAGGTGTCGATGCCCAAGGCGCTCGTCAATAGACCGGGGAAGAACGAGGGCGATCCTATGATAGCCAAGCAAACGCCGCGCTCGTGATGGATTATAACTTTGATGATAAAACACCTCCGACGACCGTCGCTTCGGACATTGCTCAATATAATTACACCGCCAATGCCACCTACGTAGGCTCGTCTGCCGCAGCAAATACGCTGGCCTTCAACGGAGCAAGTGGCTCGACCGATTATCTCGTTCTTGATAAAGGCGGCACTCATACAAAAGCTCTCTTTTGGAGAACGATCAACCCCGGCGCAATTTTTTCGGGAAGAAAATCAAACCAGTTGGTTTTTCGCTCCGGATCGAGCGGCCAAATTTTCGCCGACTCCTCATATCCCTGAATATCCAAACCATCCAAAGTAATCGGCTTCTCTCCCGTGTTTTGAAGATAAACATAGCCCGTATTCGATGCCGGACGAAACCATGAACTATAAAGTCGAAGTTCCGGTTCGGATTCAAGCTGCTGCTGCTGCTGCGAAGGCGTTTTATTCTCACAACCCGCAATGGATACGCCAACAGCGGCCAACAACACTCGGTTAACAAAATCAGGGAAGGAACGAAATAGATGGCTCATTTTTTTATGGTTTCTCCCCGCAGACTACGCCATTCCAAATCCTTGTCATAGGGAATATCGCTCACACTGGTGAGCCAGAGTGACAATCCATTGCACCAAACTGCTCGGCATGGCTTACTCGCTACGACGCTATCTGCCTCTCATTTTCAACCTCCGTGTATTTTCATCATGCATGCACTCGAACACCACTTGTTACCTCGCCCACAAAGCATCGTCTTCCGCAAGCAGCTCTTTCGATTAAGAGAAACGATCTCCATCCGGGCATCTGACTGCCCACTCGATAGCCAAGCTATTCTCCAACTTCAGGAGGATCTCAAAAACTTTGCCAACGTGGAATCTAAGCTCATTCCCAACGACGACAGCGAGGCAGAAGCAGCGATTCACCTAGAGCAGCTCAATACGACAGACGAAGCCTATCGCCTGACAATCTCTCCAAATGGAATCCGCATAACGGGAAGTGCTCGCGGAATTTTCTACGCCATTCAGACATTTGCACAAATTCTTGCCAACACACCTCCGCAGGGTCTTCCCTGTTGTGAGATTGACGACGCACCTCGCTATGCCGAGCGCTCCGTCATGCTCGACCTTGGCCGCGCCCCCTATTCCTTTGCGCTTATTCAACGCATCATCACCATTCTCGCACGGCTGAAACTCAACACGCTCCACCTCCACCTCAACGACGATCAACTATGCGGCCTACGCTTCGAATTTCTACCGCTCGGTTCCGAAAACCCCTTCGCACTCACGCTGGCGGAGCTGGCCAAAATCGTTCGCTTCGGAAAAAAATACCATGTAAAAATCATCCCCGAATTTGAATCCTGGGGGCACGCTGGCAGCACGGTATTTCATTACCCGCATCTCTATGGAGGCCCCGGACGCTGGGAGGGGGTGAGCTTTGGCATCGGCCAAAAACTCTATCCGGTCTTGCGTAGTGTTTACGCAGAAATTCTTAGTGTCTGTGATCGACAGTCGATCTTTCATGTCGGAATGGACGAGGCTATCTGGACCGTTCTGCCCGGCGAAAACGCGGAGCAACATTCTCCTCAAACCCACCTGCTTACCCTCCATCAGATTCTACGCGAGGAGGCCGAAAATCAGGGCAAAGACGTCCAAATGCGTATGTGGTGGGATCACCAACCCATGACGCTTCCCGAGGAGCTTCGAGAGCATATCAGCGTCGAACCGTGGGCCTACAATCGCTCCCAAAGCGATGAAATCGCACGCAAAGTGAAAGCCTGTAGCCAAGGTGGACTGCACTTCATGATGGGTGTCGGAATGAGTTCGCTCCATCTTCAGGGCGCGTATGATGCCACGCGAACGTGGTGTTTTCAAGGTCGCAATGCAGCATCCGCCGAGGGGGTGAATATGTGCATTTGGGAGACTAATGATTTTTCTTCCCAGCTTTTTGGAATTTTTGTTGGAGCCGATTACGCTTGGCATCCCCGGAGTTTTGAAGCTCCCGAAAACGATGCTTTTGGTGAACGTGAGCGCGGTAAGCTTTTTCTAAAAATGCGGCACTGGCAAAATTGTTTTTCGGAGGCAAACCCCGTCTTCATCGACAATGATCGGGGACGCGAGGTGTATCGAGGACGATATGTTTGGCATGAAAAAAATACACCGGAATACGTCGCACCGACAGCAGACTCCGCTCCCGTTTCCTCGTAGCCCATTGATGTCAGCCCATCGACCAAAGCGACGCCAAAACCATTACGCAAAACCGCATCCGCAAAGAATGGCGAAGAGACACGCCTGCGTCAAGTCGCCCAAGATCAGAGATCAGAAAGTAAAGATCAGAAGTCGAAACTTGCCCTTAGAAAATATCCTCCGCTACACTCCCGAGGACAAAGAGAAAATCGATAGCAAACTAAATCGCTACGGTGCCCTGATTATGAAACAACCCTCATTAACTACCAAAAAAAACGAACACCACACATGGAAAACACGTCACAACTCCCCCAAACACTCCCACCAAACAATTCCAAAAAACACCCCTGGCTCGTAGCTCTGCCACTGAGCGCCCTGCTCGCATTCGTCCTGCCAACCTTTGGAAATCTGATCGGCCCACTCGTCATCTGGCTACTCAAGCGACAAGAATCCGCCGAAATCGACCAAGTCGGAAAAGACACCCTCAACTTCCAAATCTCCATAACGATCTACGCCATCATCTCCGGCATTCTGGTCGCCGTTCTCATTGGCATT
>JBKEAD010000261.1:0-9828 GCA_047971915.1 Chthoniobacterales bacterium
GCCCGACTCGATGATCTCGACGAAGTCGTGCAGCTCCTCCGTGCCGCGCCCACCGAAAACGAAGGCAAAAAAAACACAAGCAACAGCGACTAATACCACACCATGCACTCCAAACCCTCTCTCGCCGGCAAACGTCCCGACACCGTCGTCATCGAGCACATCGCTCCCAATCTCGACGGAAACCGCTATCCCGTAAAGCGCATCCAAGGAGACACCCTCAGCGTCGAAGCCGATATTTTCAAAGACGGGCACGATGTCGTTTATGCCCTCCTCAAGTGGCGCCTCAAAGCTGCGACCACTTGGAACGAAACGGCTATGCAGTCCACAAACTGCCCCGAAGACCAAGATCGCTGGCGTGCCACCCTCCCACTCCACGAAATCGGAATCTACGAATACACCATCGAGGCTTGGGGCGACCACTTTGCTTCTTGGGTTGTCGAGTTTTCAAAAAAATTTGATGCCGGACTTCGTGAACTCGAAAGCGAAATTCTGGAAGGAGCCGCCTTTATCGAAGCCGCCGCACAGCGTGCAAAAGACACGCCCGAAGCAAACACCCTGCAAACTTTTGCCCAGACTCTCCGTAAACTCTCTGCCGAAGAGGTCCGCAAAAAAATCGACGACCCCATTTTTCTAGGGCTCATGCAAAGCTGGCCCGACCGCAGCCTGAGCACAGAATACGAAGAACCGTTTCTCGTGCGCGTCGAGCGCGAACGCGCCGCCTATGGTGCGTGGTATGAGTTTTTTCCCCGCTCCGCCGAGGGCAAAGCCGACAGCGGATCGACTTTCCGCGACTGCATCGCCCGTATCGAAGATGCCAAGGCGATGGGTTTTAATGTCATCTACTTTCCACCGATTCACCCCATCGGAACGACAAATCGCAAGGGCCGAAACAATTCACTAAAATGCGAAGCTGGCGAACCTGGTGTCCCCTACGCAATCGGCAATCGCGCCCAAGGAGTCAACGGCGGCGGACACAAAGATGTCGCGCCCGAGCTTGGCACGCTCGAAGATTTTCGCTGGTTGGTCGAAGAAACCAAAGCGCGTGGACTCGAAATAGCCATCGATTTTGCAATCAACTGCTCACCCGACCACCCCTATGTGCAAGAACATCCCGAGTGGTTTTTCAAACGGCCGGACGGCAGCATAAAATACGCCGAAAATCCTCCAAAAAAATACGAAGACGTCTATCCGCTGAATTTTTACAACCCGAATTGGAAAGACCTCTGGATCGAGCTACGCAATGTCATTCTATTTTGGTGTGAGCAAGGTGTCCGCATTTTCCGCGTGGATAATCCCCACACCAAGCCCGTGACTTTTTGGGAGTGGATGATTGCCGAAGTCCAAGACGAATTCCCCGACACCATTTTCCTCAGCGAAGCCTTTACAAAAGCAAAAATGATGCGCGTCCTCGCCAAGGCTGGCTTCACACAAAGCTACACTTACTTCACTTGGAGAAACGGAAAACAAGAGATTATCGATTACTTTACCGAACTCACAAAAACCGAAATGGTCGATTATTTTCGGCCAAATCTCTTCACCAACACGCCCGACATTCTCCCTTTTTACCTGCAAGAGGGCGGACGCCCCGCCTTCCGGATTCGTGCGCTGCTGGCAGCTACTCTGGGTGCAACCTACGGTATCTACAGCGGTTTCGAGCTTTGCGAAAACGCCGCCTTGCCCGGACGCGAGGAATACCACGACTCCGAAAAATACCAATTCAAGGGTCGCGATTGGGATGCGCCCGACAATATCAAAGATGTCCTTTTTCGTCTCAATCAAGCCCGCTCGGCGAACCGTGCCCTTCAGCATTTCGGCAATCTGAATTTTCTGGAAACCGACAACGACGCGATCCTAGCCTACTACAAAGCCACCCCGTCGAAAGACAACATCGTCATCGTCATCACGTCATTAGACTTTCAAAATCCGCGCAATGGCTGGGTGCATCTCCCGCTCGAAGAATTCGGAATCGGAAGCAACGAAATATTTCAAGTCGAAGACCTCCTCACCGACGAACGTTTCATCTGGCACAGTCCGGATAATTTTGTGGCACTCGACCCGTGGGTCCGCCCCTCCCACGTCCTACGTCTCCGCCGCTGGCAAGGCCGCAAAAAAGGCGAAGACATCTTTTTGTAAGCTACGAAGATGAGCATATCGGGCCGGCGGGATTCGAACCCACGACCTCCTGAACCCCATTCAGGCGCACTACCAAGCTGTGCTACGGCCCGCTTCTTTAAAAAGAGAAAACAAAATGCGCTAAGTTAGTGAAGCTGGCAAGAAAGAAGCTGCGAAATAATTTAAGGCACTGCGCTTGCGGGGTGCTTTTTTAATAAGGAATGCAGAAAGGTAAGAAGGGCGCGTCGAGAAAATGATCTTTTTCCTGCCTTCCTGCTTTCCTTATTCAATCACTAAAAAATTTTTCATTTCATAGTTTTTTGACAGTCTGCTAGGTTTCCGCCTATGTCCAAGAGTTCTAAATTGAAAGCGGCTGTCGTTGGCGCGAATGGCTATACGGGGGAGGAATTATGTCGGCTTTTGCTGCGGCATCCTCAGGTTTCGTTAGATATTGTAACCTCGCGTCAGCACGCAGGAAAGTCGCTTACGTCCGTGATTCCGGGACTTGGCGGATTCCCGGGAGCAGGAGAGCTTTTGTTCACTGCGCCTTCCGTGGAGCGGCTTTTGAGTTCGGATGCAGATGTTTTTTTTCTTTCGTTGCCACATGGGGTTGCCTCGGAATTTGCGCTTCCGCTTTTTGAGGCGGGAAGAAAAGTCATCGACATCAGCGCGGATTTTCGTTTGCGGGATGCTTCTATTTACGAGGAGTTTTATGGCGAAAAACATCGGGCTCCAAAGTTACTGACGGAAGCGGTTTATGGGCTGCCGGAAATTTATCGGGAGAAAATAAAAACTGCTGCGTTGATTGCGTCGCCGGGGTGTTACCCAACGAGTATTTTATTACCGATGATTCCGCTACTGCGGGCGGGTTTGTTGGAGGCGCGGGATATTTGTGTGAGTGCGGCGAGTGGCACGAGTGGTGCCGGACGGAAGGCCAGCGAGTCGCTGCTTTTTTCGGAATGTAATGAAAGTTTGAAGGCTTATGGATTGCCGAAGCATCGGCATCTCTCGGAGATCGAGCAAGAGCTTTCGTTCGCTGCGAGGGGGGGCGCGCCTGTGCACGCCACGTTTGTTCCGCACTTGGCACCGATGACTCGGGGGATCCACACGACGATTTTTGCAAAGCCGAAGGCGGGGATTGCTCAGGATGATTTATTTGCGGCTTGGGCGGCGAGTTACGCGGACGAGCCGTTTGTGCGTTTCAGTGAAAATTTACCGGATACGAAAAATATCTCGGGGAGTAATTTTGCGCACTTTTCGCTACGAGTTGATGAACGCACGCGGACGGTGGTGATTTTGAGTGCGGTGGATAATCTTGTGAAAGGTGCCGGTGGGCAGGCCGTGCAGAGCTTGAACATCCAGCAGGGCTGGGATGAAGTGGAGGGATTACTATGAGTGAAATAAATACGATTCGCGGCGGCGTCTGTGCGCCGAAGGGTTTTCAGGCTGCGTCCACGCATTGCGGAATTAAGCGGACCAACTCGACGAAGGATGATTTGGCCTTGGTTTACTCGGAGGTGCCAGCGGTCGGCGCAGGTGTTTTTACTACGAATGTTGTGAAGGCGGCATCGGTTTATCTATGCCAAAAACATCTTCGTTCGAAACAGGTCCGCGCCGTGCTTCTGAATAGCGGCAATGCAAATGCCTGCACCGGAACGCAGGGCGATAGCGATGCGGCAGAGATGGCGACTCTGGCAGGAAAGGCTCTAGCCGTAGGCGAGAAGGAAGTGCTCGTTTGCTCGACCGGGCGGATCGGTGTGCCTTTGCCGATGGAAAAAATTGCACGCGGCGTATCGGCAGCGGCAGACTCGCTCTCTAAAAAACATCATCGTGCGGCAGCACGAGCGATCATGACCAGCGACACGGTGCCGAAGGAAGTTGCTGTCGAAATAAAATCTTCGCAAGGAACCTACCGCATCGGAGCGATGGCAAAGGGAGCGGGGATGATAAATCCGAACATGGCAACGATGCTCTGCGTCGTGACCACCGATGCCGACGTGCCAAAAGTTTTTTTGAAAAAAATACTGGCGGAGGTCGTAGAGGCGACCTTTAACCGCATCACCGTCGATGGCGATATGAGCACAAATGACACCGTGCTGCTGCTGGCCAATGCTCAAAGCGGCGTGAAGCTCTCGCCCAAAAACGAATCCGACGTGGAGCTTTTCCGCGCAGGCTTGCAACACTGCTGCACGAATCTGGCGCGTAAAATCGTGCAGGATGGCGAGGGCACCGAGCGGGTGATCGAGCTAGAAATTCGCACAGCAAAGACCGCTCGTGATGCGAAGCTGGCTGCCGAAGCGGCAGCAAATTCAGTGCTGTTAAAATGCGCCTGGGCCGGTGCAGATCCAAACTGGGGACGCATTGTGGATGCCGTGGGGTATTCGGGAGCGTGCTTCGATCCTCGGCGAATCGATGTGTATTACGACGACGTGCTCTTAGTCTCGCGAGGAGAACCCGTGGCGGGGGCGGAGACTGCGGCGCGGCGCGTTGCCAAAAAGAAAGAATTTCGCGTCGTGGTCGATCTGAATGCAGGGAAGGCGGGAGTTACGGTGTTGACGACGGACCTGACAGAGGAATACGTTCGCCTGAACCTTAGCGAATAAAACACGCCTAGGGTATTTTTTTAAAAAAACAAATGAGCCAACACCCGTCTTTAGAAGCACGCACGGAAAGCCTTATCGAGGCACTTCCCTACATCCAACGATTTCGCGGACACACTTTCGTAATCAAATATGGAGGCAGCGCGATGGACGACGAGCAGCAGGTCGACCGTATGCTGCGCGATATTGTTTTCCTCGAAGCCGTCGGGATAAACCCCGTAGTCGTTCACGGTGGCGGCAAAGTCATCACCTCAAAAATGCGGGAGCTGGGCAAAAGTGCACGCTTCGTAAATGGGCTCCGTGTCACGGACGAGGAGTCGGTGAATCTTGTGCAGGAAGCATTGGATCAGGAAATCAACCCACGCATTGTGCAGCGCATCGTTGACTTTGGCGGCGCGGCCAAAGGACATTCGGGCAAAGATGTTTTTGAAAGTGTAAAGCTCGATTCTCAACCCGATGAAGACGGAAAGAAAGTCGATATCGGCTTTGTGGGCGAGGTGAAAAAAGTTCATATCGCCGAGATTGAAAAAACGGTGCACAGCGAGACGGTGCCAGTTGTGTCGCCAATCAGCACGACGGTGGACGGGACGATCTTGAATGTAAATGCCGATGTCGCGGCGGCGGCACTGGCAGGTGCTCTGAAGTGCTCGAAGCTGATTTTTATCAGCGACGTGCCGGGAATCATGCTCGATCCCTCGGAGATGAATTCACTGATTCCGACAGTTTCTATTAGCGATATCGATTCACTGGTAAAACGAAAAGTGATTGCCGGCGGGATGATTCCGAAAGTCCGCTCAGCAGTGGAGGCTCTGCAAGCCGGAGTCGAAAAAGTGCACATGATGCGCGGTTCGTTGGCGCATTGTTTGCTGTTGGAGATTTTTACAGACACGGGTGTTGGGACAGAAATTGTCCACTCACGAGAGGAGAGAAGTTGATGCATTTTTCGCCCGAAGATTTTTTTGAAATCAGGCGGACCGAGCATCAGGTCATTTTTGAGAATGTCGAAAATGTCTGGGAAGCGTTGCCGAAAATAAAAACGTATTTGCAATTTCGACTAAAGCCGACTGTCTTGGGGCAGGTCATCGGAAAGCCGTTTATCAGCAATATGGTTTACGTCGGAAAAGGCAGTGTCGTAGAGCATGGGGCGATGATAAAAGGTCCGGCGTGGATTGGCGAAAACTGCGAGATTCGAAATGGCTGCTATATCCGCGAAAACGTTATCGTGGGAAATGGGTGTGTCTTGGGAAACTCATGCGAATTTAAAAACTGCCTGATTTTCGACGGTGCGCAGATTCCGCATTTCAACTACGTGGGAGACTCCATTTTAGGCTTTCGTGCTCACTTGGGCGCAGGAGTTATTTTATCGAACGTAAAGCTGGATCAGAAAGAAGTGCAGATTGCCCATGCAGAGGGAATGCAGCCCAGCGGCCTAAGAAAATTTGGAGCAATCATCGGCGACCATGCTGAAGTGGGCTGCAATAGTGTATTGAGTCCGGGTTCACTCATCGGCAAAAATTCGATCCTCTATCCCGGCACGCAATGGCGTGGAGCTTTGTCAGAGGGGCGGATTGTAAAGTCGCGTTTCGAGCAGGTAATTGTGGAGCGGCGATACTAAATAGATTTGTCGATGTGGACTTACCCACCAACACGAGGATGTCACGCTCCCACCGGGCGCCAAGGGTGAGGGGGGATATTTCCCAAATCAGGAAAAAATTCTTCACGAATTTCCAATAAACTCACCCCTGCGTAAACAAATTTAATAAATTTTATTACGGCCTTGAAAGAAGGCTGCCCAGAGTTACTATAGACCCTCGTGAACGACATCTTACGAACTCTCATCCGCCTTTCACACGATCTTGGGCGAGAGGATCGTGAACTCGCCATCCTTGGCGAAGGTAATACCAGCGCAGACCTCGGTGATGGCAGTTTTCTTGTAAAAGCCTCCGGCAGTCAACTCGGCATGATCGACGCTCCCGGCTTCACCCGCGTGAATCTCTCCACCGTTCTCGATGCGCTCGACCAACCCGAGCTCAGCGACGAAGAAGTGCGTGCAAAACTCCTCGCAAGCCGCCTCGACTCCGAGGCTCGTCTTCCTTCCGTGGAAACCTTTCTCCACGCACTCTGCATCCACGAAGCTGGTGCCAAATGGGTCGGTCACACGCACCCCGTTTCCGTCCTTCGCATCCTTTGCAGCAAACTCGGTGCCGCGCCTTTCCAACAACACATTTTCCCCGACGAAATCGTCGTTTGTGGACGCAACCTCGCGGTCGTCCCCTACATCGACCCCGGCCTCCATCTCGCAATTGCCGTCCGTAACTCTCTACGCGAATTTATGAACCAACACGGCGAAGCACCCAAAGTCATCCTCATGGTAAACCACGGCCCCGTCGTCCTCGGGCAAACCGACCGCGATGTCCTAAACACCATGCTCATGCTCGACAAATGGGCGAAAATTCTCTTCGGCAACTTCGTCCTAGGCGGCGCACAATTTCTCGAATCCAAAATTTCCGACCGCATCGAAAACCGCCCCGACGAGCACTACCGTCGCGCCGCCATCGCTGCACAAAAATAATACCCTTTATCCAAATAAAAAACCTATGAGCAACTATCCTAAAATCGGCATCCGACCCACCATCGACGGACGACGCGGCGGCGTTCGCGAATCCCTCGAAGACAGCACCATGGCACTCGCCCAATCCGTCGCTGAACTCATCTCTGAGAATCTCCGCTACCCCAATGGCGAGCCCGTTCAGTGCATCGTATCCGACACCTGCATCGGCGGAGTCGCCGAAGCCAGTGCCTGCGCACAAAAATTCGCTCGCGAAAATGTCGGCGTCTCCCTCACCGTCACCTCCTGCTGGTGCTACGGTTCCGAAACGATGGACATGGATCCCACCATTCCCAAAGCCGTCTGGGGCTTCAACGGCACCGAACGCCCCGGCGCAGTTTATCTCGCTGCCGTGCTCGCAGGTCATGCTCAAAAAGGCCTTCCCGCATTCGGCATCTACGGTCGCGACGTGCAGGACATCGGCACCAAAGAAATCCCCTGCGACGTCAGCGAAAAAATCCTCACCTTCTGCCGCGCCGGCCTCGTCGTAGCCCTCATGCGCGGACGCGCCTACCTCGCTATGGGCGGCACCTCCATGGGCATTGCTGGCTCCGTCGTCGATCCCGACTTTTTTGAAAGCTTCCTTGGCATGCGTGTCGAATCCATCGATATGACCGAATTTATCCGCCGTATCGACCTCGATATCTACGACGAAGTCGAATACGAAAAAGCTCTCGCCTGGGTCAAAAAAAACTGCAACGAAGGCAAAAACTACAACAAACCCGCATTCACCCGCTCCCGCGAACTCCTCGATAAAGACTGGGAAATCTCGGTAAAAATGGCACTCATCGCCCGCGACCTCATGACCGGCAATCCACGCCTCGCCGAAAAAGGATTTGGCGAAGAAGCCAACGGACACTTCGCCATCGCCAGCGGCTTCCAAGGGCAACGCCAATGGACCGACCACTTCCCCAATGGCGACTTTATGGAAGCAATTTTGACCTCCTCCTTTGACTGGAACGGCAAGCGCACGCCCTACGTCGTCGCAACCGAAAACGACGCTCTCAACGGCACCTGCATGCTCTTCGGAAACCTCCTCACCAACTCCGCACAGATCTTTGCCGACGTCCGCACCTTCTGGAGTCCCGACGCGGTAAAGCGTGTCACCGATTACCAACTCGAAGGCGCAGCCGCAGGTGGTTTTCTCCATTTGATAAACTCCGGTCCCGCGGCACTCGACGGCACCGGCGAGCAAACCCTCGACGGCAAACCCGCCATGAAACCCTTCTGGGAAATCACCGACAAAGAAGTCGAAGCCTGCCTCGACGCCACGACATGGCACCCCGCATCGACCGAGTATTTCCGAGGCGGCGGCTGGTCCACCCGCTACCGCACACGCGGCGAAATGCCCTGCACCATCTTTCGAATAAACCTCATCAAAGGCCTCGGTCCCGCCCTACAAATTGCTGAAGGAGAAACTATCGCGCTCCCCGACGAAGTTCACAGCACGCTCGATAACCGCACCGACCCCACCTGGCCTACGACATGGTTTGTCCCACGCACAGAGGGCGACGGTGTCTTTCGCGACGTTTACTCCGTAATGAACGCCTGGGGAGCCAACCACTGCGCCCTGAGTTACGGCCATATCGGAGCCGATCTTATCACGCTAGCCTCCATGCTCCGCATCCCCGTTTACATGCACAATGTAAAAAAAGCGCACATTTTCCGCCCCGCAGCATGGAATGCCTTTGGAACCGCCGACATCGAATCCGCCGACTTCCGAGCCTGCGAAAACTTCGGTCCGCTTTACGGAAAAAAATAAACTGACCAAGAAAGCTAAGCCGAAAAGGTAGGGTTGTTTCGATGAAGCAACCGTGGCGTGTGATGAGTAGTCGGCATCCCGCGGTCGTTTTATCAAAACGACCCTAGTGTGCCCGGCATGAACATGAACAAATCATATGAAAAGAAATGGTCGAACTACGTGACAGCAATCGTAGTGAAAGCCAAGGCGGCAACCGTGAGGTTAGTCAGTTGAAACAAAGACACGACCGTAGGAAGACGAACCGACAGAGAGGCCGCGATGCGGGCGATAAGCGTGCTAGAGAGCGCAAAATCCAACAGTCACCGAAAGACGCATTGGGTAGAGTCGGACGGTACGGGTCGAAAGTTCACGTGGTCTGGGGAAACGCTTTTTTAAAAAAAGCTTCAGACTTACCCGAGGAGATCTGCAAGTCGAGAGACAAGCAGAAGTGTCAAGGAAGGCAAAACGTGGGTGATCGACATAGTATATGAAAGCGTGGTCGAATGGATCGAAAAGAACCTCAAGCTCGAAGTCAAGCGTGAGAAAAGCGGAGCGTGGCCAAGCGGCACGCCACCCCGTATTGCAACAAGCCCTCAAAAACCAGACCCTAGCTCGTTACGGCTTCATCATCCCCTGGCAAGTTGTTCAAGCACCCCAAGCCAAAAGGTGAAGAGGACAAGGTTCAACCGCCGGATGCGGAAAACCGCACGTCCGGTGGTGTGGAAGGGCTGAGGGGTGCAACTCCCCTCAGCCCCATCCGATCCCTA
>JBKEAD010000022.1:0-2337 GCA_047971915.1 Chthoniobacterales bacterium
CCTTTGCGAAGTTTTTCTTGGCTGACGTAAGAGTTGTCGATGATATCTAGAATGCGCTGACCGGTAAGCACTTTAGTTCCGATATAGTCGAGATTTCCATCGCGCCCGATTACGGCGATGGCGGTCGTCGTGTTGGCAGCAGAGCCGAGATTAGCCATATAAGCGGCGGCAACTGCGGGGCCGTCGATAGCGCGAACAAAGGGGATGTTTGTTTTGATTCGACTTGTATCATCCTGAGTAAATGCAGCGACAAAAATTGTTTGAGTCGCACCTAGGCGTTCGTAAGCTTTTTGAATTTGTCCGATTTGTGAGCGAAATTTCCGAAGCGTCGGCGACGGTGCTATGAGAAGAACTAGGGGCTGACCGCGAAACTTTTTTACGGATTGCGTTTTTCTTGCAGCATCCACCCAGCGGAAGTCGGGAGCAGGGCGCACGACATTACTGCGAGCATCCACACCCGCCAGAAAGGAGAAGGCAAAGCTTAAAAAAAGTGTCGCCGCAAAAATGATTCCTCTCTTAGACGCGCATGATTTCTTGTTCTTTAGTATCCACATATTGTTCAATTTTTTTGGTGTAAGTGTCCGTGATTTTTTGAATTTCATTTTCGGCTATTTTTAAATCATCTTCGGTGAGTTCGGCTGCTTTTTGAGCCTTTTTAGCGGCATCCATCGCATTGCGTCGAGCGGCACGAATACGAACTTTAGTTTCTTCGGAAATTTGTTTAATGGTCTTCACCAATTCCAAACGCCGCTCTTCGGAGAGCTCGGGAATTGGAAGACGGACGAGCTTCCCATCGACGACCGGCGAGATGCCTAGCTTCGAGGCACTGATGGCCCGCTCGATAGATTTTACCGTAGCGATATCATAGGGTTGTATGACGAGCAGGCGTGGCTCCGGCGAGGAGATAAGCGCGAGCTGCTTGAGTTTCATAATGCCGTCATAGGCCTCAACATCCAAATTTTCCACAAGGGCCGGTGAGGCTTTCCCTGTGCGAATGCCTGAAAATTCTTGCTGCATAAAGCTGACTGCATTTTCCATGTCGGCCTCTGCTTCCAGTAGGGCTTCTTCGTAGCTCATAGTTCGTTTTTTAAGATTGATTTGATACTCGGGTTCCGACGTTTTCGCCCTTTACGGCGCGAAGGATATTGTGGGGTTGGTTCATATCAAATACGATGATCGGCACATTGTTGTCCATACAAAGACTAAAGGCTGTCGAATCCATCACCTTCAATCTTCGGGAAAGAGCCTCCCCGTAAGTGATGTGGTCAAATTTTTTCGCATCCGGATTTTTGACCGGATCTGAATCGTAAATCCCATCCACCTTCGTTGCTTTTAGGATGACCTCGGCGCCGATTTCATTTGCGCGAAGTGCTGCCGTCGTGTCCGTTGAGAAAAAAGGACTGCCCGTTCCGGCCACAAAGATAACCACACGACCAATCTCAAGGTGGCGAACCGCACGTCGTAAAATAAAAGGCTCTGCTACGTTGTGCATTTGAATCGCTGTCTGCACCCGTGTATGAACTCCGATCTCTTCGAGGGCACTCATCAGAGCCATCCCGTTGATTACCGTAGCGAGCATTCCCATATAGTCTGCCGTCGCTCGATTCATACCGCGATGGCTTGCCGAAAGCCCACGCCAGATATTTCCTCCTCCCACGACGATTGCGACTTCCACACCCAGCTCTTGTATCTCAGAAATTTGCTGTGCAATTTCGCTGACAATCCTAGGAGAAATTGTATCCGTGCTTCCCGGAGCACGTAAGGCCTCTCCGCTGATTTTTAAAACAATTCGTTTGTAACTCGTCTCGGACGGGTTCTTTTCAGGTTCGGTCTTTAATGACATGCTGAACACCATCCAAAGCGCATTCCCGCCCTCTTGAAAAGGAAGAATACTATTTAAAACGCAAGTTCTCGAATCACGCGTTCACAAAAAAAATCAAATCAACCACTCAACCCAACTGCATTCCCGGCAAAATCTGCCGCCCTCGCAACAGGTCCGACGAGTGCATCCAACGTCTCCCCTGAAGCTGCACTTGCCCCAATAAAAGCCCTCCCTCCCCACAAGCCACCGTTAACCTCCCATGCACTGCCGGCAAAATCTGACCAGCCGGACCCGAAACTTTTTTGCTAATAATCGCCGACTGAATTTTTAAAATGTGTGCCGCAGCATTTTCTGTTGCCACCGTCTCCGCCCAAGCACCCGGCCACGGATTCAGACCACGGATAAAACGCTCCACCTCCACCGCCGGACGCGACCAATCAATCCTTCCACTCTCACGACTGAGCTTCGGGGCATAGCTCGCTCGCGACTCATCCTGTGCCGTGCGAGGAACCCCT
>JBKEAD010000023.1:0-5160 GCA_047971915.1 Chthoniobacterales bacterium
AATCTTTTTCATATTGGCGTAAGATTAAAAAAAGCTTTTTGCTCAATCGCTGTCCGTGAAAATTTTTGGCTCGTTATCTTTTAAAAAATCACGAATCACTTCGGCAAAAACCTCAGCAAATTCGTTAAGTTTTTTGTCACCGACACCATGAATACCCATCATCTCTTCCTTACTTGCTGGGTATTCTCTTGCCATGTGCCGAAGTGTGACATCGCTGAAAATAACGTAAGCCGGCACACCGCGCTCGTCGGCAAGCTCTTTGCGCCTGCGGCGGAGCGTGTCGAAAAGAAGCTCATCGCAAATGATATCTCCGCTTGTTTTGCTCGCGGGCTGACGAGTTTTCGGAAGATAAAGGGGCTTGGTAAGTGTGATTTTTCTTCGATCACGAAGGGCCGCCATGCCCTCCTCAGTAAGCTCAAGAACAGGGTATTGACCAGACGATTGACCAAGCAGCCCAAGGCGCAAAAGCTCTCGTCCGACGGCACTCCACTCGGGCTTGGAACGTTCGTGTCCGATGCCATAGGTGCTTATTTTATCATGTCTCCAGCGGCGGATTTTTTCGATTTTGGATCCCGTAAGGACGTCGGCAATATGATTTAAACCGACTCCGAAACCGCTGGCACTGCGAATACGATAAACACAAGAGAGAAATTTTTGAGCAGACACAGTGCCATCGTAAGTCTCGCGTGGATCTAGGCAATTGTCGCAGCCCTTGCAGTTGGGTTCCGGATAATTTTCGCCAAAGTAGCTTAGGAGTTCTTTGCGACGACAGTCGCTTGTTTCTGAAAAATGCAGCATTTGCGAGAGTTGGGTTCGCGCAATTTGCCGCTCTTTTTCACTCGAAATCTCATCGATAAAGTGCCGTTGTTTAGCCGCATCGCCCGGGCTGAAAAGGAGGATGCACTCCGAGGGGAGCCCGTCGCGCCCGGCCCGCCCGGTTTCCTGGTAATAGCCCTCGATATTTTTTGGGAGGTCATAGTGGATGACCCAGCGCACATTGGGTTTATTAATTCCCATTCCGAAGGCGATGGTGGCGCAAATAATTTTTGTATCATCGCGTAAAAATTTTTCCTGATTTTCGGAGCGTTGCTTAGCCGAGAGTCCGGCGTGATAGGGTGCGGCGGAGAATCCTTTTTTAATAAGGGATTCGGCGACGCGTTCGCTTGCGGCTCGGCTGGCGCAGTAGATAATACCGCTCTCCTGTGAACGGCTTCGCAAAAAATCTGAGAGTTGATCTAGCGGCTTGGATTTTGGGAGTACGCGATAGGAGAGGTTCGCACGGTTGAAGCTACCGATAAAAGTTGCCGGATTTTTTAAACGGAGATGTTTGATGATGTCGTCGCGCACCCGTTCGGTCGCTGTGGCGGTAAGAGCCATAACGGGCACATCGGGAAGCATGTCGCGTAGGCGGGCGATTTGTCGATATTCCGGTCGGAAATCATGCCCCCACTCCGAGATGCAGTGGGCTTCGTCAATGGCGATGGATGTGATGTTCCAATTCGCAAGATTTTCTTTCCAGTTGTCGAGCAGGAGCCGCTCGGGTGCAGCGTAGAGGAGCTTAAACTCGCCATTGTGAAGGGCAGCGAGACGCTGTTTTGTATTTTTTACCGAGAGCGAGGAGTTTAGATAAGTCGCCGCCACGCCTGCTGCCTCGAGCTGATCCACCTGATCTTTCATGAGCGCAATGAGCGGGGAGACGACGATCGTGAGCCCTTCTTGCAAAAGGGCGGGGAGCTGGAAGCAGAGCGATTTGCCGCCACCCGTCGGGAGTAAGGCAAAAACATCTTCGCGAGCTAGCGAGGCCGCTATGATTTCGCGTTGAAGCGGACGGAATGAATCGTATCCGAAAGTTGTTTTTAGAGTGGCTTGAAGCTCGGAGTGAGACATGAAATAGACAGCAAAACGATAGTGTGTCGCAAAGTCAGAAGCACTCCGATAAAAAAATAAAATTCACAGCTAATCCGGGGAGTTATTTTATAAAAACGACTCCTCGGAGAAAAATCCACGGCTTACTTTTGGGCCGTGGCGGCGATGATTTCGGCAAAACTTCTTGGATCGAGGCTGGCTCCACCGACGAGTGCGCCGTCGATATCCGGTTGGGAGAGAAGCTCAGCGGCGTTGGCAGGCTTTACGCTGCCGCCGTATTGGATGCGCATTTTGTTCGCAATTTCTTCGCCTACTAGTTGAGCAAGAATTTTCCGAATATGGGCATGGGCATCTTGCGCCTGTTGCGGTGAAGCGGTCCGACCGGTTCCGATGGCCCAGACGGGTTCGTAAGCGATGACGATGTCTTCGGCTTGTTCGGGAGTCACTCCGGCTAGGCCGCCGCGAAGTTGTTTTTCAAGCACGGCCTCTTCTTTTCCGGCATCTCGTTCTTCGAGAGATTCGCCGACACAGAGGATCGGGCGTAATTCAGACTGTAGGGCAAAGAGGACTTTTTTATTAATGAAAGCATCGTCTTCACCGAAGTATTGGCGGCGTTCGCTATGCCCGAGGATGACGTAGCGTGCATAAAGCTCACGCAGCATTTCTGCGCTGATCTCACCAGTAAATGCCCCGGATTTTTCGGGATAAAAATTTTGTCCGGCAAGGCTGATTTTTTGTGTATTTTCTGTAAGCTCGGAGAGTTTGGGAAGCGATGTAAAGGTCGGCGCAATGACAATTTCGCAAGGTGGATTGTCGTTGATTTCAAGGTTAAATGCCGTCCAGTAAGCCGCCGTCTCGGCCTTTGTCATGAACATTTTCCAGTTCGCTGCAATAATTTTTTTTCGCATGTTTTTTTAGAAATTTTGAGCAACTCAATAAAAAAGTTGCCGGGTTTTATTTTGTATCAAGGTAGGCGACGCCGGGGAGTTCTTTGCCCTCTAGAAGTTCTAAGGACGCTCCGCCGCCGGTCGAGCAGTGACTGACTTGGTCCACAACATCAAACTTTTTGGCGGCTGTTGCCGTATCTCCGCCACCTACGATGCTGACGGCTCCATTAGCTGTTGCCGTGGCCACGGCCTGGGCCATGGATTTTGTGCCTTCCGCAAATTTGTCGAACTCAAAAACGCCGGCAGGTCCATTCCAAATAATTGTTTTTGCACGGGCAATGGCATCGGCAAAAAGTTTTTGGCTTTCGGCTCCACCGTCGAGCCCCATCCAGCCCTCCGGGATTCCTTCGGCCTGAGTTGTCAGACGTGTATTAGCGTCTGGCGAAAAGCTATCTGCACACACAAAATCTATAGGCAACAACAGACGGACGCCTTTTTCTTTTGCCTTAGCAACAAGCTCGGGAACGATTTTTGCTCCTTCTTCGTCGAAGAGACTAGAGCCGATGGGCATGTCGTGAAGGACTTTTAAAAAGGTATAGGCCATACCGCCGCCGATGATGATTTCGTCAGCTTTGTCGATGAGGTTACGAATTAACGGAATCTTGTCGGCGACTTTGGCACCGCCAAGAATAGCGAGCAGTGGACGCTTCGGAGCCACAAGCACTTGAGCAAAAGCACGAAGTTCTTTTTCTACGAGAAAACCGGCGACTTTATATTCCAGATCGACCCCTACGACCGAGGAATGTGCCCGGTGGGATGTGCCAAAGGCATCATTTACAAAAACATCTCCAAGGCTTGAAAGGCTCTTACGAAAAGTTTCGACGGCTGCCGGATCGGCCTTTGTCGAGCTTCCGTCATCGTTTTTTGATTTTCCTTCTTCCTCAATATGAAAGCGGAGATTTTCGAGTAATACGACCTCACCGGAGCGCAGGGCGGCACAGGCAGCCTCGGTCGCCGAACCCACCGCACAATCCAAAAATTGCACGGGGCGGCCAAGAAGCTCGCTGAGTTTTTCGGCGACGGGGCGCAATGAAAGCTTTGGGTCAGGCTTTCCGTTAGGGCGCCCAAGGTGACTCATCAAAACCACGCTCCCGCCCTGATCCAAAATGTATTGGATCGTCGGGAGAGCGGCTGTGATTCTTTGTGTATTTGTAATTTCGCCCGTCGATTTATCGAGCGGAACATTAAAGTCCACGCGCATGACGGCACGTTTTCCCGCGAGCGAAATGTCCCGGATGGTGAGCTGCTCCATATTTTCCGTAAGAGTTTCGGTAAGATCAGCCTTTTGCGATGATGTGTTTTAATAAATCAACGCAGCGGTTTGAGTAACCCCATTCGTTATCATACCAGCTTACAAGCTTGAAGAAACGGTTGTTTAGCCCAATGCCTGATCCAGCGTCAAAAATGCTGGAATGCGAATCGTGAATGAAGTCGCTGGATACAACCTGATCTTCGGTATAGGCGAGGATGCCTTTCAAGTAAGTCTCACTGGCTTTTTTCATCGCGGCACAAATTTCTGCATAGCTTGTGTCTTTCTCGGTACGAAGGGTGAGATCCACCACAGAGACGGTCGGTGTAGGAACGCGGAAGGACATGCCTGTAAGTTTGCCCGCGACTTGAGGTAAAACGAGACCGACTGCTTTTGCTGCACCCGTAGTCGATGGGATGATGTTTATGCCTGCCGAGCGGCCTCCTTTCATGTCTTTCGGAGATGGGCCGTCAACGGTTTTCTGTGTCGCGGTATAGCTATGAACGGTTGTCATCAGGCCTTCTTCGACACCGAAACCTTCTTTGAGGAGGACATGGATGACCGGAGCTAGGCAGTTTGTCGTGCAGCTTGCATTTGAAATGACGTGGTGTGAGGCGGCATCGTATTTTTCATGGTTTACGCCGACGACTACCGTAATATCGTCGTTTTTACCCGGTGCGGAAATGATGACTTTCTTGGCACCTGCTTCGATATGGCCGCGTGCTTTCGTTGCATCAGTGAAAAGCCCTGTGCTTTCGATGACAATATCGACCCCGAGCTCGCCCCACGGCAAAGCATCCGGACCCGCACGGAGGGATAGGCATTTGATTTTTTGACCGTCAACCACAAGCGTATCTGCCGCTTCGAGAGATGCGTCTGATTTTTCGGCGGTTACTTCGCCTTGGAAACGTCCTTGCGTGGAGTCGTATTTTACGAGGTAGGCCAAGTTTTCTGCACTAACCAGATCGTTAATTGCTACGACTTCGATTTCTTTTCCAAGAAGTCCTTGATCTACAAGAGCGCGAAAAACTAAGCGCCCGATACGTCCAAAACCATTAATGCCAATTTTTGTCATGAGATTTATTTATATGTTTTTTT
>JBKEAD010000068.1:0-7940 GCA_047971915.1 Chthoniobacterales bacterium
GTAGTCGTAGTGAAGCGATGTCCAACCGTGCCTTTGTGCGGCAAGAACATTTTCAAGACGATCATCGATAAAGAGGACATGCGCCTTTTCGAGCGCAAACTTTTCTGACGTTCGGTTAAAAATCGCGGCCTCGGGTTTCATTGAAGAAAGTTTGTAGGAAAAAGCGGCACCTTCGAAATGTTCTAAAAACGCGTAGGTGTTTTGAATATAATCCGCATGGATTTTTCCAATATTGCTCAGCAGGTATAGGGGGTGGGTATTTAGCTCTGCGCGTGCTTTTACAAAATCGATCATGGGTTGGTTCGGCTCAAAAATCGCAGCCCAATCTTTAATAAATTCTTCTTCCGTTCCCTGATCGCTAAAGAGCAAGCGAACTTGAGCTAGGAAGTCGGCATGTGTCAGGTCACCTCGTTCGTGACTATCGCGCAGTTGGAAAACTTGGCTTTCTTTTGGTGGTGAGGACTGTTTGTTTCGACTGACAATGGCATGGATCGCCAAGGAGTAATCAAATTTCAGCAAGACATTTCCAATATCGAAAATAATCGCATCGATAGGACGGTGCAGCGTCGAAGATTGTATGGGATAAAGGGTCGCCAAAATTCTAAAACGGGTTGCTAGCTCATCCCGACAACGGGAGCGAGAGCTTTATAAACGGCTTTCACGGCTTCCACCCGGGCGTGCCATTTATAATTTCCTGCTATGATTTTCCATCGTGAGTGAGGCAGGCTCGTGCGTGCAAACATATCTTCGGCAGCTTTATTGTGCTCCTGCCATTTGTCACGATTTCGCCAGTCCTCATCATTTATTTTCCAATGTTTGTAGGGATCGCCCGCACGCCGCTGGAAACGTATGAGCTGCTCTTTTTTGGTGACCTGAATAAAGAGTTTTACGATGACATGGCCGTCATCGGTAAGCAGTTTTTCAAAAGAATTAATCTCATCGTAAGCACGTTTCCATTCTTTTTCCGTGGCAAATTTCTCGACGCGCTCCACGAGAAGACGCCCATACCACGAGCGGTCAAAAATAGCCATGCTGCCGTAAGGAGGGAGTTTTTGCCAAAAACGCCAGAGGTAATGATGCTGATACTCCTCGGGAGTCGGCTTCACGATGGAATAAACCCGAACCAAACGCGGGTCGAGACGTTCGGTAATTCTTTTGATCGCCCCTCCTTTCCCTGCGGCATCCGGCCCCTCCATAACGATAATACAGGAAGATTTTTTTTCTCGAAGGATCAGCTGCGCTTCGAGGAGTTTGAGCTGATATTTTTTAAGACGTTTTTTGTAAGTTTCTTGAGTTAAAGAAATCTCTTGCTCCAAAGCATCGAGGTTAATTTTTTCTTGGGACATGGTCGGATTGTTTGCCCTCTTGTTTGAATAGTTTTCTCCGATTGAAAAGCCTCGATTTCTAAAAATCAAATTTAGAACAGCTCGTTTTGAGACGAACGGTAAACGGAACGACCGTGCACAAAACTTTCGATAGTCGTTTCCTTGTCGGCACGATGAATCAGCAGCGAAAGAATATCATTTGCAGATAAATCATCTTGAAAAGAAAGTTTCCCGGTGTCTGGAAGTAGTTTTCGAATATCGAGAACGATAAAGTCCGCCTCTTTGCCGGGCGTAAGCGTTCCGATGAGATCGCCCTTGCCGATGGCCTCTGCCGCGCCTTGCGTGATGAGATAAAAAAGCTCACCCAGACTCGGAATGCGAACTTCTTCGTAAAAGGAACGAGCGACTTGGGCTTCAAGTGCTGCCCGCAAAACTCGCCATAAATTAAGTTCAGGACCGGCGGCAACATCGCTCCCGATCCCGAGCGAAATATTTGCATCCTGCCAACGGTCCAACGGCATGATACCACTCTTCAAAAAAAGATTCGAACTCGGACAATGAACGATAACTGCGTGGGCGGCCTGGATTTTTTCAATTTCCTGCGGAGTCAGATGAATTGCATGTCCGAGAAGGGTTTTCGATGTCAATAGACCGCATTCCGCATAGACAGAGGTGTAATCGGGCCATTCGGGAAAGAGTTTTTTTACCAACTGAATTTCGGAAAGATTTTCGGAAAGATGCGTCTGAATGTAGCAGTCAAATTCTTGGGCGATCTTGGCAGCTTCGCGCATCAGCTCGGCCGTGCAAGTAACGGCAAATCGCGGGCTGACGGCATAGTCGATCCGCCCTCGGTCGTATCCGTGCCAAGTTTCGCAAAGAGAGCGCGTCTCGGCAACCGAGCGTGATAAAATTTTCTCGGGCGCGAGGCTCCCGTAGCTACTGCGATCCATCATCATCTTTCCCATAATGATGCGCATTCCGGATTTTGCTGCAGCGTCGAAACACACCTCCGTACTTTCCTTCAAAATATTCGTAAAAATGCTCGCCGTCGTCGTTCCGCCGCGTGCCAAATCATTAAAAAAAAGCGGGGCTTGTTTTTTAGCAACAGCCGGAGAAAAATCTTTTTCGAGCGGGAAAATATGTTTTTCGAGCCAAGGCAAAAGGGCACTTTCTTGACGAGCAATAGCGGGATATTGCGGTAAATGCGTGTGCAGATCGATGAGACCGGGCAGCAATAAATTTAAGGGCGAATTTTGCCATAAAATCCCATCTGCTTCGGGTAGATGTCGCAAACGCGAATACTCGCCGCAGTCCAAAATAACTCCGTCTTCTACCAACAGAGCACCATCACGAATCGCACGCAGTTCGCCGCGCCGAGGAGCGTCGATCACAAAACCACGATATGCCTGAATTGAAGAAAAACTCACAAATCGGACTGTAAACGTCCGGTTTTATTCGTCGAGAGTTTTGGCACAAAAGTAAATGACTCAAACGAGTTGGTTCTGTTTGGCTTAGTTCGTCAGGAAATTCTTTCGGGCATCAAATCTGCTTCAGATTTTGACCGTATAGCTCTCGTTACACAAGGCTTACCATTTTATCTGGCTGATTCTGAAGATCATCTCATGGCAGCAAAATTTTTTAACACTTGTAGATCAAAAGGCATTCAAGGTTCCCCTGTTGATTTTCTGATTTGTTCTATGGCGGTCTGTCGAAAGTTCGCTATTTATACGACCAATCCTGATTTCGAATTATACGAGCCTATTCTTCCAATCGATCTTTATCGTCCATAATAGCCAACAAAATGGGGGGATTAAGATTTGCTGACTTTTCAAGCTGAAGTTTGATTTTTTTTTATAAGCCCCTTGGTCTTCTCCTCTTTTTAACAGTAAACTCCAATCTGTTTCTGCGTCAGTGCTTCATTGACGCTCTGCGAGTCGCTCCAAACTATAAATGCCTATCGGCTTTTAAATTGTTTCTTCGGTTTATTTTATCGGTAAGCAAAATGGCTCGCAGTTTTTCAAAAGTTGCTTAGATTCAGAACATGAGTTCCCCCGAGTCAAATACCTCCAGCATGTTTCTGAGGGTTTCGCCTGACGACATTGTTCTCTACGGGAACCGAGCTATTGCGGAGTATTTTCGTGTTCGAAAAGATGAGCTTGCAGGGACACCGCTACAAGTTTTGCAAGATCGTTTACGAGGAGAGATAAAAGATTATTTCGGAAGGCCAAAAACGGGGCGCAGCGGAAATTGTTTAGTAACGGATTCGAGTGGGCGTGTTTTTGAATTAAAATCTTACAGCCAAGGCGGTGTGCTGGATTTGATTTTAGATGAGGTCACTGACTTGCCCTCGGTATTACGAAGTTTTTCTTCGTCGATTGCGCTACAAAGCGAGCAGTTAAGCGAAGAGGAGATACGAAGTATTTGGCAGCCCGAGCGACGTATTTTGAGCGTGGCTGAGTCGCGGCTATGTAATATCAACGAGATTGCCGAAAGAGAGTCACCTGTTGAAATGCGCTTGATGCTCAACTTATTTGCCGAAGAAGCGGCGGATGGTATTTTGGCAAACGGCGGAGCGATTGCCGATGCGCGTGTGGATGCTTTGCAAGGGATTTTCGGAGCACCCCGTTACTATAAAGATCATGCACTACGTGCACTCAATAGTGCGTTTTACCAGCTCGATCGTCTCTCCGCTTTGCGTTCGGGAGTTTACCAGCAAGGAAAAGAGATCCCGCCAATCGCTGCGGCGGTGAACACGGGCGAGGTGCTATTAACTTCGATCCGAGGGCGAACTGGCAATCGACTTTCCGTTGCGGCACCGACGGTAGATTTGACAACGCGTCTTTTAAATTTAGCACGTCCGGGCGAGGTGCTGATTTCAGAGTTTACCCTGCAGGCACTTTTACAAAGTCTGCCGGCAAATTGGGAGGCATTGCGTGCAGAGTCGGAGACGCGGCCGGATCTTTCTGACATGGAGCGGATAGATGAAACGATTTTGCCCTTAAGTAATGATTTGGAGAAGACCGTCTATCTGGTCGGCCCGAATATTTCGCAGCATTCGGAATTTGTAGAGATTTATTTCGACTATCTTTACTCGCTGAGCGTTGAGGGGTTTGAAGAGCCTGTTCCGATCCTACGAGCCGTGCGCCCTGAATCTGCGGTTGCCTCGATCGAACTCTCCGAAGAAAATATCGTTAGTCCGACCGTGGCTCAGGTATTAGGAAAATATCGACTTATTTCACTCATCGGGCAGGGCGGAATGGGCAAAGTTTGGAAAGGTCGAGACCGTTTTGGAAACTGGGTTGCAATTAAAGTTCTCAACTCCGCCGATGACGCCACAGACGATCAAGTAAAGCGTTTCAAGCGAGAGGCAGAGATTATGGGTCACCTGCCGCATCGAAATATTTGCCGTGTTTTCGAGATCAACGAATTCGAGGGCGTGCAGTATATTGCGATGGAATTTATCGATGGGCTGACGCTGGCGGATTTACTCTACGAGGGGCTAAAATATGCTGCCGGAAATAAACGCAGCGCGATCGACCTGCACCATCTCATTAAAGAAATACGCAAGGCCCACGAAGATAACGAAAGCGCAGAAGCAGACGAATCAACAACGCAAGAAGAGGAACAGCCTCGTCAACAAAACTCGCTGATTTTGCCACTGGGACAGACTCTTGCAATTTTTATACGTGTTTGCGACGCGGTGCAGTTTGCACACGAACACGGCATCCTACACCGAGATCTAAAACCGGGAAATATTTTACTACGGGAAGATGGCGAGCCTTTTGTCGCCGATTTCGGATTAGCTAAAACACGTCATGAAGATCATTCGCTTTCCCTTTCCGGCCACGTCGTTGGAACACTTGAAAACATGGCTCCCGAGCAGGCCGAATCCAGTAAAAACGTCGATGAGCGGGCAGATGTTTTTAGCTTAGGGACGATTCTTTATCAAATGCTAACAGGGCGGCGGCATTTTGAAGTTACGGGAAATTTTGTCAGCGACGGGCAAGCCCTCAAAGACCACACCCCCGTAAAACCGCGTCAATATAATCCAACAATCGATACAGATTTAGAATTGATTTGTTTAAAGGCTCTACGCACGGATCCAAACGAACGGTATCGCAGCGTGGCCGCGCTACAGGCTGATATTGAGCGTTATCGACGCGGCGAAGTGATCTCGGCAAAACCGGTGAGTGCTTTTGAACTCGCAAAAAAATTAGTGCAAAGAAACCGGACGGTTAGCTTGGTCGCACTGGGCTCGCTTATTGTTTTTTTTATTGGTGCCGTGGTGTCCGTCTGGCAAATCAACGAGCGGCGTCATGATGCGGAACTTGCCCGCAAGGATGCAGAAGAACATGCGCTAGCGGCACAGCAAGCCGCGAATACGGCCTTGCAACGAACACGAGAAGCGGAAAGTGCTTTGGAGCGTCTAAAAAAAGCGCAGCTCGCAAAAACCTCTGCTGAGGAAGCGGCGAAAGAGGCGAAGGAAAGAGAGAAAAAGGCACAAGCTGCAAGAGAAAACGAGCGCAACGAACGGCTTCGGGCTGAAGAAGAGATCCAAGCGGCACAAGATCACTACGATAAGCTACTAGCCTTGCAGGCAAATGAGGTCGCCACCGAACCGTCCGCAGAAATCGAGGAAGTCGAGGAAATGCAAGAAGAGCAAGGAGCCGATCCGCAAAAAAATGCCAACTTCAAAACAGCAGATAATTTTTACCGTAAGGGAGCAGGAATCGTAGATTTTGAGTTAACACCTTTTGAATTAGTCCGCCTACTTTCAAGCCCTACAACCGTTCTTAAACGCTTGGATGCGGCCTTGAATTTTACTGACCGAGCCTTGATATTGAATTCCGATTTTACAAGTGCCTGGATTTTAAAAACTCGTTTACATCTTTTGCTCTTTGAACCAGATGCAGCTTTGAGTGCTGCTCAAAACGCACAACGAGCATTGAAAAAACAATCCCGGGAAAAAGCATCTAAGGAACAGGCACTATTTTTTCAAAAGCTATTCGCCTTTATTGAAAAGCTTCAAAAAAACTACGCAGACAGCCCGGAGCACTATTATTCTGAAATCGTTCAGTCGCCTTTTGAAGAAAATTTAAATCTCGAAAACTTAGCTTATTTTTTCCAAAAAGCTTTGCAGAACAACCATCTAAAAACTTCCCAGATCAAGGAAAATAGTGAGCGAGTTTCTGTAGCATCCGCCGCTTTAAATTTGATTAAAAATAGCCGCGGAATAAAACCCAGCATCAAATTTTTTGAAGATAATCCGGAGGCACATATCCAAATTTCAAATGCATCGGACTTATCATCTCTAAAAGCATTTGTAGGAAGTTCTTTAAAAATTTTAGAAATCGATAACGCCAAAACATTGGACTGGGAAAGCATCGGGCAGATGAATTTGGAATCTCTAAAAATAACAAACTCAGAAATTCCCGGCTCACAAAATTTAGGATCTGGATCATTGACGAATTTAAAAGAACTGCAAATGCAGGGTTGCGAAATTGCCGATCTTGATTTTCTACGTAAGGCCGTCAATTTGGAGTCTCTTGATTTACAAGATTCGCAGGTAAAAGACTTGAGTCCGATTTTGGCATTGCGTCGCTTAAAATCTCTGCGGATGCCGGAAACAGAAATTGTGAGTTTGGTTCCGCTCAATTCCCTTCCCTTGGAAGAGTTAACTTTACCGGAAACACTTAGAGATAAACTACCACTGTTAGACCCCTTGTTTTCTCATCGCACGTTGCAAATCCTGCGATTTTCTAATGAACCTGAAACTCAATCACGCATTCAATTTCGTGCAAAAATTCAATCCGGTGCTTATAAAGGCAGCGAGTAATCAGGGTTTCAAATTGATCGTTTCCGCTTCTTCCCGCAGCTTTCGTTTGAAAGAAAATCTCACCGTATAATCCGGGTAAAATTTGCCGAAAAAGGCTTGTAGGAGTTGCACCATATTTTCTCGGGCAGCAAGAAGAACCGGTTTGAGCTCAGGCGACATCGCCGCTTCCTTTAAAAATAACTCCATGTTTTCATTACGTTCTTCCGGCGTGATTTCGTTCCACCAACCATCCTCATCTTTTGAAAATGTAATTTCCTTTGGAGTTAGGCTTAGAAGTTCGGGAGAAGGCAAATCGACGTGAATGAGACTTTTTTTATTGTCGATATGAACATGAAAATTGCGGCTTAATTTAAACCCTGCCTTGGCGTCGAAACTTCCTTCGAGTTCGAGGTGTTTTGTGCTGCCCAAAAATTGGTGCGTGTAATTTCGCTTTGCTTTTATCACGCCCTCGGCATTTGCAAATTCAGCGATTTGATAAACACCCTCCAATTCGACTTTCGTATCCGTGGAAATGCTCGGAACAAATTGGAACTTTTTTAAAAAATCAGCACGAAATTCCAAAGGGATTTGGACCCGAGAAAACAGTGCTTTTTTTAGAGAGGTCTGCCAGTCGAATTTGACGATAGAAAAATAAGCGAGAAAGAGTAGCAAGATCGTGCCAATCGCAAAAAGCACGACCAACAGCAGACAACTCCGTGGCTTTTTCAAAGACTCGTTCATGACAAGTTGCCGCTGCTAATCCGACGGCTAACTACACCTAAAGCCCCTTTAGGCCCCGC
>JBKEAD010000075.1:0-9873 GCA_047971915.1 Chthoniobacterales bacterium
CCGCAGACAGTTTATGGCAATGTGCCTAATGCAAACCTCATAGACAATTTGCCGACGGATTGTTGTGTAGAGGTTCCCTGTCTCGTTGATGGAAGCGGCCTGCACCCTGTAAAAATCGGCAAACTTCCCCCGCAACTCGCCGCGCTCTGTATGACAAATGTAAATCCGCAAGCCCTCACCGTCGAAGCGATTTTGACGAAAAATCGCGAGCACATTTACCATGCCGCCATGCTTGACCCGCACACTTCTGCCACCCTGCCACTTGATAAAATCTGGGCAATGTGCGACGAGCTTATCGAAGCCCACCAGGCGGACGGCTACCTCGGCGAGTTTGCCCCTGTCATCAAAAATACCGGACGCAGCCTTGCCGGTGTCGGCGACCGTATTATCGCACGACTTTCCACGAGCGACTTGCAACTCAACGAAGCGGGAAGCCAATTTCAAATCCGGACCGAAGTAGAAAATCCGACCGCCTCCGAAGAAAAAATCGAGCTAAGTCTCAAAGTCGAAGGCGAAGCAATCGATCTCTCCGAATCTGAATTTACGCTCACTGCTCCGGCTAATGGTAGCAGCGTTCACAGCTTGACGGGAACCGTTCTTCACGCCTCCGAATCTCCCGTGCATCTCGATTTGCAATCCCCTGCTTTTAACGTGCTCGCTATCGGTCACACGCTTCGTCCGCACCGCCAGCTTAAAAAAGACGCCGACGGACGCTCCACTTTTCGCATGGAGCTTGGCGGCTTCGAATGTGCCCACGGCTGGATTGCACGACAGGAAGATTTGCTGCAAGTCGAGTTGCAGGTAAATGATTCCAACCCCCGCGTATCCCGAAGCAATCCGGCGGATGCCTCCTGCGTCGAGCTTTTCCTTTCCGGTAGCGAAGCCGAACAGTCCCACGTTACCCATGTCATCATCATTCCCGATATCGACGAGAAAGCGGAAGTGCTGGACTACATGCGCAACCCAATTAAAGACGCAAGCTGCGAAGTCTCACGTCTGCCCGGTGCTTACCGTTTGAAAGCCACAATTCCTGCAAAACACGCAGGCCTAGCGAATTCAAAAAGCTGCCTCTTCGACTGCTACGTAAATTTGGTCGCCCTCGGAGACGCCCACTCGGGCGGAAAAAGTGCCCTCAGCGGAAAGCTCCATGCACCACAAGACACCTCCTACTCGCCAGAAGTGATTTTTTAAAGCAATTTACAGCGTCACGCTCTTCCCCGGTTCGGGAATCACGACCTGCGTATCCGGCAGTTTTTGGTTAAGCTCTCGCTGAAACCATTTGATCGCAGGCGGATCCCCGTGAACCAGCAGGATTGTCTTTGGGCGCAATCGCACGGCATACTCCAATAAACGCTCGCGTCGGGCATGAGCACTGAAGGTAAACTCCTGAACATCGCAGCGCAAAGCCAGCTCATCCGAGTGTTCGCTCAAGCGAACTTTCCCGCCCTTAGGTGTCGCCCGTAACCGCCCGGCCGGTGAATCCGGATCGCTGTAGCCCACGAAAAAGAGTGCCTGATTTTCATCCTCAAGAATGTGCTGCACAAAAATATTTGAGAGCGTATTTTCTGTCAACATGCCGCTGGAGAGCGCATAAAGCGTGCCCGCTTTTGGCTTCAAGTGGTCTATATCGCGACCCGAAGCCACGCTGGGGACAAGGTTTTCCAGCAAAGAAATACCGGGAAGATTTCTCGGGGCCGTCTCCGCCGTCGCATCATAAACCTGCGTTATTTTTGTGCTGAGACCGCCCACGTAAATCGGAAAATCGGGCAGTTCGCCACGCTGACGATATTCAAAAATCATTGCTAGCAACTCCTGAGTTTTTCCAAGTGCAAAAACGGGAATCGTAACAGCCGCTCCGCGATCAAAAGCCTCCAAGATACTTTTCATCAAGCGATCCGACTCGGCTTTGCGCGTAAAGCCCGCTGGAGTCGGCGTATCGCCGCGCGTTGTTTCCATCACCAGCACATCGACCCCTTCGGTTGGAAAATCCGCCGGACGCATAATTGTCTGCCCATCAAAATGCACATCGCCCGTGTAAAAAAGCGAACGTCCCTCATGTCGCACAAGCACCCCTGCCGATCCTAAAATATGCCCGGCGTCGTAATACTCTACGGTCGTTTCTTTATCACTTGAGGCACTTTCGGAAAGTAAATATCCCTCTAGGTCATAACGTCTGCGTCGCTTTACACGAACCCAGTTTTCTTTACAAAAATCCACTCCGCGATGTGTGAAAAGCGGGTAATCATTTATCTTCAGGCTCTCACGTTGACGCTTCATCACATTCACCGAATTGTGCAGCATGATCTCGCCAATTTCTTGCGTTTCCTCCGTCATCAAAACCGGCACCGTCGGGTGCATCCGCGTCAAAACCGGCAACGAACCAATATGGTCTTGGTGCGCATGCGTGAGTAAAATCGCATCAATGGGAGAATCTCCCAGAAGCTGAAAGTTTGGAGTTGCTTCGAGTCCGGTCATCTTCGGGTGCATGCCCGAATCGAGCACGACCCGTTTATTTCCAAGTGTCAGAAGGTAGCTATTTGCTCCAATCTCGACATTACGTGTGAGGCTTAAAAATTCCATAAAAGTGCGTATCTGTTATCAAAGTCGTGCAGTAAAATCTCCGCAACCTTTGATCTTGCGCCAACAATCGCAACCCAAAGGCTCCCCGTCGAAGATATTTTTTACCTTCCTTGTCAAAATAACATTTTTCCGACAAGCCACGCAGCACCTTCCATAGCCCAAAAAGGTCTCAATCACTGCCAACAACTAGGCTCTGTATTCACAGACACTCATCATTTTTCCTCTAAGGTCATTGACAGCTTTGTGATTTGTTGTGAAATTTTTCACAAAGTCATGAAAGATGGTATTCCTAAAAAAACTGTTTATCGCCTTTCGCTTTATAATCGTTGTTTAAAACGGCTCAGCAAAGATGCGGGTGAAACGGTTTCGTCCGAAACCTTGGCGCGGGTTGCTGGGGTAAAGCCTACTCAGCTTCGCAAGGACCTCGCCTATTGTGGACATTTTGGCAAGCGCGGTTTGGGATATGATGTGAGGCAACTGCGACAGCATTTGGCAAACACACTGGGCTGGGCGACCTTGCAACCCGTCATTCTCGTGGGAGCGGGGAGTCTGGGGAGTGCGTTACTTCGTTATCCTGAGTTTGCGCGAGAGGGGTTCGAGATTGTGGCGGCCTTTGATGCAAAGTCGCAACGACGTATAGAGGGTGTAAATATTTCGGTTTTTAAGATGTCCAAGTTACCCACTTTTGTACGTACAAAAAAAATAAAGTTAGCGATTTTGTGCGTGCCGGCATCTGCTGCCCAGGAGGTTGCGCGTGAGCTGACGGAAGCTGGAGTTCAGGCGATTTTAAATTTTGCACCACTGGTCTTGCAGGTGCCTGAAGGCGTTTCGGTGAACAATGTAAACCTTGCAATCGAATTGGAGAGCTTGGGGTATTTTATTCAATGAGATCGTGTGAGCTTAAAGCCCCCGATTTCAATTTGGACCAGACGCTACGAAGCGGTCAGGTTTTTCATTGGGAAAAAAACGGGGAGGAATGGGAGGGATTGATTGGCGGTTTTGCTGAAAAATCGAAAGTTTCATTTCGTCAAAATTTTATTTCTGAGCGTGCTGTAAAAATTCGTCAGGTCGCTGATAGGCTTTATGTGAAAGGTGCAAACGCCAAGGAAATTTCCCGATATTTTTCTTTAGATCATTCGTTACCGACCATTTATCAGAGCTTTCCTGCCGATACATTTTCTCAAGCGGCCGTAGTGAATTGTCGCGGACTTCGTATTCTCCGTCAGCCGCTTTGGGAATGTTTGGCAACCTTCCTTTTTTCTTCGATGAAACAGGTCGCTCATATTCGCAAAATTTCACTTTTTTTGCGTGAGCACTATGGAGAGAAAATTTCTTTTTCTAAAATAAATGCCTTCCCATCCCCAGAGCGAATTGCCGACCTCGATGAAGCATCTTTAAGAGCCTGTGGTTTAGGGTATCGGGCAAAAAATTTTCAGCTAACGGCGCGGGCTGTTGCTAGTGGAGATTGCGATCTTGAGTTGTTAAAAAAGCTCCCCACTTCCGAATTGGGGAAATCTTTGCAAGCTTTGCCGGGAATCGGCCCCAAGGTGGCGGCTTGCGTGATGCTTTTTGCTTATGAGCGTTTGGAGTGCGTGCCGGTCGATGTATGGATTGATCGCGTGATACGTTTGCAGCTTGATAAGAAAAAAACGGCCAAACTAAGCAAAAAAGATCGCGAGAAATTTATTGCTTCCCTTGGTGCTTACGCCGGGTATTTACAGCAGTATTGGTTTCACTCTGCACGGATTCACGGAGCATTGGAAACCGTGAAGGCCTCTGTAACGGCAACATGATTCAAAAAAGAACATTAGAAGAACGCATGCGCGAGAAGCCGAGAGATGTCTCGATAGCTTTTCTACTATCGCTTTTTTTTCATTTGCTGCTCATTTTGCTAATCGCTTTTTTCTTAACGCTGGAGCTTCCCGAAACACAGCCCGAAGACGAAACGATGGAGCTGACTATTCTCCCACCGCAGCCCAAAGACGAAGCTCCGCCGTCCGTGCCGCTCTATGCGCCGACAACTCCGGATCAGGCCGTGGAGGTCGCTCCAGAAAATCCTCTTTTTGAGTCTGATAATAATACGGTGGCAAAATCGGAGACCACTCCTCAAGATGCGTCTTCGCCGCTCCCCTCTGTAAGCGGTGAAGATTCGCCAGTTGCAGATTTATGGAATCAAATGCAAGTTTTTGGGCAAGAAGATTTGCCATCGCCCCCCGAGCAGGCCAAAGCGGAGCCGACGCCGACACCAACGCCAACGCCAACGCCAACGCCCACGCCGACACCGGAGCCGACACCGGAGCCGACAC
This sequence comes from Chthoniobacterales bacterium, assembly GCA_047971915.1. Taxonomy (GTDB): domain Bacteria; phylum Verrucomicrobiota; class Verrucomicrobiia; order Chthoniobacterales; family JBKEAD01; genus JBKEAD01. The sequence goes on from JBKEAD010000075.1 coordinate 4,887, forward strand.
CGGAGCCTAGTCCGACGCCGGAAATCGATCCGGATGCGCTGGCTCTAAAAGCAAAAAATCCGGAGGAAAAACCAACGCCGCTTCCCGTAAAAAAGGTCGAACCGGTTCCTTCTCCACGGAGAAAGGTAACACCTGTTACGAAGCCGAGCTACCAACCCGAGCGGCGAGTGACTCGTATTCGCGGAGGGATCAGCACAAAGGGCCGCGCTTCGGTGGCTGCGGCAGCGACACCGCTTGGAAAATTTAAAAAACAACTCTCCGACGCTATTGGTTCGCGTTGGTATTACTACGTGCAAAATGAAATCGGACTTTTAAATATCGGCACGGTGGTTATTCGGTTTACGGTTTACGCAGACGGCTCCGTAAAAGACATAAAAGTTCTCACAAATAGTTCCAACGAGAGTTTTGCGACTTGCAGCATTCGCGCCATCATAGATGCTGAGATTCCGCCAATTCCCGAGGAACTCTCCGCAGTCCTCGAAGGCGAGCGCATCGAAGTCGATTACACTTTCACCATTCTTTCAAACTAATGTCATACCCTATCCTACTCACATCGATTCTGTCCTTCTTTTTGCAAGGGGGCGTTTTTATGATTTTTCTTTTGCTGCTCAGCGTGGTTGCGCTCACGGTCATTTTTTTGCGTGGGCGTGCACTGCGTTATGATGCGGTGCTGCCAGCAAAGCTGCAAAATGTGATTAACAATCTCCGGCAGGGGCAAGACATTCGCTCTATACAAAATGTGGTAAAAAAAGATGCGTCGCCTCTTTCGAGCATTGTAGAGGTGCTCTTAGCGCATCGACACAATGCACGTTCTGAAACTTTGGAAGCCGTGCAGACGAAGGCCCGCCACGAAGTTGCAAAGATGGAAACGGGCCTTGTGATTTTAGAAATAGCGACCGGTGTGGCTCCGTTGCTTGGTTTGCTTGGAACTCTTTCGGGCTTGATAGGGATTTTCTCGAATCTAAGTGGCGACGGGGATCCGACACTTGTCGCACGCGGTATCGCCGAAGCTTTGAGCACGACCATTGTGGGCCTCGGTGTTGCCGCTCCATCGCTCATTGCTTATAATTACTTCATGCGAAAAATTGAAGTCATGTCGATCGAGATGGAGTCGCTCACCGCAGACCTGCTGGAAAAAATTTACATCAATCCAAAAATCTGACGTGCTAACGACTCGGAAGCCAAATTTAAAAGGATGCTATTCTACACCAAAAAACGCCGCAGCCCGACGCTGACGATTTTGCCCCTGCTCGACATTCTCGCCATCTTGCTGATTTTTTTCATCGTCACGACAACCTTCAAAAAAAATCTGCCGCAACTACAAATCAATCTACCCGAATCAAAAACGGCCCAACCACAGGCCAGCGAACAGCAAGAGCCCCTTGTTCTCCGTGTGCTTGATGCCGAAAATATCGCCCTCGGCGAGCAAGAGCTCACTCTCGACACTCTGGCGGCGGCGATACAGGAGCAGCTCGTCGTCACCCCCGACCGAGTTCTCGCGCTGCAAGCCGACCGTAGCGCAGAATTTGGAGTCGTGATACAAGTTCTCGACATTTTAAAAGAAGCCGGAATCAAAAATATCCCGGCCTTTATGCAACCCGCGGAAGAATCTGCGACACCATCCCAACCCTGATAAAATTTTTTAGAAAATGATTTTAGAAATCGTAAGTTACGGTCATCCCGCTCTCCGCGCCAAAGGTCGACGCATTGAGAAAATCGATGAAAAATTAGTCAAGCTGGCTGACGACATGCTTGAAACCATGCATGAGGCAAACGGAATCGGCCTAGCGGCACAACAAATTGGACGGCCCGTTCAATTTTGTGTCATCCATATCGACAACGCCGACGAAGATCCAAAAAACGGGAACATGTGGATCGGTGGTGAAAAAGTAAATATGGCCGATTACATGCCGCTTGCATTAGTAAATCCAGAAATCGAGCGTAGTGGCGAGCCCGAGCTTGCCAGCGAGGGGTGCCTGAGCTTTCCGGGAATTTCGGGTGAAGTGGAGCGGCCTCCTCGCGTCGCGGTAAAGACACAGCTTTTGGACGGGAGTTTGTTGGAATTTGAGGCAGACGGCTTGTTGGCCCGAGCAGTCCAGCACGAGCACGATCACTTGCACGGTATTCTTTTTATCGACAAAATGCCGCCCGAAGAATTGGCGAAAATTCAGCCCGAGATTAATGCCTTGCTTGCTTAACCGACAAAAAACGGGTTTTAAAAAGCGTTCATAATTCATTGATATTGAGTTAGTTATAAAACAAGTTTGCCTTTCGTTAATTCTGACACTAGCTTGCTCGGTCTCAAGGCAGTTTTTCCGATGGGAGCTGTTTTCTTCATCTCTGACTTTATAAATTTATGGGCAAAAAACTTATTATTGCAGAAAAACCAAGTGTCGCTCTCGACCTTGCTCGGGCTCTTGGCAAGGTGCCGCGTGTGAAAGATTATTTTGAAAATGACGATTATGTGATCACATCTGCGGTCGGTCATTTAGTCGAACTTTGCCTGCCGGGAGAGTTGGATAAAAAGCGCGGGAAATGGAGTTTTGCGAATTTGCCGATTATTCCGGATCATTTCGAGCTAAAGCCGATCAGCAAAAATGAGACGCGCTTTAAGTTGATAAAACGTTTATTGAAGCGGAAGGATGTGGAAGAAGTCATCAATGCTTGTGATGCCGGGCGCGAGGGAGAGCTTATTTTTCAATACATCATACAGCTCAGTGGTGTGGATAAACCGGCCCGCCGACTGTGGTTGCAGTCGATGACGACCTCGGCGATTCAGCAGGGATTTCAAAATCTGCGAAAGGCCACCGACATGCTGCCGCTCGCGGATGCGGCGGTTTGTCGTTCGGAGAGCGACTGGCTGGTAGGGATAAATGCGACACGGGCGATGACGGCTTTTAATTCGCAGGATGGGGGATTTCAACTCACGCCGGTGGGACGTGTGCAAACGCCTACCTTGACCGTGCTTGTAGAGCGTGAAGAAAAAATCCGTGAGTTTGTCGCGAAAGATTATTGGGAAGTATTTGCGGATTTCGGGGTGCAGGCCGGAAGCTATCGAGGGCGGTGGTTTGATGAAAATTTCAAGAAAGGTGATGACGAGCACGAGAAGGCCGAGCGCATCTGGGAAAAGGAAAAGGCCGAAGCGGTGGCGGCTGCGTGCGAGGGGAAAGTCGGTGAAATTGAAGAGCAAAAAAAGCCGGCAAGTCAGGCGCCGCCTTTGCTGTATGATTTGACAACCCTACAGCGCGAGGCGAATGCACGATTTGGATTCAGCGCAAGGCGAACCCTGCAGTTAGCGCAAGCACTTTACGAACGCTACAAACTGCTAACCTATCCCCGAACAGATTCACGTTACTTGCCCGAGGATAATTTACCCGTCGTGAAGGGGAATATGGCGAAATTTTCCAATCCAGAGTTGGCACGCCATGCCGAAAAGGCACTCAAGGAAGGGTGGGTGCGTCCCAATAAACGTATTTTTAATAACGCGAAAGTATCCGATCACCACGCGATTATCCCGACTGGTGCCGAACCAAAAGATACGCTCGGAGAGGAAGAGAAAAAGTTGTATGATATGGTTGCGCGGCGTTCGATAGCGGTTTTTTATCCGCCAGCGAAGTTTGAGATTACGACACGCATTACCCGAGTCGGAGAACATGCTTTTAAAACAGACGGACGCATCGTTACGGACCCGGGTTGGCAAGCCGTGTATGGCAAACAAGCTCATGCAGAGGCAAATGAAAATCTAGCCAGCATCGCAAAGGGAGAGCAGGCCAAGGTTCAAGAACTAGAAGTAAAGCTAAACCAGACGAGGCCGCCTGCCCGTTTTAACGAATCGACCCTGCTTTCTGCAATGGAGGGTGCCGGTAAATTTGTGGAGGATGAAGACTTGCGCGAAGCGATGAGTCAACGTGGCCTCGGCACACCGGCCACCCGCGCCCAAATCATAGAGGGTCTCTTGCGAGAGGGCTATGTCATTCGACAAGGACGGGATCTGATTGTGACGGCCAAAGGAATTTCTCTGATCCGTTTATTACGCGGCATCGGGATCGACTCACTGACCTCGCCCGAAATGACTGGCGAGTGGGAATACCAACTCAAGCGAATGGAACTCGGCGAGACTTCGCGCCCGGACTTTATGGCCGGGATTCGCCGCTTCACGGATGATATTGTAACGAAGGCCAAAAGTTTTTCCGGTGAGATCGTGAATGTACATTTCAAAGATCTCGAAGCAAAATGTCCAAAATGTGGACATGGTATTTTTAAGGAAACCTTCAAGGCTTTTGAGTGCAAGGAATGCCAAATGCTGGTCTGGAAAAACATGGCGGGCCGCGAACTCGAACGCGAAGAGATTGCAACTTTGCTAAATGAAAAAAGCGTCGGGCCGCTGGAAGGGTTTCGCAGTCGCTTAGGACGCCTTTTTAATGCTAAGGTCAAGCTGGATGAGGAATTTAAACAGCAATTTGATTTTGGCGATGCTGAGGAAAACTCTGCGGAGGGGTTGGATTTTTCCAAGTTGCCTCTCATCGGGAAATGCCCTCTCTGCAAAGAAGGGCAGATTTATGACATCGGATCGGCTTATTGCTGTAATAATGCAAGCGGCCAAAAGAAAACTTGCACGTTCCGCATGGGGAAAGTCATTTTGCAGCGCGATATTCCACTCGATCAAGTCAAGAAGCTCATGGAATCCGGTAAGACCGATCTCTTGCCACGTTTTATTTCCAAAAAAGGCAGACCTTTTTCGGCTTATTTAAAGTTGGAAAAAGGAAAAGTCGTATTTGAGTTCGAGCCGAGAAAAAAATCTACCAAAACAACGGCTAAAAAGAAAACGTAAAGGCAAGTGCCGGAAAGCTACTTTTCTCTTCGCTGCGGATGCGATTAAAAGCGGGTGAGGTCGGGGGTAGAAAGTTGTATGAAGTTTTGGAGTGGGGCGATCCTTCGCCGCTTTTGAATCCGGCATGCATCTCGAAAAAGCGAAAAAGCGGCGAAG
>JBKEAD010000028.1:0-11440 GCA_047971915.1 Chthoniobacterales bacterium
TTTTCTCTAAAATTTATTGACCCAAGCTCCGGGTATGCGGGGGTTAGTTTTCAGGACGGTGAAGAGGAGAGGCTTTTTGTCGGACTGACTTGGAATGAAAAATTTTTGCAGGTATCCCGCCCGAATCAAGAGGTCCGATACATACCGATTCAATTGGACAATGAAATCGCGCATGACCTGAAGATCCGAGTTGCCGAATACACCCTGACCGTGTGGGTGGATGACCAACAGGTTACTGAGATCGAACGACTCAACGAATCGGATTTCAAAGTTCTTTTTCAAAGTTGGGATGCAAAGGTCGAGTTTGATAATGTCCTCATCACCGAGCTTGATGAGGAGAGTATGTCGGATGCAGGCTTTCGCAACCTCATTAACAACAGCGGATTTGAATACTCCACGGTCTCGCCAAACCTACCGGAGTATTGGGGAATCTCCGCATGGGGACTGGCCGATAACGAATGGATTGGGAGCATGGATGAGCTATGGTCGCGCTGGCGGAGAGACTCCGAAAACCCCTATGAAGGAAATTTTTGCATGCGGGTGGACGGACTAAATATCTTGGGTTCTACCTATTTCAATTTGGAGCCGGACAGGGTTTACACCTTTTCCGCGTATTTGCGTAGCTCCGAAGAAAATACAAAGGTCAAAGTGCGCTTTACCGAATACCAAGGAGTGAATATATCGCGGGAGTTTACTGTGGGAAAGCAGTGGGAGCGGGTGACATGGACATTACCCGCTCTTAAAGACAGCCGGATGGGGGTGATTTTTACCAATGAGAGCAAGGGCGTTCTCTGGGTAGATGCAGTGCAGCTCAATCCGGGGAGCACGGCGAAGGCTTATCAAAGAGATAACTATGTTCCAGGAAAAGAGCAGCATCCGGATCGCCCCGAAATTACTGCGAAAAAATCCGACGAGGAGATTGTGCTAGATGGGAAGCTGGACGAATCGGTCTGGGAAGATGCGGCAAAGATGGACTTCAAAACAACTGCCAATACCGTACCTAAAGAAAAAACGGAATGTCGCATCTTATACGATGAGGAAAATATTTATCTAGGGTTTCGTGTTTACGACAGCGATATGGCCGGGGTCAGAGCGGCGGCAGAGAAGCACGACAGCACGGTGTGGAGTGACGACAGCGTGGAAATATTTGTCGGCCCCTCCGGTCCGCGAAACGACTGGGACGATTATTTTCACCTTGCTCTCAGCATTACGGGAGCCCGATACGATGCGAGAAAGATGGATCCCTCATGGAATCCTGACTGGCAGGCAAAAACAGCGCGTTTTCCGGATCATTGGGAGGCGGAGATCGTGCTGCCGCTCAAGATGTTTGAACTCACGGAGTTCACTCTGGGAGATTGGACGTTCAACGTTGCCCGAGAAAATCGGAAAATTGGTGAGCAATCGGCATGGTCGCCGACGTATAGCTCCTTTCACAGGCCCCGGTATTTTGGGGTTCTCAAGGCACTGCCGCGTGAAATCACAGAGGCGTATGTTTCCAAGCAATTTTCTTCGCAAGATGGAACACAGGACTTCGTCGTGCATCCCCTTGTGGTGGATGGGAAAAACTTTTTCGGATATGGGGTTTCTTGGGAGTCGATGACAGATCCCGGCGAAAATCTTTTTAAAATTTTGCGCGAACAGGGAATGAATCTTTTGATTTATAAGCCATATGAATCGGCTGAAAACAAAGAGGGGATTCACAAGGCTTTTCAATATGCGGAGCAATACGGCATAAAGATCGCCGCATGGCTAACGCCGGGACCTCTCGGCGAGGGAAAAGCTCCGGAGCGAGTGCGAAAGCAGGTTGCTGAGTATAAAAAATATCCGGCAATCATTGCTTGGATGGCCGTTGATGAGCCTCATGCGAATCCCGAAGAGGTAAAGGCCTGCTTGCAGGCTGCAAAAGACGAAGATCCCAGCCATCCCGTTTTTTTTAATGTCACTCCGCATGGACTCGGAATGCGCATCGCCGATCTCCAAGGTGACCTGCTGGCGATGGATAGCTATAATTTTAATTTTGATGCGTCCACGATAGCGGATTTACGCCCCCGGTTCCGTCAGTTTCAAAAAGAGATCCGCAATCGTCCGGGATGGGCCTTTTTACAAGGTATGGGGCATGCGCTCTGGGTATGGAAGGGACCGTCTCCGGAAGAAATGACCGCACAAACCTATATGGCTTTGATTTACGGTATTTCAGGAATCGCTTATTTCAATGCGGTGATTCTTCCTTCAAACACTTGGAAACAAACTGCTGAACTGGCAAAAGAAATTCGCTTGCTGGAGCCGATTCTTACGTCACCGAAAAACGGACAGATAACATCTTCAAATCCAAAAATCGATTACTGCGTAAAAGAATATGAAGGAAATACCTATCTCATTGCAGTGAACAGCACCTCAAGCGAAATGGATGCAACGATGGTCTCGAAAAATCCCGTATCTGGCGCGAAGGATTTTTTTACATCTGAAAACATTCCAATAAATAAAAATAATATGCTGCTGCGGTTTGCTCCTTATGAACGAAAAGTTGTCGAGTTGAAACAAAGCCATATAGTTGCAAATCCATGACGACACCCTATCATCGGGGCGAAAATATCCACATGCTGCGGGCGGAATTGTCGCTAGTCGAAAAAATCGAAATGATTCAACGGCATATCGAGCAAAATCACTTTGGCAACTCCCAAATTCCTGCATGTATGCTGCACGATGGTGGTATCTCCGGAAAAGCCAGACGCTGGGAGGCGAAGGATTTCGAGGGGCAATCGATCCGAAATTTCCGCTGCAACCGCCCCAGCGAGCCACCCATCATTACTCCGGCAGATTGGCTCAACAATGAAAACAGCACGATGTTCTGCGGCGAATATCTCGTCTCGCAAGTGGAGCGTTACAGAGTCACGAAAAATCAAGACGCGTTGAAAGAATGCGAGCGAGCCTTTTGGGGAATCAAGGCAGTTGCCGAACTTTCGGGGCGGAAAAATTTCGGATGGTTGTCCAAGCCCTTCGGAGAAAAAGTCTCACCGGAGTCGAGTCCTGACCAAAACTTGTGTGCGGTGGCCGGACTATGGGCATTTTTACCCTATGCCAATACAGAGCAGGCGAAGTGGATTCGGCAGATCATTCCGGCCATTGCCGCGTATTGGGAGAGGATTTCCTACACTATCGATTTTGGCGATCACGTGTGGGATATTCGTGAAGATGATGCCCATGTGCGGATTTTTTGGCTGATCAATTTGCTGGCTTACGAACTTGTAAAAGACGAGCAGTTTCAAAAAGTCGCCGAACGTTTGGAGCGTAGGTATGGCGATTTGAAGCCGGAAAATGCGAGCCTGTTTGATGCTTTCCAAAAAAATGATGTGACGTATTTTAAAAACTGGAGACTGGCCGGAGAGTTTGCCGGTGCCACGCTTTTGTTTGTTCCGCTTACGCTATCGATTCTTTGTGAAATACGCCCGGAAGGCAAAGAAATTTACCTTCGGACCTATCGACGGGCACTTGAGCGCGGTTTGATCGGACTCGACCCGGATTTTTTAGGTCACTACTATCAGCATGAGGTCAAGGCCGATGGCGAAGAGTATGTTTGGCGTCCGGTTGAGACGCGCACTCCAAATACCGCGGAGCGTAAGCAGATGTGCGCAGGTGAATGGGGAGTTCACATGTATCCGCACCGAGCCTATTGGATGGATGCTACTTCCCGGCTTCCGGTGGCTTATTTGAACTATCTACACTGCGGCGGCGAGCCGGTTTCTCGTATAGAGCGAATTGTGCGGGGGATTATGAAGCGACTGGATTTTCAACGCATTCACTGGATGCTTGATCCCTATCGCGATCAACTTGTTTCTGAATTGGACTACATGCGACATGCACTAACCAGCGAGATTGCGAATTACGTATCGGCATTTTGGTTAGGCAAATCGCTTGGGTTCTGGAGAGAGGAAGATTTAAATATGGAAAGATCCCTCTGATCTCAATAGCCTCTCTAAGTTGAGTATTCGATTTTTGCTAATCAGTTTCGCTCTTCTGCTGCCGTCTCAGACTTCCGCAGAAACGCATCGTGCTTTTTGCTGGATTGTGTATGGCGTGCCGTGGGTGGTGTCGGATGTTTCCGTTTGGAGAGAAAAAATTGTCCAAACGATTGCCGAGAATTCACCCGACCTCATCGTGCTTCAGGAGGTATGGATTTTTGGCGAAGGAAGCCGATTTTGTGAGGATCTGAAGCGTATAGGATTTCCCTATGCAAAGTATTTTTATTCGCTGCCCTTTGGTAGCGGCCTGCTGATGGCCTCGCGCTTTCCTATTCTTGAAACAGATTTTCGCCGTTTTTCATATCAAGGACATCCCTACAGCTCCGGCGGAGATTATTATGGTGGAAAAGGCGTGGCCTTTGCAAAAGTTCGAACTCCCGCCGGGGATATTGCGGTTTTTAATACGCACTTACACGCTCGGTATAGAGGCGAGCAGTTTTATCCTTTGCAGGTCACGCAAGTGCTCGACCTTGTAGATTTCCTTCAGCAGAAATCGGTCACCGATTGCAGCAAGCGGCTTCCTGTTGTGCTCCTTGGAGATTTTAATTCCACGCTGCGATTGACCCCCTTGCAGCTTCTGATCTCGCTTGGTGAATTTTCCATTCCAGATGGTCCACAGCCCCTCTATCGATTCGATTGGATTTTTGCCAAAAGCGGGAGCGATCTCCTTTGCTCGACAGCACGTAACGAATGGCTGGATATTCCGCGAATTTCTGATCCTTCAGACGCGGAAGCAGAAGCAGTGTCTGACCACCATCCCGTTATTGCCGACATTGCTTTGTCGGCAGAAGGCACAGAATATCATGAGACCAGCCTCTTCCCTGATGCGCGGGAAAATGCAGAAAAGCTTCTCCGGCAAGAAATCACCGTCATCCGAAATCGGGCTATTTTTTCGAGTGCTGGCGGCCTGTTGCTTTTGGCTGCGGGTTGGCGAATTCTTCAAAAGCGGCGACGCTGGCGGGGGGCGATTGCTTTTCTCGTATTTGTAATGGGGGCTACGCTATGCCTTCTGGGACTTTATCATTACCCGAGCTGTATTTTTGCGTTAAGAAAAGCGCTGTCTTTACTCGAATAAAATGTTGGTCTGGCTCGTGGAGCAATCACATCGCCCGCAGTTTTTATTTACACCCGTTTTTCCTGTGCATAAACACCCAACTCTCACCGAAGGCCGAATTCGCAATGCGGTTGCCCGCATCGAAAAGTTAATTTACACATCGGTCCAACCCATAGAAATTGCAGCGTGGGCCGTTGGTGGCGAGCCCGTGTCTTGCGAAGCGGCCTTTCGCGCCACCTATACGCCCACCGCTATCGGCGAATCGTGGGGCGGACTCTGGGATACCGTATGGTTTCGTTTTCGAGGAACTGTTCCTAGACAGTGGAAAGGCAGAGATGTCGTTGTCCGCATCCGTCTTACAAATCTCGGACGCGAGGGATTCACCGCAGAAGGTCTCATTTATCAAAAAGGACGCCCCACACGCGCCATCAATATCAACCGACGCGAAGTCGCAATCACGTCTAAAGCTCGTGGCGGCGAGACGTTCGAATTTTACGTAGAAGCCGCAGCCAACGGTGGCACTAGTGCAAGCGGAGAGGCCCAGGGACTAAACTTGCCGGATTACCACGGCAAACACCTCTTCCGTCTCGAACAAGCTGAGCTCGCCTGTGTCGATCACGATGCTCTCGCCTATTATCACGATTTTAAACTGGCCGCCGCCGCAATGGAGGCACTGCCGGAAAATCTCCAACGCCGCGCCGAGCTTCGCACAGCCTTAAATACTTCGTTAAATCACTTTGAGCAAAACGATCCTAGGAGCATAAAACCCGCACGCACCGCGCTCAGCAAGGTGATGAAAAAACACAACGGCGACACCGTGCACACACTCTCCGCCATAGGTCACGCCCATATCGACACGGCGTGGCTTTGGCCCTTGCGCGAAACGATTCGAAAATGCGCACGCACATTTTCCACCGCGCTCGACTACATGGATAAATATCCCGAATACGTCTTCGCCTGCTCGCAAGCGCAGCAATATGCATGGATGAAGGCCCTTTATCCTAAAATCTGGGAGCGTATCAAAAAAGCCATCCGTCGCGGCCAATGGGAGCCGGTTGGTTCCATGTGGATAGAGGTCGATTGCAACCTCGCATCCGGCGAATCTCTCATTCGCCAAATCCTCCACGGCAAACGCTTTTTTCAGCAAGAGTTGGGATACGAGACACGAGACGTGTGGCTCCCCGACGTGTTTGGCTATGCCGCCTCACTCCCGCAAATTATGAAAAAATCCGGCGTGGAGTATTTTCTCACGCAGAAGATTTCGTGGAGTCAGTTCAATAAATTCCCCCACCACACCTTCTTTTGGGAAGGTATCGACGGCACCAAAATTTTTACCCACTTCCCACCCGCAGACACCTACAACGCCAGCTTTACCCCATCGGAGCTCCTTTACAACATCGATAACTTTAAAGATCACGGCCACGCCACCCGCTCATTATTCGTTTATGGATTTGGAGATGGCGGTGGCGGTCCGACAATCGAAATGCTCGAAAATGCCCGCCGAATGCGGGACTTCGACGGTTTTCCAAAAGTCGTATCTGAAAAAGCTGGGACCTTTTTTGAAAAAGCATCCCGTGAGGCCACCGACCTCCCAACTTGGGTTGGTGAACTCTACCTCGAACTCCATCGCGGCACCTACACCAGCCAAGCAAAAAACAAACAGGGAAATCGTAAGTCTGAATTTCTTTTGCGCGACGCTGAGTTTTTCGATGCAGTCACTCGTAGCCTTATTCCCAAGCGTAAAGAAACTGCCGCCGATCCTGAACGTGCGATATACGACGTAAGCGGACTCGAAGAAAAATCACCAAACTCCCATCGCGCCGCATTGGAACGCGCATGGAAGCTCGTCCTCCTAAACCAATTTCACGACATCATTCCCGGTTCCTCGATTCACTGGGTTTATCGCGATAGCGACCGCGACTATGAGACAATTCGGCAACTAGGCGAATCCGTTTGCGATTCTGCAATACGCTCCTTGATCCCAAAAATCAACAGCAGTGCTTTCAAAAAACCTCTGCTCATCACAAATACACTCAGCTTCCCGCGTCGCGAAATCATAGATTCCCCCGACGGCCACCCCATCCGAGCCGAGCTTCCCTCTTGCGGATACTCGGTTGTCGAAGATACTTCTGACCTCTCTCCTGCCAACACCGCAACCGTCAAATCATCCGCCAGTCGCCAAGGTATCACCCTTGAAAACGATCTTATCCGCGTAAAGATCAATCGTAAAGGACACCTCTCCGGCATGTTCGACTTGGTATCCAAGCGCGAAGTCCTCAGCGGCGAAGGCAACGTTCTTCATCTTCATGAAGATATTCCCAACATGTGGGACGCATGGGATGTGGACATCTTTCACAAAGAAAAATTCCAAACGCTTGGTGGTCTGAAAACGCTCACACTCATCGAATCGCATCCACTCCGAGCCACGGTAAAAATCGAACGCACATTCAGTAACTCCACTATCACTCAATACGTAACCCTTCGCGCCGGCTCACCACGTCTGGACTTCCGCACCGAAGTCGATTGGCAGGAATCTCAAAAAATCCTCAAAGTCGCCTTCCCCGTTGCCATTCACTCCGCTCGCGCCACTTACGAAATCCAATACGGCCACTTAGAACGCCCCACCCACATGAACACAAGCTGGGATGTTGCAAAATTCGAAGTCTGCACCCAAAAATGGGCCGACCTATCCGAACCCGGTTACGGCGTGGCACTCCTAAACGACTGCAAATACGGTTATGACATTCACGAAAATGTCATGCGTTTGAGTTTGCTGCGAGCACCCATTTCACCTGATCCACTCGCTGACCGAGGCCGGCATACTTTCACATATTCCCTGTTGCCCCACGCAGGTGATCTCCGTGAAGGCCGCGTTATTCAAGAAGCCTATGCCTTGAATGTTCCTCTGCAAACTTATCGCCTAAAACCCACCAAAGCCCCCCTTCCGCCAAGCCTTTCATTTTTTGAAATAGATCGTGCGGGTGCCGTAATCGAAGCGGTCAAAGTATCTGAATCCGGCGACGGCCTAATCGTCCGCCTTTACGAAGCGTCCGGCGAGCGAGGCCCACTCACACTCACCACCACACTGCCCGTTAAAAAAGCTTGGCATACCGATTTGTTAGAAAGCGAACAGTCTTCCATTCCTATTAAAAACAGCCAAATCCGCCTACAGGTGACTCCATTTGAAATAGTCACCCTCAAACTCTCCTTCGCATAGTTTCAAAATCCACAAAAAGCCTCCGTTATCCTTTAGGGTCTATGGACACAAAACAAATTTGGCAGAAAAAATTTTTTAACGCAGCCCTATCGGGATTCGCTAGTTCGTCGTGGGCACGAAGGAATCCGGTGCACTCACCGGAATTGGGCTCTCTTTTTTCAATGAAGCCTTAAATTCATCAATAATCTTAAAGAGCGGATGCAAGGTCCAGTTTCCTTCCGCTGTTGACAGATCACGCCGTTCCTTTGGGTCGTCCAATAAATTAAAAAGCCGTGGAACTGGCAAAGTCTGCACGGGATCGAACTTATCTTCTTGCCAAACGAAATGGACCTTGAAATTTCGCCATTTCGCTCCCACTAGCTTGTCGCCAACGTAAACCGGGAATCCTTCTCGATTGGAATGTTTTTGTTTTCCGGTGATAAAATCTGCCTGATCCACGCCATCGATGATTCGGTCCGTTGGCACCTCCAGTCCGGCAAAGGTTGCGATTGTGTTAAACATATCCACTTGATGAACGATCTCATTACTCATTTCGGCAGCAGGCACGTGCCCCGGCCAACGGATAATAAACGGAACACGCAGGGACCCCTCCATCGCCGTAAAATAGGAGCCATTCCACATCCCTGCCGAGCCTCGCCAAGGTTCGAGAGCCTCCGGACCATTATCACTCGCAAAGATCACAATCGTATTTTCTTCGATGTTTAGACGCTTGAGCAAGTCGAGCACCTCACCGACATGATAATCCATTTCCATCACCGTATCCGCAAACTCGCTGGTACCGCTTTTCCCTTGAAAACTCGGGTGCGGCAAAGTCGGATAGTGAACAGCGGTGAGTGGAAGAAAGGCAAAAAACGGCCGTTTAGATTGGCTATTCTTCTCAATAAACGCCAGTGCCCGGCGTGTGGCTTCGGTATCGACTAACCTACGGGACTCAAGGTCGAATGTGCCGATATTGCGAGACGGCTCCCCCTTGCGTCCTTCCATAATGGTAGGAAGCGGTGCAACCTTAGGATCAAAATTACGTTGCGACGTATACATGCTGATGTGGGAGGTGCCGGGGATCCCATACCATTCGTCGAAACCTTGACTCGTTGGCAACCGCCCCTCGGTCTCGCCCAAGTGCCATTTTCCGTGAAGTGCGGTGGCATAGCCGGCCTCAGACAACAGCTCCGCAAGGGTCACTTCCCAAGGAACCAACCCATAGGGGCGACCCCCTCGCACAACCCGCGTGGTTCCAGAGCGCACCGCGAACCTACCGGTTAAAAATGCAGATCGGCTTGGGGTGCATTGCGACTCCACATTGAAATTTGTCAGTCGCAAACCTTCTGTAGCCAGTTTATCGATTCTTGGTGTCGGAGCTCCGCGAAGAACGCCGCCGCCATAACAGCCGAGTTCACCGTATCCAAGATTATCGACAAGAATAAGCACGATGTTTGGCTTATTTAAATCTACCGCTCTGATGTTTTCTCCGAGTGAAACGGAAATCAGCAGCGCAACTGCCGCCCGCAATAGAAATTTCGAAGACATACAAATAATTAAGTTATTTTTCATAAATAAATGACCACTGAAGTGATAGACTGTAGCGAGTTCGGATCATAGGCAGGCTATCTTTCTACCTTTTTCGCTAGGTGTCGTGTAGGGGGTGCAGGAGCAGGGTAACCCACCCGCACTCGAACACAAGACGTAATGACACAAGCCAGAAATTTTTCCATCCAAAGCCTTTGTATCTACAGACTCTATTGCTAAAAATCTGTTTATTTATAAGCCTCGGCGGCCTGTTTTAACTGCGCGGCAATGCTTATTTTAAGAGCCTTGGGAGCCAATACTTTTACATGAACACCCCAAGAAAGAATCCAGTTTTCCAAATCAGGCGCCAGCCCTACACGCAGGGTGAGAAGGGTATCGTTGCCCCGTGTTTTTGTAAGGCTTTGGCTGGCGTGCCATTTTCGTTCTTTGGTAAGTTGCGTTGCGAGTGGGTCGAGTTTTAATTTTACGGTTTCTATTTTTTGAGCTTCAAACGCCGAGAAACTATCTTTTAAAACTTTTTGAATATTAAAATCTTTAGGCGTTTCGAATTGCGCACTCGAACGCTTCAAATTTTTTAATCGAGGAAGTGCAAACGTCCGCAATTGTCCACGTGCGATATCGCGTCCGATGACATACCATTGATCGGCAATACAGCCGAGGTGATAAGGCTCCACCTCACGCTTCTCCACCCTCTCGCCTTGCAGAGAGCGATAGGAAAAAGTCACCGGATTTTGGTGCATGACGGCTTCTGCCAAGATTTGAAACTCTTCCAAATCGCGTTTGGCTAGGCTTGCGGGTTTAAAGGAAAAAGCCTCACTGAGTTGATGAAGCGAAATTCCGCGCTCGGCATCGAGACTGCCTGCTAGCTTTTGAAAAGCCGAAGCGATGGGTTTTTCAAAAGGTGTGCCGCGATACTGCTCAATAGCTTTTTGCGCAACCAGCAAAGCGACAAGCTCTCCTTCAGAAACCGCCACCGTCGGGAAAGAACGGACCGATTCTGTATAAACAAAACCGTGCCGCTGCGCATCATACCGGATCGGCAAGCACAACTGATCTCGCATAAAATCAATATCTCGCTGAATCGTTTTGTAGCTGACCTCGAAGTGGTAGCCCAATGAGTTGCAGTTAGGGTAGTGGCCTTTACCCAACTCCTCGTGAATATACAACATCCGAGCCAGCGGAGGTCGCGAATGCACGACCGTCCTCTTCCCTCGCCTTGCACGCCCCGCCCCCGCCGCAGCACTAGGCGATTTCGATTTTGCTGCCACTGATATTTTTTTAAATTTTTTATGCATAGGACAGTTTATGTCCTATGCAGTGAGATAGTGTCAAGGGCGATGAAAGCATTAAAGAAAATTCTAAAAAACTATCGTAGCAGCAATAAGCCCGTTTATTCTCAATTAGAACTCCCTCTCGGGGGGATGTCGCTAAGCCGGGAAGACTCTAAATTCGTTCTCGACCTTCGCCGGATTCGAGAAAGTCTGGCCGGTAATTAGAGCGATAATCCTAAATACGGGAATTGAACGTGAATGAGCCGTGCAAGTGCTTGTTTCGACAGGCTTTATTCAAAAGCGCAGGCTCACCCATTCGGTGAGTCGAGGCTTTTGAATAAAGTATGACGGA
>JBKEAD010000226.1:0-39663 GCA_047971915.1 Chthoniobacterales bacterium
AAAGAGGTCTTTGCCGTCCAGCCAAGCTGCTCTTTGGCCTTCTTGGGATCACCTACGAGCAGGTCCACTTCGGCGGGGCGTTCGTAGCGTTCATCGTAGCGGACATAGTCCTGCCAATTTAGATCGAGGTGTCCGAAGGCCTCTTCTACGAATTCCTTTACGGAGTGGGTTTCCCCCGTGGCGAGCACGTAATCACCGGGCGTGTCTTGCTGGAGCATTCGCCACATCCCCTCGACATATTCCGGGGCGTAGCCCCAGTCGCGCTTGGCATCGAGATTGCCGAGAAAGAGCTCTTTTTGTAGGCCTAGCTTGATCGCGGCTGCCGCACGAGAAATTTTTCGGGTGACGAAGGTTTCTCCTCGGCGTGGGCTTTCGTGGTTAAAAAGAATCCCATTGCTTGCATGGATACCGTAGCTTTCGCGGTAGTTCACTGTCGCCCAATACGAAAAAACTTTCGACACGCCATAGGGGCTGCGTGGCCAAAAGGGCGTTTTTTCCGACTGTGGAATTTCCTGCACCTTGCCAAACATCTCGCTGCTTGAGGCTTGGTAAAACTTTGCCGGCACTTCGGTTTCGCGCAGAGCCTCCAAGATACGGATCGTACCAACTGCCGTGACATCGGTCGTGTATTCCGGAATATCAAAGCTCACCCGCACGTGACTTTGTGCCGCAAGGTGGTAAATCTCGTCGGGCTGTAAATTATAAATAAGCTTAACGATGTGCACCGAGTCCGTCATGTCTCCGTAGTGCAGAAATAGTCGCACCCCATTGATGTGTGGATCTTGGTAAAGATGATTTATCCGGCTGGTATTAAAGGTGCTGGCTCGACGAATAATTCCGTGAACCTCGTAGCCCTTGTCTAATAGAAGATCAGCGAGGTAAGAGCCGTCCTGCCCGGTAATTCCCGTAATTAAAGCTTTTTTCATATCTTTTAAATTTTTCCAATGATGGCCTTTTGACGTTCCACTAATTCCACGATTCCTGCACGTCCGAACTCGATCATTTCTGAGAGTTGATTGGCCGAGAAAGTGGCTTCTTCTCCGGAGGCTTGGATTTCTACAAAGTCTCCCGATCCGGTCATGACGAGGTTTAAATCGACCTCGGCATCCCGATCCTCCACATATTCCAGATCGAGTAAGACGTCACCCCTCACGACGCCGACGCTGATGGCCGCTAGGTAATCTTTGAGTGGGCTGCGCGTTATTTTTTTTTCTTCTAGTAATTTTTGTCCAGCTAGGCCGATGGCGATGCAGGCACCAGTGATCGAGGCAGTCCGTGTTCCGCCATCTGCTTGTAAAACATCGCAATCCACCCACAAAGTTCGCGAGCCGAGGGCTTCGAGATCGACCACGGCACGAAGCGAACGTCCGATCAGTCGCTGAATTTCGGTGCCGCGCCCATCCATTTTGCCACGTGAGATGTCGCGTGCCTTTCGCGAAAGCGTGGAGTAGGGGAGCATGGAGTATTCGGCTGTCAACCATCCGCCGGAGACATTTTGTTCCTTCATCCAGCGAGGCACGCCTTCTTCGATGCTGGCCGCACAAATGACCCGAGTTTTCCCAAAACCAATCAAAGCCGACCCACCGGCATGAGGGGCGATGCCCGTCTCGATATTTATTTCTCGTAGTTGGTTTGGAGAGCGACCGGAGGATCTTGTTGTCATAAGTCTGGACCATGCCCATGCATTAGCACGACTTCAAGCAGGAATTGGAAAATACGTTTTAGAGAGACACAGACAGGATGGTCTGTGCCATATTTTTTACTCTCTCTTCCTCACATTCTTTTTATCGCTGTCGTTTTAGGGGCGTTTTGTCGAGGAGTCTTTATACCAGAGGACACCGTGGCGTCGGAGATTTATAATGAGTGCGCGGAGATTGGCAGCGGCTTGATCGTCGGTTAGTAGCATGCCAAGGGTGCCTTTGCCTTTGCGAACGTCGTTGACGATGCGTTCGATTTGTTTGGTGGTATCTTTTAGAGAATCTGCACTTTTGTTGGCATTGACCATTAGTGTTTTGGCTTCCGTGAGCGTTTCGGAGGCGTCGCCCATGATGTCGTCGATTTTTTCGGATGTATTGCTGACGAGTCCGTCGATTTTTTCGGAGGAGGCAGCGAGTTTTTGGGAGGTGGTGCTGAGGTTGGTGACGGCGGTTTTTATTTCTGTCAGGGTTTCGGGTTCGAGGAGTTCTTCGTTGACTCGGGTGACGACGGTGTTGATGTTTTTGACTGTTTCGCGGAGTTCTTCGACAAAGTCGCCACCACTTTGGAGAACCTCGCCGAAGCCGGACTCGGCTTTACCTTGTATTGTAGCATCGGGTTGGATGTAGGTGATTTTTTCTCCGGGACGTTCGATGGGTATCGTGATTTCGACGAAACGGTCACCGAGGAGGCCGGAGCTGCCGATTTTGAAGGCTGCGTTATCCGGGATTTTAGCGGTTTCGATGAGTTTTAAATCCACATAGACACCTTTCATACTTTTGAGGATGTGCGGACCATCGGCAACTTTTCCAATTTTGGCACCGCTGAGAAGAACTTCAGCTCCTTTGAGAAGGCCGCTGGCATTTGGGTATTCCACGCGGATGTGGTAGTAGCTTTTGAAACCATCGCCGAGTCGTCCAAAATAAACGACCATGCCGGCAGAAATAAGGATGCCGACGAGGAGAAAGAAGCCTACTTGAAAACGTATTTTTGTATTTTCGATTGCCATGATGATAAATTTTCTACAAGTCGCTTTCGGAGGAGCGACCTTTTATGAAGTTGCTAACGATGGGGTCGGTGGAGTGTTTTAGTTCGCTTTTGCTTCCGAGAAAGTGGAGTTGGCCTTCGTTGAGAAGGGCAAAGCGGTTGCCGATGTGGTAGGCACTGACCATGTCGTGCGTGACGACGACGGAGGTGGCGTGGAGTTGTTTTTGCAAGCGAATGATCAGGTTATTGATGCTATCGGAGACGATGGGATCAAGGCCGGCGGTGGGTTCGTCGTAAAGGATGACCTCGGGGTGAAAGATAACGGAGCGGGCGAGGGCGACGCGTTTGCGCATGCCGCCGCTGAGATTTACGGGCATCTTGTGTGCGTGGCCATTCATGTTGACCATTTCGAGAGTTTCTTCGACGCGTTGTTTGATGACGTTTTCATTTCGCTCGCCACGTTCGCGTAGCGGGAAGGCGACATTATCAAATACATCCATCGAGTCAAAGAGAGCACCGTCTTGAAATACCATGCTGATTTTTTTGCGCAGCGTAGCCATTTCGCGTTCCTTGAGGCGTGTGATGTCTTTTTTTTCAAATAAAATTTGCCCGGAAACGGGATGCATCAAGCCGATGAGGTGACGTAAGAAGACGCTTTTGCCACCGCCGCTTTTGCCAAGAAAAACCAGCGTCTCGCCTTTTAGGATCGCAAGGTTGAGGCCACACAGGATTTTTTGTCCGTGAATTTCTTGCACCAGATCGTGGATTTCGATGAGGGGCTGGCCTTTTTTTATCTCTGTTGGCGGAGCGGTTTTCATGAGGTGCCAGCAGGGAAAATGATGTTGAGTGCCATCGTGAGGAAAAAATTTACAATGAGAACGGCAAGGGAGCCGAGCACGACGGCAGAGGTCGTAGAGCGTCCGACGCCAACCGCGCCGTCTCGTGTTTCGAGTCCCTCGCGACAACTAATGATGACGATAAGGAGACCGAAGGCAACGCCCTTTACGAGCCCCATGATGAGATCGGTCCCGTCTGTGAATTGATACATATTCGAGACGTAATAGGCAGCATTGACTCCCAAGATTCGGGTGGCTACGAAAAAGGCGGCGGCTATTCCACAAAAGATACACTCGGCCACGAGTAGCGGCATAGAGACGAGCATGGCAACGGTTCGCGGCACGACGAGGTAGTCAATCGGATGAACAGCAAGGGCACGGAGGGCATCAATTTGCTGGGTCACCTTCATCGTCCCAAGTTCGGCACTCATGGCCGCACCGACTCGACCTGCAATCATAAGCCCGGTCAAAACCGGTCCAAGTTCACGACACATTGAGACGGACACGACCGGCCCGACGGCGGATTCCATATTTAGATTAGCAAATTGAAAAAAAGTCTGTGCTGTAAAAACCGCCCCGGTGAAAGCTCCGGTGATGATAACGACTAGCTGTGAGCGATATCCCACCTCAGCGAGCTGGCGCAAGACGAGGGACCAGCGAATACGACCCGCAAAAATCGAACGGAGCGTTTCGGTGGTTAAGAGAGCCAAGTCACCCAAATACCCGATAAATCGGATGACGAGCCCACCAAGCCAGGCAATGATCCCATACATTATTTAATAAAAATTTCTTCGCACGCGAGACAAACGCCCAAAATGAGGTTGTCTAGATGCTAATGCGCTGCGTTTTCTTTTTGGAGCTTATCTCGGGCGGGAGGGCACCGACAAACTTTGCGGAGAGTCCAAGTTTGCGGAAGATGGAGTGCAAGTCATTTACCGAAAGAGGTTCTTTTGCAAATTCCATGTAAACAAGGTCGTGGTTGGTATCGACTTTGTAGTGAAGAGCAGGGACGGCATCCAATTCCAGAGCCAGCCCCATCATTTTGTCGGGGTTGCGTAAACCTTTCGCATAAACTTCGAGTTCAACCATGCCTCGAATAATGCCGTAAAGAAGGAGCAATAGGCAAGTCGGATTTACCGACATCTGCGAATCTCTTCAAATTCGTCCAAGTTAAAAATCCGGTGTATAAGAGGGTAGAATAAATTTATTTAGGCCAAATTAGGAAAAGAAACACCGCCTGAATAAAAACAAGAATCAATCCTTCGCGTCTGCAAATTTGATGGCCTGTTTTAGCTATTGGGAAAAGCAATATCGCCGAGACCAAAAGAAAGCCAATATCGACTGAGGAAATATCTCCCCGAGGGAGAGGGAAAACTAAACCGGCACCTCCAGCTACAAAGAGAATGTTAAAGAGATTTGATCCTAAAACATTTCCGATTACGACATCCGTTTCTTTGCGCTTCGCCGCGACCAACGTGCTCGCCAGCTCAGGAGTACTCGTTCCCATCGCAAGAATCGTCAGGCCGATAATCGTCTCGCTTACTTCAAAATAACGCGCAAAAAATACCCCGGAATACACAAACCAGTCAGCTCCAAATCCTAACATGGTGACGCCAAGCAACATCAGCGCAATTGCTTTAAAGTAACTCATCCCGGACAGTTGCTCACTGCCTTTTTTTTCTTCCTCCGTGGACTTGGATGCACTTTTTTCCTTTGTTAGTGAAAGCACCGTCCATGTGACGTAAATACCGAAGGTAATAATAAACAAAACTCCCACGAGCTGACTCACCCCGCCCAACGAAATCGCCATAGCAAAAGCTGCTGTCAAGGCAATCAAAAATGGAACTTCCAGCCGCAGCAGTTGGCGTTCTACCCGGATCGGACAAATAACCGCAGCAAGTCCCAGCACGACGGTAATATTAAAAATATTTGACCCCACGATATTTCCCAGAGCGAGCCCCGTTTCTTGATCCCAAGCGGCTTTAAACGAAACAAAAAATTCGGGCATACTCGTCCCCATCGCTACAACGGTCAGCCCGGCAACTAAAGAGCTGACACCCAGCCGCATGGATAAGCCGAGTGCACCGGCAACCAAAATCTCTGCACCGAAATAAAGCAGGGCTAACCCGGCAATCAGAGCGATGGATGCGAGCAGCATGGGAAAAAGCCTATTTGATCGCGGCCCACACGCGACTCACATCATCGTGATCTTCGATTGCCTGCAAAAATTCCCCCACTTCGACTTGCTGCTCCTCGCTCAGGTCCGGAAATTGTTTAGCCAGGTAACCAATCTCCGCAGTCACAACCGTCCACCCATTTTCCTTCAGCCACGTAGAGGCTGCATGCAGCGCGGTCGCTTCGGTAAAAAAACGCGCTCCGAGAGCATCCGACGGAATATCATCATTTTGATTAGCACTTATTTTTTCAAAATCATTCGCGCCAGCCTCGATTGCGGCTTCCTCCGCATCGGTCCCTACATTTTCAATAAAGGCCTCCACGATCCCGAGATGGTCAAAAAGAAACTTATTGCTCCCTTGCGTGCCGAGTTGTCCCTTGCGAAAAAGCACTCGCACCTCCGGAATGGTCCGGTTCGTATTATCCGACATCGCTTCGACAATCACGGGCACCTTATGCGGAGCGTAACCCTCAAAAACCAAATGCTCCATCGACGCCTTATCCTCACCCGCGCCCGTGCCCTTAGCAATCGCTCGTTCAATTGCGTCTCGCGACACACTCTCGCGCCGCGCCTTATCCAGTGCCGCAGCAAGACGGGCATTTGTTGCCGGATCGCCCCCTCCCATGCGGGCAGCAACGGTTATTTCTTTTACGAGCTTGCCGGTATTTTGCGATTTTTTCAGCGAAGCGACTGCTTTTTTAGCGTGGAGCCATTGTCTTCCCATAAGAACTCACTGTAACTAACGATTTTTTTTCCTAAGAGCCAGTCTGAAAATTAGCAACGTGATACTTGATAATTTTCAGATTGGCTCTAAAGCAAAGCGGAATCATTCCAAAGCGCGATGGACTTCACCCCTGTCTGCTTCAGCGCAGATTTCGATAACAACCGCCGTCGTATTATCCCGACCTGACCGCTCTACGGCAGACTCCACAAGCCGATCCGCAGCATTTTTTTTGCGTTCCTCTCCGTAGGGATCTTGCAGAATTTGCAAAATATTCCGATCCCAAAGCCCATCGACAACTCCATCGCTACAAATCAAAAAACGATCTCCCGCCTCCAGCCCTACGGCACCAACCTGCGGATCGACAAATTGGTGTCCCGCACCAAGAGCCTTTTGGATAGAATGTTTCATCGGGTGCGACCGCGCCTCCCTTTCATTAATTTTTCCGTTCCTCAACAGCCAGCCCACATGTGTATCATCTCGCGTCAACTGCTTTAGCTCGTCTTTACCTGCCGGAAAATAATAAATCCGACTATCTCCGATATGTGCAAAATACATCCACCCCGGACGAAACCACGCCAAGCTCATGGTCGAGCCCATCCCGGCGCACTCCTCATATTGAGAGCTCAGATAAGTCAGTGCCCGATGCGTCTCCACAAAGACCTCCTCAAATAAATCCGCAAAACCTGCATCCAAGCCCGAAGCCGCCGACAAATATCCCTTTGGCAAATATTTTGTCAGCTTCTCAACCGCAATTTTACTTGCAAACTCCCCCGCCTTCGCTCCCCCCATGCCATCGCTCACGGCAAAAACAAAATCCCGCTCCGCAAAAGAATCTTGCCCGTATTTTCCAAGATAAGAAAATTCCTGCGCATTAAAATTTAGCGCGATAAATTTATCCTCATTATTCTTTCGCACTCGCCCCACATGCGAATATGCGCTCCAGGCAAGATATTGTGGCGAAGCTTGCTCTTTACTCATCATGCATCCTCATCCGGAAAAGGTTTAGGCGAGACATGCCCCGGTACGTCGAGCAAGGTCGCAAACTCAAAATCGATCAGACAAAAACGCCCATCCGACTGCCGATACGTCACATTTCGCAAAGCCACATCGTCATGCCGCACACCGTATTCCTCCAGATCGGCAAAGAGCCCCGCCATTTTCTCCTCATTCAAATGCTCCACCTTACTTCCGCAGCTCGTCGTCGTTAAAATAAGCTTTTCCTCATCGGCCTCCAAAACCCGAGGCACAAACGGGCACTCCCGCTTCTCCAAATAGCGCAAGACAAGCAGCTCATTTTCGAAACGCTCCTTTGCTTGTGTGCCGCGAAATTCCTTGATCACGCGCCCATCGAAAGTCACACGGACCTTAGCGCGACGGGTATTTTTAACGGCTTTCATAACAAATAGAGTAGAGGCAGCTTTACGAAGCCAAAATCGTTTTTATCAAATTTCAATGATATAAAATTCGCCTTGGCTCACCGCCTCGGCCTCCTCAACCGTCATCCAACGCTCGGCAAACGCCGATCCCCATGAGTCGGACACCGCGACCTCGTCGGTATCTTTATTATAGCCAATGATCATACAAACATGCCCCCTGTCTTTATCGATCTTTAGCTTACGCGCTGTTTTTCGATAGGAGTCTAGAGACTTCGCCCACCCCTCCCAGTCGGTCGTCGTTTCGCGCTGCTTCATGCGATGCTTCAGCCGCTCGTTTATTTCATCCATTGAATACATGGTCCACATGATCGGCTTCCCCTCGTTGATCGCTTTCGCAACACTCCGCACATCGACCTTGCTACGCTGCACCACCGAGCGTCGTCCCCCGCTACGAACTAGCGCATCCGCACTCGCAGCAAGAGCTTTTGTCGAAGTGCCTCCTCCCACATCGGTCCCCCCCGCCATTGCTAGGACATACATATCGGCAGGGATTCCCATGTAGCGCAAAGCCCGCTCCCAAGTCGCCGGCACGCAGTAGCCCTTTGGCCCCTGATCGACCATCGGCACATCCTTTAAAATAACATCCCCATTTGGCCTTTTCTCGATGCGCTTGGCTAAAATCTCCTGCATCTCCGCATTTTTTATACGAGCCGTTCCCGCCGACTCTAGGCTTTTTGTAGAGACGATTCGCACGGCGACATATTCATCTCGCGGTGCCGCCAAGAGGATTGAGGAACCATTCCAGTCCCAGCGAGAAACCCGTTCTCGTGTCTGACTCGTCTCCCCCAAGCGGTCCGATACAGGGCCTCCTAAAAGCTCGGTCAGTCGCTTTGCTATGGTATCCTTATCGGCTCGGATAAATTTCCCGTAATCGCGCATCGCACGCTGCATTTGCTGTTTTTTTCGAGCTTCCGAAGCAGAGAAATCTACCTCCCCCATCACCATCGTAGCGACATCTCCCTTATTGGCAAAAACCATCGAAATCGATTCGGGGTGTCCACCTTCGCCATACAACGCCAAAGAAAACGGACGCGTCCCCAGGACCTTGATCTCTTGTTTTGGATAGAGGCGATAGCTATTGCCATACGAAGTTTCCGACTCCAGCGGCCACTGCAGGCGCTTGCCCACGTCATCTGTATTTTCCTCCCACAAGCTGCTATCTCCAAAAATCGGAATTTCAAAAATCGCATTTACGTCACTCGCTGAAGGAGCCGAAAAAGCACTCAGCGAAAACAAGAAGCTAGCAAAAAAGGGAACACAAACAGAAGCTTTCATCTGCAAAGTGTCCATCACACCTGTATCGGAGTCAAGCCTTGCAAAGGTTTTGTCAATATCTCCAAAAGCCACTAACATTCCCAGCAATGAAACGCATTCTCTACTTAGACTGTCTCTCCGGAATCAGCGGCGACATGTTTCTCGGAGCCTTGCTCGACCTCGGACTCCCCGAAGATTGTTTAAAAAAAGAACTCAGTAAACTCGGCTACGACGCCGAATTCCATCTCCACATCCGCCGCGAGCAAAGACAATTTATTAGCGGTATAAAGCTCGACGTTCACGCATCTCATACACATGCGCACGAGCACGAGCACACTCATCAGCATTCCCACGAGCATACCCATTCTCACGAGCACGAGCACGGACACATCCACGGGCGGAGTTTTTCAGAAATCCGCGAGCAGATCGAGAAAAGCACGCTTTCTGAAAAGGTAAAAAAACACGCCATCCGCATGTTTCACCGCATCGCCGTAGCCGAAGGAAAAATCCACGGCCAGCCCCCCGAGACGGTCACCTTCCACGAAGTCGGCGCCATCGACTCCATCGTCGATATCGTCGGTGCGGCCATCGGCATCGAATGGCTTGCTATCGACTCCCTGCACTGCTCCACGCTTTTTGAAGGCAGCGGATTCATCCACTGTGCGCATGGGCGTTTCCCCCTCCCCGCCCCTGCCACACAAGAAATTCTCACCGGCATTCCACTCCGACAAATCGAAGAACCCTTTGAATTTGTAACCCCCACCGGTGCCGCCATCGTTGCCGAATACGCCACCACCTTCGGCCCCCAACCCGAAATGCGCACCCTCAAAATCGGCTACGGGCTCGGCTCCCGCGAACTCTCAAGTCGCCCAAATATCCTACGTGCTATTCTCGCCGAAGCTGAAGATAACTCCCCGGCAAACCAAATCATCGAAATCCAATGCAACCTCGACGACACAACCCCGGAAATTCTCGCTACCGTCATCGACCGCACCCTTGCGGAAGGCGTGCTTGACGCTTTCGTGAGTCCCGTAACGATGAAAAAAAACCGCCCGGGATTTCTACTCACTCTCCTTTGCTTGCCCAAAGACTTAGAAAAATTCACGCACCTCATCCTCCGAGAAACCACCGCCTTCGGACTACGTTTTCAAACAAAACAACGGCACACCCTCCAACGACACACCGAACGTGTCGCTACGCCCTACGGAGAAATCGAAATAAAAATCGGCTCTCTCGGCGACGAGGTGCTCCAGCGTAGCCCCGAACTTGAAAGCTGCCGTGCCGCTGCCGAAAAACACCAAATTCCAATTCGCAAAATCTATCTCGCCGCCCAAGTCGCCGCCGAAAATAAAAAAGCATGAGCGAAAAATCACCCACCACTCCGGCAGACCACTCCGCGCCAATCATCGATCTACAGTCCGACGAATACTTCATGCGCGAAGCCCTACGGCAGGCCGTAAAAGCCTACCAAGCCGACGAAGTCCCCATCGGTGCCATCGTTGTGCACCAAGGAAAAATCATCGCCCGCGCCTACAACCAAGTCGAAACACTCAACGACGCCACCGCCCACGCTGAGATGCTCGCCCTCACCCAAGCCGAAGCCGTCCTCGACGACTGGCGTCTCATCGAATGCGACCTCTATGTCACAAAAGAACCCTGCCCCATGTGCGCCGGCGCACTCGTCCACTGCCGCCTCCGCCGTGTCATTTTCGGATGCTCCGACGCCAAAGGAGGTGCCGCCGGCGGCCTCCTAAACATCCTCCAAATGCCCGAACTCAACCACAGCTGCCTCATCACGCCAAATATTCTCCAAGACGAATCCCTCAACCTCCTACGAAGCTTCTTCCAAGAACGCCGAAATAAAACGAAATAAAAAAATGGCAAATATCGAGATTTTCCGGGCCTTTGGAGCCATCGTCATTGCTGCCGCAGGGGTATCTTTGCTCACGCGCTTCATTCGTTTACCCTCTATCGTAGCCTACCTTTTAGCGGGTTTATTGCTCGGCCCCCTGACCAACTGGGTGCGGGAAAACGAAGCCATTCACTTGATCTCGGAGATAGGCATTGTCCTTTTGCTTTTCATCGTCGGCCTAGAACTGAGCATTGGAAAAATACGTGATGTCGGGCGCGTCGCCGTCCTCGGCGGACTCGGACAAGTCGGATTGACCGCCGCCTGCGGATACGGACTCTCCTTCCTTCTCGGATTTTCTTTAATAGACTCGCTTTTTGTGGCCTTTGCGCTGACCTTTAGCAGCACGGTCGTCGTTGTAAAAATCCTCTCCGACAAAGACGAACTCGACTCGCTTTTCGGTCGTATCGCCGTTGGCATTTTTTTAATGCAAGACTTGGTCGTCATCATTGTCTTGACCGTGTTGAGCGGGATAAAAACAGGCGGCGCAGACGTAGATGTCACCGGATTGGCTCTGGGAATTGGCAAGGCATTTGGCGGGATGTTGCTCCTGCTTGCCGGAGTTTTGCTGATTTCCAAAAGCCTGCTGCCAAAAGCTTTTGGCTGGGCTTCGCGCTCGCCAACGACGGTCTTTATATGGAGTCTTTTCTGGTGTTTTGCCGTCGTAAATGTCGCCGAAAAATTGCACCTCTCCATCGAGCTGGGAGCCTTTTTTGCAGGGCTGAGCCTAGCCCAACTTCCGAATACAAAAGACCTACAGCACCGAATAAAACCTCTCATGAATTTTTTCGTTGCGATTTTTTTCGTATCCCTCGGCCTCCAGATGACCCCCGCGCAAGCCGCCGGGCAGGGGTGGATCATTGCTGCGCTGGCCGCCTTTGTTTTATTGATAAAGCCTCTCATTCTCCTGCTTTTGATTCCACGTTTCGGCTACTCGGAGCGCAGCTCCTTCATGGCAGGAATCACCCTCGCTCAGATCAGTGAATTTTCATTTATTTTCATAGCGATGGGCGCCTCTGCCGGCCTCTTGCAAAGTGAAAAAACCGTCACACTCATCAGCGTTGTCGGGATGATAACGATCGCCATAAGTGCCTACATGATGATGTATAATGAAGCTCTCTACCGCTTTTTCAAAAGACTTCATTTACTGGGTTGGATGCGAGCCTCACAGGCGGCAGACGATAGGCCGAAGGTCGGCATGGCCGATCACATCATCATTGTCGGTATGAATACTCTCGGGCGGAAACTAGCCCAAAAACTGCACGCTCAAGGCGAGCAAGTCGTGGCCGTAGATACCGATCCGCGCAAACTACGCGGACTGAAATGTCACAAAGAAATCGGCAACATCGAATTTCAAGATGTTCTCGACGAGCTTGGCCTTGGTCGCGCAAAGTTGGTCATCAGTGCGCTCCAAATCGAAGAGGCAAACGACCTCTTGGCCTATCGCTGCAATTGCGTAGGGGTCCCCTCCGCAATTCATGCATTCGATTTATCCGTTGTCGAAAACTTGCTGGAACAGGGCGTGGATTATCTGATTTTGCCAAAGGTTGACGGCATAAAACTGCAAACCGAAACGTTGAAGGAAAGAAAAATTTTGACCACATGAACGAGTTAGCGATCCTTCTAATCATTGCTTCGGTGGGCTTTGCTCTCTCCATGTTGCTACGCATCCCCTCGGTTCCGCTTCTCATAGCCGGCGGCTTTGCTGCTGCGCGATTAGGCTTTGAAATAAAGTCCTCAGATGCCATCACGATGCTAGAAATCGGGGTTGCCTTTTTGGTCTTTACGGCAGGGCTGGAGCTAAACCCCAAGCGATTCAAACATCAGACGCGCCAAGTTTTTTGGGTTGCTGTGCTCCAATTTATCATCTGCGGATTTGCGGCCTTCAGCGTCGCACGGGCACTCGGGTTCGAAACCCTCGCCGCGACCTATATGGGCTTCGCCGTATCGGCAAGCTCCACCCTCGTCGTCGTGGGACACCTACGTAGCCAGCAGCAAATGTTTCAACCCTTCGGTCGTTTGGTGACCGGTGTTCTGCTCCTTCAAGATTTCGCCGTCATTTTTGTGCTTGTTATCTTGAGTGCCATTTCCAAGGGGGAAAACCAAATTGGAATTAGTCTCGGCGGTTTCATCGTCGCGGCACTCATTGCTCTCTTCGCACATTATCGGCTCATTCCCCGACTGGTGAAAAAACTCAGAAC
This sequence comes from Chthoniobacterales bacterium, assembly GCA_047971915.1. GTDB lineage: Bacteria > Verrucomicrobiota > Verrucomicrobiia > Chthoniobacterales > JBKEAD01 > JBKEAD01. The sequence continues at coordinate 13,219 of JBKEAD010000226.1, forward strand.
CGATGACGAGGCGTTGCTTTTAACCGGCGTTTCGGTCTTTTTTATTTTCTTGGCAGGGGCATCTTGGCTGAACCTACCCATTGTCGCCGGTGCCTTTTTGGCGGGTTTTTCACTCGCTGCCTTTCCGGCCAACGGATTGCTTCGCGGGACGCTGGGCTCTCTTTCCGGCTTTTTCCAAGCTGTTTTTTTTACCGCGCTGGGCATGATCCTCGTGGCTCCCAATACGGAAATTCTCTTGGATACGGTCGCCCTTTCGCTTTTAGTTTTGGTGCTGACGCCTATTTTGGTAGCCGCTATTTTTGAATTTACCGGACAAAGTGCGCGAACCGGCATCTCCAGCGGACTCCATCTCGCACAGGTCAGCGAACTCGGTATCGTCCTCGCCGGAAGTGGACTCGTAACGGGTATTTTAACGCTGAACCAATTTTCCGTGCTCGCGTTGGTGGCAGGTATTACCATGTCGCTAACCCCTTTTATCGCAACCGACAAAATGGCTTGGCGGCTTATGCACTGGCACCCCGGAAAACGGAATCTAAATGCCATGAGCAAATTCCGCGAACACATCCTCGTGCTCGGCTTCGGAAATAGCGGCATGTGGGTCGTAAAACCTCTCCAACAAGCCGGACATCGTATTCTCGTGGTGGACGACGATGGTGCCGTGATCGAAGAACTCGCGCTCATGGGTGTCCCCTGTTTACGCGGCGACGCATCGGACAGCGGTGTCCTCAAATTCGTCGGAGCAACCAAGGCAAAAATGATTCTCGTCTCCATACCGCGCCTCTCCGATATTTTAAAAATCATCCAAATGGCTCCAAACATCCCCGTCATCGCACGTGTTTTTGAAGAAGCCGAAGCCGAGGCCATCCGCCAAGCAGGCGGGATTCCTATCCTAAACTCCGATGCTGCTTGTGAAACCTTTTTGGAATGGTTTGAAAATTTTACCCCAAAAGAACATACCGCCACCTCGTAATTCCTCTCTAGGGCGTCCTTTCAAATCCGAAAAGCTCGTGATTTTTACGGGTTAGGGAAGAATTTGCCTTGCAAGAATCGGAGGGCTTTCTACCTTCACAGGTCTCCATGATGCATCGTTTTTTAGTCTATTTCGCATTCCTCTTTTGTGCGATTGTTACCGCCCAAGCGCAGCTTGGCTCTTTCGGCGATACCCCTGTGGAAATCACAGCCGATGGTGAAACGCGTTTCGAAGGAGGCGTCGCCATTGCCGAAAACAACGTCCAAATCCACTACGGCGGCGTCAGCATCTACTGCGACTATGCCGAATACAATCCCGACTCGCGCGATGTTCTACTAGTCGGAAACATCCGCCTTTACTCGGCAGAAGCTGTATTGACGGGGGAGCGTGCGCTTTACAACTTGGAAACCAAGCAAATGCGTGCGCTCGAAATGCGCGGTGCCGCCCATCCCATGCTCTTCCGCGCATTCAGCATGCGTGCGCCCTCGCTACGAGAGTTTCGTGCGACCAATTCAATAATCACGACAGATGATAGTTCGGAACCCGATTACTATATTCGCTCTCGCACGGTGCGCATCTATCCGGACGACCGGGTTGTCTTTCTAAATTCTACCCTCTACGTGCGCAATATCCCCGTTTTTTGGCTCCCCTATCTCTATTCGAGTCTAAATGAAACTGGCTTCACCTTCCTACCCGGCTACGACTCACGCTGGGGAGCTTTTTTCTTAACCACTTACGCCTTCCCGCTTGGTGCAGGTGAAAATATCATCGGACGTGTTCATGTGGATGGGCGCACCAAACAGGGCGTCGCGCTCGGTTTCGACCTCGATTTGAAATTCGGAAAAGACAACCGCAGCACGGGAGAGTTTCTCTCCTATTATGCCTTTGACGATTCAGAAGACGGACTCGACAATGCAAATGACGGTCGTTACCGCGTTTCCTACAAACAACACCTCTTCCTCACGGACGACATCTACGCCACAGCAGACATCAACCTGCTAAGCGACCGCAATTTTTTAGAAGATTTCTTCCCCAGCGATTTCCGCACCGACCCCCAGCCCGACAATTACATTGCCCTAACCAAATGGGATGAGAACTACACGATGAATCTTCTCACCCGTTGGCAAATGAACGATTTTTACGATGTCACAGAGCGTCTGCCGGAGGGTGTCGTCGATATCAAACAACACCGCCTTTTCGGGTGGCCCGTTTTTTATACGGGTGAAATGTCCGCCGGATACTATCGACGCGCTTTTGCCGAAGGATCCCCATTTCCAAATTATGAAAGCTTCCGCTTCGATATGTTTCATCAACTTTCCGTTCCCACAACCCTATTCGGATGGTTGAATTTGGTGCCCAAAGCCGGATTCCGACTCACCGCCTACGATAAATCCGGCAGCTTCGAAGATTACGAAGAAATGATCGACACCAATTCGCCAGACGGCCTCATCAGCCCGATGCAAACAATCAGCTACGAAACAAATTCGCTAAATCGCCCGACGCCCGAGCTTCGCGAAAAAGGCTCGGTCGTCCGCCCGGTCTTTAACTTCGGGCTCGATGCCTCTTTTAAAGTCAGCCGCACTTACGAAAATATTCAGTCCCGATTTTTCGGACTCGACGGGGTTCGCCACATCATCCAGCCCTATACCAAACTCTCTTTTGTCGTAAATACCGGAGCCGACCCCGACGAGATTTTACAATTCGACCGCGTCGTTCCCTCTACCCAACTACTCCCCGTAGAGCTATCGCAATTCACCGCTATCGACTCTATCGATACCTGGGGAATTATGCGCCTCGGTATCCGAAACCGCTTCCAAACCCGCCGCGACAACTCCACGCACGAATGGCTGATGTGGGACACTTTCTTAGACATCAATTTCAAAAATCCCTACACCGACCAAGACGTATCCAATATCTTTAACGTCATCAGCTTTAAACCTCTGCCTTGGATTGCCTTCGATGCGCTCACCCAGTTCCCACTCGGCGATGAAGGCTTTACCGAGGCCGATATGCGCGTCCGCATCATGCCGACAAAAAACCTCATGTTCTCCTTCGGTCCGCAGATCATCAACGGCAACGACAACTTTGCCGACAGCAGCCAATTTAACTTTTACGCCTACTGGCAAATCAACGACAACTGGGGATTCAGCCTCTACGAGCAATACGAGGCAGAGCAAGATCTCCTGCTTTATCAACGCTACATGTTTCACCGCGACCTCTCAAGCTGGGTCGCCTCCTTCGGAGCTCAAATTCGTAAAAGCGAAGGACACAAAGAAGACATCGGCATCCTCTTTGTAATGACCCTCAAAGACGCACCGCAGGTCACCCTGCCGCTCGCCTTCGATACCGGAACCGAAGCTCTCGGCCCCGGTAGCTCCAACGAATAGCAGCCACGTCGCCCTAGCCCGACAAACTCTCACCTTTTTAAAAACTACCTAATTAAAAAATCTGTATGAATATCTGTATTATCGGTTCCGGATACGTAGGTCTCGTCAGCGGGGCCTGCTTTGCTGAAGTTGGCCATCACGTTATCTGTGTGGACAACGATTCCAAGAAAGTCGAACGCCTCCAAAAAGGCGAAATTCCAATCTACGAACCCGGTCTCGAAGACCTCGTTCATCAAAACGTCGCTGCCAAACGCCTTTCCTTCACCTCAAGCACGGAAGAAGGGGTCGATAAATCTGACGTTATTTTCATCGCCGTGCCGACCCCGCCACAGCCCGATGGCAGTGTGGATCTCTCCTTTATCGAAAAAGTCGCCCGTGAAATTGCCGCCGTGCTAAAGGACTACCGCGTCATCGTAGATAAAAGCACCGTCCCTGTAAAAACCGGTGAAAAGGTCGCCGACACCATTCGCCGCTACAACAAACATAACGCCGACTTCGATGTCGTCAGCAATCCCGAATTTCTCCGCGAAGGCTGCGCGGTCGAAGATCTGATGAAGCCCGACCGCATCGTCATCGGAGGAAATAGCGAACGCGCCATCGCGCTTATGAAACGCATCTACGAGCCCTTCGTAGCTCCGATTTTGGTCACCGACATCAACAGTGCCGAGCTCATCAAGCACGCCGCAAACTCTTTCCTCTCGCTCAAAATCTCCTACATCAACGCCGTTTCCCAAATCTGCGAAGCCACGGGAGCAGACATCGAGAAAGTCGCCGACGGTATCGGTGCCGACAAGCGTATCGGTCGCAATTTCCTAAACGCCGGCATCGGCTACGGAGGCTCCTGCTTCCCCAAAGACATCGCCGCCTTCATCGCCATCAGCGATCAGCTCGGAGTGCCTTTCCACCTCCTAAAAGAAGTCGAGCGCATCAACCGCACCATGCGCGAACGCTTCATTACAAAAATCCGTGAAGCACTCTGGGTGCTCAAAGACAAACATATTGCCGTCTGGGGACTCACCTTCAAACCCGATACCGATGACGTCCGCTCCTCGGTTGCAATCAGCGTCGTGCAAGACCTCATCGCCGAGGGCGCACTCGTTACTGTTTACGATCCCAAAGGTGCTGAAAAAGCTGTCGAATACAAACTCATCGAGGGGGCACGCGTCTGCGCCAGCCCACTCGAAGCCGCCGAAAATGCTGAAGCTCTCGTCATCGCAACCGAGTGGAAAGAATTCCAAAATGTGGATCTTGAGAAGCTCAAGGAAGTTATGCACACCCCGCTCATTTTTGACGGACGCAACCTGCTCGATCCCGAAACCGTTCGCCAATTAGGATTCACCTACACGAGCATCGGACGGGCCTGACAAACCTACACGAGCATCGGACGGGCCTGACAAAGTAATCCTGCCTCAAAAAACAATGGAGTGCGGCCTTTCAGATCGGGATGCCGAAAACGGCTTTGGGAAGGCTTTGCTCCGGCCGTTTTTTTCCCATTTCGGTGTATGCCGGGGAGGGGTCCTGCTGCTTGCCCTGCTGGTTTTTATTTCAGCGATTTCGGAAAGCCGCAGCGACGACGAGCATAAAGCCGCATCGTTTACTTGGAATCCCAACCTGTCCAAACAAGGGCCGATTTTGATTTCTGTAAGTTTAAAAAATCAAACGGCAGCCGTCTATCGCAATGGCGTATTAATCGGCACAAGCGAGGTCAGCACAGGACGCCCCGGCCACAAGACGCCCACCGGTGTTTTTCATATTTTAAACAAAGACGCCGACCACCACTCCTCGACCTATCATAATGCTCCGATGCCCTATTCGCAAAGACTGACATGGAGCGGGGTCGCCTTGCATGCAGGCTCGCTGCCGGGCTACCCTTCCTCGCACGGGTGCATCCACCTCCCCTATGACTTTGCGAAAAAACTTTTTAAGATCACTCACAAAGGAGGCACGGTAATTATCACAGATTCAAAGCCCGATACCCATTTGGCGACCTCAAAAAACATCAGCTTCGAAGAAGGCCCACCCGCTGATTTTTCTTGGAATCCCGCGACTTCTCCCGAAGGTCCTGTTTCTTTTATCTACAGCTCAAAGGATAAAAAAGTAGCTGTTATCCGAAACGGAATTCAGATCGGGGAAGGCCCCGTCGAAACGGGAAAATTTTTCAGAAAAAGCAAGGGCACAACTGCCTACATTTTTTCGGGTTGGAAAGATGAGGGAGACAAACGTGTTGGCGAATGGATATACCCCGACAATGATTCGGGAAAAGTCATTGTCGCGGGTTGGTTTAAAATGGATCCACGCTTTCGCTCGCTTCTCGAAGGTCTCCTTAGCCCCGGAGCGACTCTCGTAATAACCTCTGACTCTCTAAGCAAGGACCATCGCAGTGAAGCCGGATTTTCTATCCTCCAGGGCAGCAAAGAAGAAGACGCGCTGAAGCAATAGGTTTAGTTTGACCCACCGTGTCGAATGTCTTCGGCGGAATATACGAAAACCGCGTCTTCACAAATATTCGTAGAGTGGTCGCCGATTCGTTCTAAAAAGCGAGCGATAAAAATCAAATTTAGGTAGCCTTTTATAGCCTCGACATTTGATGGCATTGCCTGTGTAAATTTTTTGGCAATTTCACGATTCATATCATCAAGCACCCGATCCCGATCTTTCATCGCATGGGCTATTTTTAAATCTCCCTCGGCAAAAGCTCGCGTCGCATCACGAAACATTTCCAAGGTAAAATCAAACATGGGTTGCAATAGCGGCACTTCCGGCAACTCGGGGTATTTGTTCAGCTTACGGGAACGGCGCGCAATACCTGTTACCTGATCGGCTATGCGCTCGATATTTACACTCATTTTCATCGAGGAAATAACCGCTCTAAAATCCGAAGCAAGCGGACGAAAACGCGTAATAAGCTGCATCCCGTCGTGATCGATTTGAACTTCTAATTGATCGATTTCTTCATCATCAGCTATGGCTGCCGAAGCGGCACTCGTATCACGTTCGAAAAGAGCTTTGCGTGCTTGCTCTAAGCCTCTTTCGGTGAGGGTTGCCATCATTAGGACATTTGATCGAAGCCCCTGCAGAGCGTCTTCAAATGAATTTAAAATATGGCGCGTATCCTGAGAACTCATAATATTATATTTAAGTAAATAATTTTAAAATTTCTAATAATCAACCAAAACGTCCAGTAATATAATCTTCGGTCTGTTTTTCTTTTGGGTTGGAAAAAATTTCGGCGGTCTCACTAAATTCAATTAATTTTCCAAGATAGAAGAAAGCGGTTTTATCGGAGCAACGAGTCGCCTGCTGCATATTATGAGTGACTATTACGATAGTATATTGCTTTTTAAGCTGGGTAATGAGTTCTTCAACTTTAACGGTTGCAATCGGGTCGAGTGCCGAGCATGGCTCATCCATCAAAAGCACCTCTGGTTCTACGGCAATGGCCCTGGCAATACAGAGGCGTTGCATCTGGCCGCCGGAAAGACCTAGGGCACTTTCGTGAAGCCGATCTTTGACCTCATCCCAGAGCGCGGCACCTTTTAGACTGCGCTCCACCGCTTCGTCTAAGACAGACTTTTTCTTTTCGCCGCTGATACGAAGACCGTAAACAACATTTTCATAGATCGATTTCGGAAAGGGATTTGATTTTTGAAAAACCATTCCAATCGAGCGGCGCAGAGCAATCACTTCAATTTTAGGATCATAAATACTACGTCCGAGAAGCTTAATGTCTCCGCTATGGCGAACTCCGTCGATGAGTTCATTCATACGATTGAAATTCCTTAAAAGGGTCGATTTACCACAGCCCGAAGGACCTATAAATGCAGTGACTTGCCGCTCCGGAATATCAAGGTCTATGTTATAGAGTGCTTGGTTTGAACCATAATAAAAATCAAAATTTTTAACGGATAAAAAATCTTTCATTGGTGCAGGGGTATTTTTTTGAGCAGAGCTAGAAACTCGAGAATAAACAGATGGTTTAAATTGGGTCGAACTAAAATCAGAAGAAGAGTTCGGCGTAGTAACGGACATATTATTTTAAGACTTTAATTTTTTTTGCGAAAGACAAGCTGTCCGACAACATTGGCAATCGTTACTAATACAACAAGAACCAACGAGGCCGTCCATGCGAGCTGAACTTGATAGTCGTAAGGCACTGTGGAAAAATTATAAATTAGCACCGAGAGAGAGGCTACGGGTTGGTCGATGAGAGATTGCGGGCCTTCAAACTTTAACCAGTATTGACTAAAGAGTGCCGTGAAAAGCACCGGTGCTGTTTCCCCCGCAGCGCGAGCTACGGCGAGCATAACCCCTGTCATAATAGCCGGCAGGGCCTCCGGCAAAACAACCCTAAAAATCGTTTGAAATTTCGTTGCCCCCAAACCATAGGATGCCTCCCTATAAGCAGAAAGAACACCTAGGAGAGCCTGCTCAGCCGTTAATAAAATCGTCGGAATTATTAGAATGCCGAGAGCAACTCCACCGGCAAAGGCAGAGAAATTTCCAAGAATAAGAACCACGACACTATAAGCAAAAACACCTGCAATAATTGATGGGATGCCTGTCAGCAATTTAGCAACAAAACGAACCGTATTTGAAAGGCGAGCGTAGGGTTCATATTCATTAATATAAATCGCTGAAAGCACACCAAAAGGAATCGCTATTGCTAGGGCGATACCAACCATAATAAGCGTTCCCTGCACGGCATTTCCAAAACCGCCACCCGTTAAACCTGCGGCAGGGGGAAGCTCCGTAAAAAGTTTCCAGCTCACTAAAGGTAAGCCTTTTTTCAGAACAAGAAAGATAATTGAAAAAAGCGGAATCAGTGCAAGAAAAGCGAAGAAGCAGCAAAAAAACGTAAGTAAGCGGTTTACCCACGAGCGAAATAATATTCTACTCGCATGTTTTGTAGCAAAAAAATCGCGGGGGTTCGGAGCCTCTTGTAAAGTAGTGTCCATAAAGAATTATTCTAACGAATACCGAGGGTCATTCGCTGCGTGTAGCGCAGCACAACTTCGCCCAGCACATTTACAATAAGCGTAATTCCCATCAACAATAGTGCTGCATACATGAGAGCGGCCATTTGTAATCCGGAGGCTTCGCTAAATTGATTTGCCAAAAGCCCGGCAAGCGTTCCCGCCGGCTGAAAAAGCGAAGTTTCCAATCTTGGGCTATTACCGATCAACATCGCCACGGCCATTGTCTCGCCCATTGCACGACCAAAAGCAAGAATCGTCGCAGCAACAATCCCGGGTGCAGCAGTCGGAATGATAACTCCAAAAATGGCCTCCCAGCGTGTCGAACCCAAAGCGTAAGCTCCTTCGCGAAGCGTCTTAGGAACGGCAACGAGCGCGGTCCTAGAGATTGCGGTGATCGTGGGAAGCACCATCAGTGCTAAAACCAAACTGGCCGTAAACATACTATTGCCAATGACGGGGCCTTTAAAAATAGGGATAAACCCAAGGCTTTCAGATACCGCCGGCGCATATTTTTGCACCAAAGGAATAACTGTAAAAATACCCCAAAGCCCAAAAACGACACTTGGGATTGCAGCCAACATTTCGACGACAAAACGAATAAATTGCCGGATAGCAACAGGCAAAAAATTCTCACTCAGAAAAATCGCAATCGCAACGCCCAGCGGCAATGCAATAAGCAAAGCAATAAACGAACTAACCGCTGTGCCATAAAGAAAAGATCCGGCTCCAAAGCGTTCTTTCACCGGATTCCAAGAAACATCTATTATAAATCCAAGGCCAAATTTTTGAATTGCAGGCCAGGCATTTTCACCAATCGAATAAGCAATCCATGCTAAAACACCCACCGTGGCAACAGCAGCCACCCAACAAATAAGACGAAAGAAATCTTTGCCGGCACGATCATTACGAATGGTTCGGCGAGGCTCGCTGGCCCCTGAACTCACAACTTCTGCATCCATAAAATTTCTAAATGTTCCTAGTGTTGTTTAGCTGCTGTGCGCGTAATGGATAGGTAACTAAAATTACTTGACTTCGATCGTAGCTACTGCCGCTTTACATTTTTCAACAACCGAGGCAGGGAGCGTGATGTAACCCAATTCAGGAGCTAAAGCTTGAGCTTCAGGACTGAGCACATAGTCGAGAAATTTTTTCACATCCGGCCCCTTTTCGGCACCATAGCTTGGATAAAGCAACATCCACGTGAAACTAACAATCGGATAGTCATCCGCGCCGGCAGGATCACCCGCCCAAGCGCGCATGTTGGCAGGTAGCTCGATGCTTGCCAAAGTTGCCGATCCGCTCTCGGGCGTAGGCTTGATGTAATTGCCAGCTTTATTTTCCAACGTCGCCATTGGAACCTTATTGTGAGTAGCATAGCCATACTCGATATAACCAATCGACCCCGGAATTTGTTTAATGAGTGCCGTAACGCCTTCATTGCCCTTGCCGCCAACTCCGACAGGCCAAGAAACCTGTTTTGCTACGCCGACTTCATCGTCAAATTCCGAACTCATTGCAGCAAGATAAGTCGTGAAAACAAAGGTCGTGCCACTGCCATCCGAACGATAAGCAAAACTAATCGCCAAGTCCGGTAGATTAACACCCGGATTCGCCTTTACTAATTCCGGATCATTCCACTTCTTAATTTTTCCCATAACAATGTCGCGAAGCGCATTACGAGAAATTTTCACATCCTCGATACCCGGAAGATTAAAGCCGAGCACGACACTGCCAGCCGTTGTCGGCACCATCAACGCACCGGGCACCTTCGCCAGTTCCCCATCGTTCATTGCAGCATCGCTGGCACCAATATCCACCGTTTTGGAAATAAACTGTTTCACACCGGCACCCGAACCAATGGATTGGTAGCTCACCTCAATATTCGGATTTGTTTTTTTAAACTCCACCGCCCAACGCTGATAAAGCGGAGCCGGAAAACTCGCACCCGCAGCGGAAAGTTGGGTTTGTGCATGGCTCAAAGTTGAACTTGCAGCAAGAATAGTAAGAACTGACAGGATACTCTTTTTAATACGTTTGGTAGTAATCATAAGAATGTGGTTGAGAAGCCCGATAAATGTCTATCAACGCCCTCTGGGGAAAGGAATCTATTGTAACAATACCGTCACAAAAACAACGGATAACTCCACTCGGTTATCGACGACGAGAAAATAGACTTTGGCCCAGATACTTTTCCTTTCGGCCTCAGCTCTCATCTTCGAGCGCGATATGCTTCCAAAGCTCTCGATAAATTCCCTCTTCACCGACAAGTTGCTCATGCCGTCCACGCTGCACGATCCGCCCACGGTCCAAAACTAAAATCTGATCGGCCGCACTGATCGTCGATAAACGATGCGCAATCACAAAGGAAGTCCGATTGCGCATGAGCCGGTCCAGACTATCCTGAATCAACTTCTCCGTCTGCGTATCCACACTCGCTGTCGCCTCATCCAAAATTAAAATCGGTGGATTCTTTAGCAAAGCTCGCGCAATCGCCACCCGCTGTTTCTCCCCCACACTCAGACGAATCCCCCTCTCCCCAACTTGCGAATGCAGACCCTCCGGCATGCGACGAACAAAATCCGCCGCATTCGCCGCCTCAAGAGCCTCCCACATCTCTTCTTCCGTCGCCTCCGGTTTCCCTATTCGCAGATTCTCCGCCGTGCTCCCATTAAAAAGAAAGCTCTCCTGCGTCACCATTCCAACCGTCTGCCGAAGTTCCCTCAGCGGAACCCCTCGCAACTCACGTCCATCAATCAAAATTCGTCCACGATCATACTCGTAAAAACGCACCAATAAATTAACAAGGGTCGATTTTCCTGCGCCTGTCTCTCCAACCAAAGCCACCGTATCTCCCGGATGGGCCACGAGCGAAATCTCTTCCAAAGTCGCCGCAGCTCCCTCATGCGCAAAACGTATATCTTCAAAAACTACCTCCCCACGCGCACGCGGCAAAACTTCATCCGACTCCGATGCTCCGACCGACACACCCGGCTCCGGCACTGCATCCAAAATCTCAAACACCCGATCCGCTGCCGCACGGCCCGATTGAAAAAGCTGATTGAGCTGATGCAGTCGTCCAATCGGCTCATATAAAAAACGCACCAATACTAAAAAAGCCACCAATGCGCCCTCCTCCAATCGCCCATCCAAAACCAGCCAACCCCCATACACCGCCACCAGCAAACTCCCCAGCGATGCCAAAAACGACATCGACGGACTATACATCGCCCAAGCACGCATCACCACGAGGGTTGTCTCTCGCAGCTTATTGCTCACCTCATTGAAACGCGCATGCTCCCGCTCCTCCCCCACAAAGGTTTTGATCTGTCGGATACCGGCAATATTATCATGCAGCAACGAGCTCAGATCCGAGGCCGCAGCCCGCTGTCTGCGATACCGTCCCCTCGCCGTTGTCGTATATAAAAAGGCACCCAAAGCCAAAAAAGGCACCGGCAACAATGCCACTAGCATCAAACGCCAATCATAAAAACCCATCAATGCAGCAACAATAGCGATTTGCAAAAGTGCCACCAAGCCCTGCTCAATCCCATCAATCAAGACACGCTCCATCGAGGTCACATCCTCCACCAAACGGGTCATGATGTCCCCTGTCGAACGCTGATCAAACCACCGCAAGGGCAAGCTCTGAATATGCTCGTAAAGATCGCTCCTGAGATCAAAAATCACCCGCTGTTCAAAATGATTATTCAAGATGATGCGGAGCGAATTTAAAAAATCCTGAAGAAAAAACGCGCCCAAGCCAACCAAGGCCAGCGGCAACAAAAGCTCGAGTTGTCTTTTCCCAATCACATCATCCACAATCCGCTGTGTCACCGCCGGAAAAACAATAATTAGAGAAGTCCCCAAGATGGCGCAAAACAGCGTGGACAAAGCCAAAAGCGGATAACGACGAAGATAAGAAAAAACGCGAAGCAGAGAATTCAAAAGAAAAATCAAATAGGATGAGCAGAGACGATAACCCTCCAAGCCCCACTAAAAATTGCAAGAGGAAAGGACGATCCCCATCTTTTTTCGGTGAAGGTTTTTGAGTAAGGAAAGCAGGAAAGCTATCCTCGATAGGATGGGCAATGCTATTTACGGGTTAGCATTCGATGAGGGTCGCCGAAAAAGAAAGCGGGTTGTTACTAGAACGACAAATATGCCGATGAGGAAAAAAGCTATCAGTGCGGCTACACGCAGAAATAGTGCGTTCATGGTATGCTCTATTCGATCTTCAAAGACTTGATCGATGTGATTGACTTGTTGTTGGACCGCGATAGAATTTTCCTCACTCAATAATGTATTGAGGCCGTCGAGCAGAGTATTCAGCTTTTCGAGAGAGGCATCGGTGCGTTCGATGGCGGTAATGTAATCTTCTGATGCAAGCGGAATTTTTTCAGCCTTGGATGCTAGGGCATCTGCCGTGGCCGCAGTATGTTGCACCGATAGCAAAATACGCTCGACACTTCCTAATAGTGCCTGCAAATCCGGTAGTAAATCTCCCGCAGCCTCCTGCTGAGACGAAAATAAATCACCGACCTGTTGCGGCAGTGTCTCCGCAAAAGATATCCATTGATCAAAGTCCGGGTTCACGGTCGCAATGGGAAAACGCTCCGCCACACGGTTCACGGTGAGGTCGGCTTGCTGCTCCAGCAAAAAGGGCATACGCTCGATATAAAACATCATACGTTCCCCGTAGAGTAAGGATTGATCCACCTTGCCGAGCACTTTTTTTATACTTGCCAGCAGCCCTCTCACGGAAGCCGTCTCTTGAAAATCACTTAAAACAACCCCTTCAAGATTTCGTAGGCGGATTCCCGTTACTTCTCGCGGAAGCGGATTATTTTTTTTCCACTCCGTAATCAATGCCCGTAAATCGCTGCGCTGGGCTGGTGAGAGCTGGCGGTCGACTTCCTCGCGAATCTCACTCTCCAACTCCGCATAAACATCTTGCAGATCCGCCGCCTTGTCGCCGAGCACCTCCGGAATCCAGTAATGCTCAGCCGCCCATTTCCCGGCGGAAACAAAAACCTCCATATCCAGCAGACCTGCACGCGGATCTCGCGATGCGGCAATGGTCATCGACGCAGCCGACAGAGCCACCTTTAGTCGCTGTGCTTGGACTTGCCGTGCCACATCGGGTTCTGTAGCGATATAGGCATCCAAAGCCTGCCAAACCGTAGCCACATAGTGATCCGAAAAATCCATCACTCTTTGTTGTAATTGCGAAGCAGATGGAGGAGGTTTTTCACGATCATCCGCTGCGGCAGGGGATGAATTTTCCGCTCTGTCTGCCGATGAAAGGGAATCACTAAAACCATTCGCGCACCCCGCAAACGACAAGATAGAAAAAGCCGTTACGCAAAAGTTTCTTACAAGGGTAAGGGGGAGCGGTTTTTTTTTGCCAAGGAGCATGGGAATATCAAGGAGGTTTCACCCCGACCTGTCAAGATACGCTATTTAGATTTAAATAAGTTGACTTTCGCGGAGGAGAGGGAAGGTGTCTTTTTCAAAGTTTTGCGCAGTATTTATTTGTGCGTAGCCGAAACCATTAGCGTGGGCGACGGCAGAGAGTTGCTCGTTGTATGCGCAAATTTTTTTACGATATTTTGTGGAGAGGTTTCGGGTGGTGAAGGTGTGGATTTGCCCGTCTGTCTCGAAGTCGTTTAGCAAAATTTCTCCTGGTGGAAATGAGCGAGCAGGAGGAGCTAATTCGTCGATATGGAGCGTTTGCAGGAGAGTGGTATCCAGCTTTGCCACACGGCAACGCTGTAATATTTCTTGAATTTTTTCACGCAGCAAAAAAGTGGGATCGAAAAAATCGGAGATGATAAGAAGCGAACCCGGATGAGGGTTTTGTCGGATAAATTCATGGAGGGCCTTGCTGCAACTTTCGGGATGTGCAGGTGGCAGGTGACGTGAATTTACCGCGTTTAGAAAGCGGAAGGCATTGGGGATGGCCAAGCGATTTTGACGTGAGTGATGCGTGCGGATGATTTTATCGTCGAAAAAATAGAGATGAATGCGGTCGAGATGGTGTAGGACCAAATAGGATAAAGTCGCGGCGAGGCGCAAAGCTAGAGTGGATTTTTGAGAAATGCCGTCAGTAGGGTCAGGTTGCCAATACATGGATCGGCTCACGTCGATGAGGATGTGAACGTGGAGTTCTTGTTCGCTTTCAAAGCGTTTGGAGTAAAGGCGACCAAGGCGGGCATAGACACTCCAATCAACATGACGAAAATCATCTCCGGGAGAGTAAGCGAGGTATTCGGAAAATTCGAGACTGCTTCCGGAGTGTCGCGAGAGGCGGCGTCCGTGGAAGTCCCTCGTAGAAGTATGTCGAGCAGAGCGTAAAAGTTGTAGCCGCAGGGCTTCGAGACGTCTCAGAAAACGCTCGTCGAGTTCGGGAAATTCATTGGTCTGATCGGCGAACATTGGCGGATGGAGGTATTTTTTTGTAAGAATAAACTACAGCCATCGTATAACTCCAAAAAATGGACAAAGAAAGGCTGATTTTATCTTGGTTTGAGGGAAGGAAGTGTTTTTTCTGCCAAATTTGCGTTGTGTTCATAGACCCGAATATCACGCTCTCACACCCATTCGGTGAGTCGAGGCTTTTGAATAAAGCATGGCGGAGCATAGCATAGAAAAAGTATCCTCAAAATGCACGCTGAAGGCGTTGCAAACATCCAGAAGCTTGTGGCACTTGCCCACAAAGCCAAGAGGTTCAACTTCTGGCCTCAATCCGGTCTTAGCGAAGTTTTTTAAGCCGTCTCTCGTCCTGCGATGGGGGGCGACTTTTGGTGCTTTATCGGAGTGCGGGAGCAAGCTTCCACAGTCCGAAAAAAAGGGGCGATCAGGGCGCGGGGCAGTGTCATTCCAGACCAGTAGCGTTTGTCGTCGGGGTCTATATTAACTTCTTTCATGTTAGTCGGGAGATTTATAGGCGGAAAAAACTTATTGACGCTTTCTTTTTTAAAGGTATCATCTGGTTCCTATGAAAATCCTTCCTCTCATAACAGCGATTTCATTAACCACACTCATTGGCCCCTCGTTTGCCCAGACTACTTGGACTGGCGCAGTAGATAATAGTTGGTCCACGGCAGGCAACTGGAATAACGGAATTCCCTCTACCGGGGGAATAACCTATTTTGCAAATGGTTCGTTGCCAGACTCGCCAATCAGCGTCACGGTTGATTCGGTAACGCCGTTCAATGATGTTAATTTTCGAACATCCGGCAATCGTTCCGTGACTTTTAACGGCGGCACGATGAATCTTCAGAAGGACGGCAATATAAATTGGAACGAAAGCTCTGGAGGCACGAGTGAGGTTGTTGTGAATTCAGATATTGATGTCTCTTCGGTAACGGCAGGAGCGCTGAGTAGGTTATACATCATTATGAATAATCGCAATATAACGATCAATGGAGACATCACGACTTCCGGCACGGGTAGTCGACTGATACAGCTAAATGGCAGTACTACTCTGACAATCAATGGTTCAAACGCCTTAGGTCTTTTTAGCTTCGGTGGCACAGGTGAGGTCATTGCCGGCAGCACGTCGGCACTGGGTAGCTACGTTCAAAAAACAACGGCTTCTACACTCTCTTTGCGCTCTGACGTGGTGGTGGATGGTAGCGGCACCAACTATAGCTGGCTTCAAAGTAGTGGCGCTCCCTATACCTATCTAAGAATTTCCGAGACTGCGGCGAGTTCTGCCGACCGCACCCTGACTTTCACGAAGCGAATTGCTGGGAGTACTGGCGCGATCGAGTTTATTGATAATATAAACAGCACGGGATCTTTGATTCTGGATCTGAAATACAGCGGACTATTAGCTCAGGAACTTCCATTGATAACCAACGATACGGCCATCATTCGCTTTTCACAGACAGGAGATCAGACTTACACCGGAGCCATCAGCGGCACTGGTCAGGTAGAAAAAATCACGGGCACTGGAACGACGACTTTCACCGCAATCAATACCTACACCGGAAACACCACAGTCGATGCGGGAACGCTGGCACTCGCAGACAATGCCGGGTTGACGTTCAATATCGGTGCCGATGGCGTGAATAACATGATTGGCGGAACCGGTGCGGTCACGCTCGATGGAGACTTCACCTTCGACCTGAGTGGGGCGGACACTACTAACGGAAACCAATGGCTCATCGTCGATGTCGAAAACCTAACAGAAGCTTTTGGAAGTACGTTTACCGTAAATGGCTTCACCGCGGATGGTGGCGGAGATTTCTGGACCTATATCGACGGAGGAAATACGTGGACCTTCGTCGAGAGCACAGGCATTCTGAGTCTGGGTGTGATTCCTGAGCCTAACTCCTTGGTGCTCGGCGTGTTCGGACTTGCAGCCTTTTGCCTACGGCGGAAGATGCGAAATTAATTCCGGATTCGTTAAATTAGTTTTCTACTCACGCAGTGCCCGGTAGGGTCATTTCGATGAAATGACCGTGGCGTGTGACGTGCAAAACAAATTCTGCCGTTATTTTTCAACGTTTCTCTGTCTTGTGCTTTCAAGAAATTTACTCATTGTCTTTTTTCTAGCGGTAGTGATGCATCCCGCGAAGGCTAGAGCTGTTGAAAACAAGCCTATCGCTCTGGTTGGGGCCAGCTATGGAAAATACGATACGACGAGCATCACGCGAAATATTCTGGATGCGTCGGACTGGGTTTTCGAAAATCGTGATGGCCTCCTCCCTGTAAATGAATGGAGCAGGTATTCACTGGTTATTATTGCGCATTCTCAGAAGCGACCCTACACCGTCGAGGAGCAGGCGCAAATTGAGCAGTATTTGAAAGACGGAGGGCGGCTTTTACTCCTCAATCAAGCCCCTCGCAGCATGGCGGACGACGAATCTGCTGAGGCGCAATATGAGTGGCTCGGTATGAAACAACGAAAAATCCTTGCGCACGACCCGGAGGAGATTTCGCTCGGAAACGATGCTGTGTTGAAAGGTGTTGCAGGTGAAAAACGCCCCTCGTGGCTCACTGGCGATCAGGGTGTGTCGGAGCTGAGCGCGGATGTGGAGGTGCTGATCGGAAGCGGGAATACGGCATTGGTCGCAAAGCGCGTCGTCGGCAATGGCGTGGTATATTATCTCGGGCCAGAGTTGTTTCGCCTGCGCCTGCCACGTTCGCCCTATGTAGCGGATTCGGATTCTTATGTGCGCTTGATCCGAAATATCATTAGCGAATCGCACCCCGACACACATGCTGCGTGGAAAGCGCGGTTGGTAGCCGAGCACTCTGCAAAGGGAGAGCGTTTTCTTTTGTGGAATCGCGAGTGGCAGCACGGCACAAAAGATCGTACCATTTTCGAGCCGCCGCTTCCAACATCCGAGGAAAAGCTGGAGGCACTGGACGTTCCGTTAGCACTTGATGAATTCGAGGCCCTGCAGGTGAATTTTACCGATTTAGGCGACGGCGGCGAATTGTCTTGGAAGGTGGAGGGATTACCAGCCGGCCTTTTGACGGTCTTCGTGCAAGATAAACCCGCTCCGATTCCTTGGCCAAAAAATCCGGCAATTGCGATGGAGAGTCCGTATTGGTTGATGCCGCCCACCGCACTGGAGCCACTCGATAAAGAAGCGGTAAAAATCACCTCTGGCGAGACGCGGATTTTTTGGTTGAAGTTCGATACGCACAATCAAATGCCGCATGACTACGAGGGGCGGATTACGTTTTCAGTAGATGGAGCCACTGCCGGAGAGATAAAGTTGAACGCAAAGCTGAATCCGCTGCGAGTGCCCAAGCGACGCCAGATTACGCTTCAGGCAGCAGGGACGGTGTATGGCGATGTCAATAAAGTCCCGACCGCACTGCGCTTTATGCGCAATTTGGAGGAAAATGGTTTCGAGTGGGCCTTGCTGAATGTTATCCGTGCCCACACGCTGCTGTTGGACGGCCAGCCGTTGAGTGCTGCGGTGCTCAAACAAAACTTAGATGCTATTCTTTCGGATTCGCCGCCGCTGCTCGATTGCTCCGCTATGGACGCCTTTGTCGATGCATCGCTTACGCATAATCAGACCTATTTTCGTGCAGCCACCCTTGTGAAGGAAATCGATGCGCTGTGCCGGGCCGCGAAACTTTCTGATGAAGAAACTCAAAAAACACGGCGTTGGTATTTGAACGAGTTGGCCAGCCATCTCAAAGACAAAGGAATTCGGTATTTTTTTGTGAGCCTCGGCGATGAACTCAGCGCAAAGGAGCTGGAAAACGTTTTTTTACCCTTTGCAAAAACAATGGCGGATGGCGGATGGATGACAACCTCCTCGTTCTCCACTCCGTCGGTCTCCGAAATCGATAGAACCCGGAAGCTCGCAAAGTATGTCGGCGCGTGGACGCTGAACCGGCAATTTTTATCACGCTTTCGTGGATGGCAGCGCGAGGGAAAACTGAAACTCCCCGACGGCGCACTCGTCGGAACCTACGGTGCCGGCGAGGGGCGCGGCACGGAGATTCGCAAAAATGCCAGCACGTCGCGCATGATCGGATGGGAGGCCGTCGTGCAGGGCTCGGACTATTGTTCGCCGAATCCCTATTTTAAAGGTTGGCTTTACTACACGGACTATTCGCTGGATCGTGGCATTGGCGGAGAGCGTTTTGTCGCGTATCTGGATGCCGGAAACCCGGAAGTGCCTTTGCTCAACAGCCCCTTTTTGGAAGGAATCCGTGAAAGCCTCGAAGAAGCAAATCTGGCTTGGGCGATGAATTGGTATTTGGAGAAGCTCGGTGACCGAGTGCCGTCGGAACTGCGCCAGCGTGCCGCAAACATCATAGGCGATAGGCCGGAAAATCCGATCAAGCTAAAGGTTCGGGACGGAGCACTTGGCGAGAGTGAAACAATCACCGCAGACCGAGAGGGGTATTTGAAAGCAAAGGCGGAGGTGCTCGATATTTTGAATGAACTGGCTCCTTTAGCAGAAAAATCTGGGGTTGTGCCGGATGTGGACTGGAACCATCTCCCACTCTTGCGCGGCGGTAAACCTGTCGCGGTCATCGTCGAGGCAGAATCTGCCGACTCGATTCAAACCGCATTACAAACTTTGGCGGGATACGAATTGCCTGTTGAAAAAGAAAAGTTTCCGGCTCGTGGAACCGTGCTTTTTGTTGGAACATCGGGGAGCCCACTCATTCCACAGAACATCAAAGCCCGTCTGGGACGCCATGCCGAGACCGCTTCATGGATTCGAGACATTTCGGATGGAGATCGGACTGTGATCTGGATTGGAGGAACGGATCAGGAGCAGGTGAAAAAAGCCGTACAAAATTTCGTAAGATTTCTGAAAGCACCAGCAGCCGTTTTTTAGGTAGGGTCGTTTTATCAAAGCGACCTACCGTTAGCGAAAATACTACACGGCGCACGCTCTTGAGCTTACTTTCTGATCCTCCCGACATCGCTGCCGTTATTGGACATTCCTTTTCCGGGGGAGTCTTCTTTTAACGTAAAATTGCGCTTGTCCGGATCTTCAAAAACGGGCTTTTCGGCACGGCTATTTTTGTCTAGTCCGCTGCCTTTGACCCAAGCTTCTAAGGGGGAAAAGCGTTCGTCCGCTATTAAACTCCCGATGGTTGCTTTGTCTTCTGGCGCGATGTAAAAAAGATTGTAGTCACAGATCAGGTGCGGGAGGGGTGCGAAGATTCTGATGACGGAGCCTGTTTTGTATCCGAAAGTTGCGCGATAGAAGAGGTTGTTTTCTATGGTGTAAGTATCCTCCGGGCTTTTTGGGATGATGACGATTCCGTAGTTTGCTCCGGCAATAAAACTATTTTGGCGAATGACGGTGCCGGGAGAATGAGATGCGGAAACGCCCCAGTTGCAGCAAAGAAAGAGATTGTTTTCTACGGTCAGTCCGGGAGCTTCGCTTGCAAGTAGTCCGTTGTAGCTGAGCTTTGGTTTTTCAAAATTGCCGACCGCCGGCCAATCAATTTCGCAATTTCGGATAGTGATACCCTTGGCGTGGTTGATAATGTAAGCATTGCATGTCGGGAAGTAACCGTTGCTGATTAAAACTCCGTCTAGCACGATGTAGTTTGTGTTTAGAATTTCCACAGCGACGGGAAGACTTTTGCTCATATCCAAAATCGCGGCCTGCGGTGTTTCCGAGCGGATTGTAATGGGGTGTTCGGGAGTTCCTGAAATCTGTGGGCGCAGAATTTCGTGATATTTTCCCGGCAGCAAAATTACCTCATCGCCCGGATTTACCTGTGCGAGTGCATAAGAAAACGACTTCCACGGTGTCTCCCGTGATTTACCATCAGCGGAATCCTGACCGTCTGGAGAAAGGTAATAGCTCGTCGGCGCGGCAAATTCTTTCGGTGTTTTAAAAGTGATCGGATAGACCTCGCTTCGCGTTCCCTTTAAATCGCGTAGCGTGACTTCCGCCGTATATTCCGTATCGGGTTGCAGTCCGCTGATTCCGGCGTGACGTTTCGAAGAATAAAAAGCCTCCATCATTCTGGTAATGTCGAACTGGGTGGCCATCACCTGCAAATGCCAAGAGGGTTCCCAGGAGCGAAGGGACTTTCCATCAGCATCCTTCAAGGTGATTTCTGCAAACGCGGCTTGCCTCTGTAAATCCCATAGCAAGGTCGCGCCTTTCGGACTCAATCCTGCCACGCGGAGATTTTCAATCGCAAGGTGAGATGCCTGACTTACATCACGGGCACCGATTCCTCCAAAGTCGGCGGCCAACATGGAAAGGACCTCATCGGCAGCACTGGCGTAGTTCTCACTGAGGGAAATAACTTTTTCCACACTCTGCCGATCTTGTCCGCCGGCGGACTGCCATTCCGACAAACTTTTAGCGAGCGATTCCCCGAATTTTCCATGAAATTTTGAAAAAGCATTACGGTCAGAATATAAGCTAAAAGCACTTTTCACGTCGGCCTGAATGCTTTCCTCACAATCTACAAAGAGGCTCTGGGTGACTCGTGCGGAAGACGATTCGCTGAGCTGTAGGGAGATTTTATTTTTTGTAAATGTGCACTGATCCACCAGCAACAGGGGGCTGGCCAGCACGGAAATTCCAGCATCTGCACCGATAAAGACACAGTTTTTTACCACAAGTCCTTGATACTCTTTTGCAACGAGAGGAGCCGTCACCTCGATGCCGTCGAGCTCCAAAAATTGCCCCCGATTTATCGTAATACCCCCGGAAACGCGCACTCCGAATTGTTTTCCGTAAGCGCGAATACGAAGCGGATTCCAGCGATCAAGTCCGCCATTGGAAATTTCCAGCGGCTCAGAATAGTCCCCCGGCAGCAGATAAATTGTTGCTCCACCACCCATCCGCGCTACTGCGGCCTGCGGCGTGGCCAGTGCCTCGGAGAGGCTCAGTCCGCTATTGCTATCAGAGCCATTTTTCGGATCGACATAGTAAACTTCCTCATGCCCCGGAAAAGCACCGAAGCCGAGGTAGGGGCTGTCGGCCTGAAGACGATAATCGCGATACGAGGGATCGGCGAAGTGCGGATTTTCTTTTTGAAAGAGCGGGTGAATCAAATTGCTGGCTCGCTGCAGGCCGTTTTTATCGACCGCTTCCCAGCTACGCATCGGACTCGCTCCACCACCGTTGCGATACATTCCGGTGCGCATTCCCAGTCCGCTGACCAAAAGAGTGTTATTATAAACGCCGTAGGCACTGGGGGTCTGGTTTCCCTTGATGACATTGTTTCTAAGGACGTTGCTATTGTTGGGACCATAGCCCGTTTTGTTTCGATAGACATCCTCATGGGCACCCTCTACGGTGTTGCCTTCGATCAGATTAAATCCGCCCTTGCTGTATATTCCAAGGTCGGTGGGAACGCTGCTGCCGGTCGGTGCACCATTGTCCGGCCCGTTCCAAATACACAGGTTTTGTCGCACCCATGTTTTATTGACGCCATAACGTAACTGAATTCCGTAAGTATTATTAGAAAAGGTCTCGTTGTGTTGAATCCGATGTTCATCGCCTGTGACATGGATGCCTGCCCAGGAGTTGCAAAAGGCACGGCAGCCCTCGACCAGCACGTGAGAGGTTTTTGGGTTTATTAAAATACCGTTCTGCCCGAGAGTGACTTGCAGGTCGCGAATCTGAATGTGAGAGGCTTTCACCGTCAATGCCGCATCCTTCGGGTCTTCTATCCAGTAAGCGAGATGATTTGCCGGTGCGGCTCCACTGCTTCGGAGATAAATTTTTCCACTGGCAGAATCGAAAAACCACGCTCCCAGACGGTTCACGACTTGAGAAATACTATTCACTTTCGCCAAACGAAGACGCGAGGGCGTTTCCCATAAACCGGATTTTTCCGACAGTAAATTTTCAGGCACCGACGCAACAAAAACATTGGGGTGCTCCGGCAGTGCGTCCCAGTTTACCCGTAATGGCTGGCCTGCATTTATTAGAACCAATTCGTTGGGCGCGGCTTGAATGGTGATTGGGCGTCCCTCTTCTCCACTATTTTTGATGAGAACTTTTTCAAAGTAAACCCCGCCGAAAATTTCTATCGTATCTCCCGGTGCAGCCCGATCCACTGCGGCCTGAATGCTTGCCAGCGTATCAGTCTTTCTCTGGCTCGCATCTACTAAAATCCTGTCGGCAACGGCCGTATTTATAAGGAAAAGTAAGGCAAAGCCAATCAAGAGGGGGACGTTTGTTTTAAGACGAAAGTTCATTGTATTTATAACTAGTGAAGGGTCAGGGGTTGAGAACATTTCCATGAGTTACGGCTTTGTTTGAACCTCCGGTCGCATCCGCATTTCCATCAAAGAGAAAAAGTGCTTTTGTCTTCGCATCGGCTTCGAGCGTATGCGCAGCGCGGGGGTCGAAGTCCTTCGTATAGCGCGGAAGTTCAGAAAAACGCAGACCGCCTAGAATTGCATTTAATGCGAAGCGATTGGCCTTTGCGGTGCCAAAGATGAGTTCCGCCGCCGCCTGCGCCGGAGAGAAGTCTTCAACCCTGGCTGGCATCCCCGCGTCGAAGCGACCGAAGCCTTGTTTTCGTCCATTCACATAGAGTTCTAAAACAAAATTCTGCTGATCTTTTTTCCACTGCATCGCTACATGAGACCAATGGCCGTGCTCTAAAATAGCTCCCGCGTTGCTTTCAATCGAAACTTTTTTGGGCGGTTTTTTGTTATTGGAATTGGCATTGCTGCCCTTAACGAGTGCCGTAACAGACATCTCTCCCCAACGGTGAAAAACCAATCCCCATGTGTCCGCATCCAGCAACGTATGGGCTTCACCCGGTATGCCCAACTGATCGGTACTATTCCAATAGGGCATAATCCAAAATTCCATCGTTCCCGATTCCGTGGAAATCAAATCCGCATTTGGAATGTCGAGGCGACGCTTTCCAGTCAAAATAATTCCGTGCTGCGGCTCTCCGGGTTTTGAGTCAAAAGCGGCATAGAGCTTGTCTTTCGGATTCGGCATTTTAAGCGGTGCCTTTGATGCCGGAAGTAGTTTCTCCAAAACAGACTTTGGAGCATTGGGAACAAAAAATCTCTCAGGATCACCATAGGCAAAAAAAGGTGGCACGCCCTGAAGTTTTACAAAAGTGATGTCCGGCGTCCGCAACCCCCAGACTTTTCCCTGTTCCGCTTCGTCCACCGAAATACTTTGCACGCTGCCACCACCCTCAACGGAGATTTTTTTGCCATCGGGCCGGATGAGTTCGGCACCCCGACCCGCGCTGATTTCAAACTGAGACGTTTTTTCCGGAACCAAAAAATACACGGTAGCCTCATGGTCTGGATCGCTTGTCATCACGCGGTTGCCCCACTGAAGGCCAATGCGACTTCCAATCAGGTAGGCGTCTGGGGAGTAAATGACCGCGCTGGGAGCATTTGTCCAGGTCAGTTCCCACATATTGCCGCCGACACCTGAGTCAATAAAGTAACTTCCCGCCGGCAGCTTAGCGGGTAGGATGATCGTCCATTGGGTTGCTGCTTTATACAGTGAATGAAACTGATCTTTATAAGCAGTTTTTTTCACTCCCTCCACAGCGGTCCCCTGTTCATTATAAATGATCGGATTCAATTCATGCAGACTTCGTAGGTCCAGAGTGATCTCTTTATTCTCCGGTTTTTCCACGGCTATCAGAATCTTGTTTCCAAATCCACTCTGCCGCGCAAAGGGCGTCAGCTCCACCTTCTGCCCGGTTTCGTCTTCGTAGCGAGCAATCGCATCCATCGCAAAAGCGATGCCCCCAAGAGGATAAACATTACTCGAAGCCGAAGGCCCGACTCCATCCCACATACGTTTCCAGCCTTTGTCATCCTCACTTCGGTAGGCGGATAACGTCAAAGCCATGTCTCGGCGCAGGTCTCTCAAAAAAGCCGGATCTTTTGTCAAATCATAAGCCGTGGCCAACAGTTCCCCCTCGGCCTCGTAATAGCGCATGGGCAAGTGGCCAAGCGAATTTTTCGACCACGTGCTTGCTCCACGAATCAGAGATTTTGCTGCCAGCGGACTTTTTAAAATTTCGTAGGTGCGCTGAATGGCAGAAGCCTTCACTCCGTATTTCGCAAGCTTTGTGGCTTCGGCATCGCGGTTCACACCCTGCGGTGCCTCCAGATCCACGAGAAACTTGAGTTGTTCCTCAATGATTGGCCGCATCTCGGGATCGCCGGTTTCCTGATAGACCGTCGCCAGATTTTTTAAAATCGCGAAAGGCCGCGAACTCTTGAAAGTCCCTGTATATCCGGCATCCCAGAGTTTTTTTACTATCTCGTGATAATTCTCCAGCATCTCCATGGCCGGGCGATAATCCGTCAGGTAATACCAATAAGCCAAAGCCCGCAAATCCGTTGCCGAATTATTGTGCAAGCAGCTTCGGAACCCCCAGCTAAATGGGCTGTTCGACGAGGTGTAAGTCCCTTTCAGCAGAGTTGGCAAACGCTTCGGACTCTCGAAATTCGCAACGTCTTCCGGCGTCAGATTATCCCAATTTGCCATATTTAAATCCAAGCTCTTCCGGGTCGTCTCCTCCGCAGCATCAAAATACTTCCGCTGTCCGCTGCGTGCAAATGTCCGCCAAAGATGCGCGTAAGTGCCATAGTCCAGCGCAGAAGAATAACGATCAACGTAGGCAATCCATCGTCCTTCGAGCGGTCCATCCTTCGCTTTATTAAACCAAACGTGGGGCCAGTTTCCAAATTCCATGAATCCATAGTCCCCCCACTGCCGCCAGATTTCCGTGTATTGTCGGAACCACTCCTCGACAAAGGCTTCCTCCTCCGGGAAGCGAGCCGGATCATACGGTGCGAAGCGTCCCATCGCTTCTGTAAAGCGAAGCCAGCTCGGTGCCACGAGGCTGACGGGTGGAGTTTGGGTTTGCGAGCCGAGCTGCGCCATCGCTTTCGGATCCGGGGTCGAAGAAAGCGTAATTACAAAATCGTGACTACGCGCCATGCCGACGGCATTCAGTTTCATGCGGTTGATTCGTGCCATGAGCGGCTTGCTCGCGTAGTTTTCATTATACCACTCCTCCGGCCAGTTTTTGCGCTGAGAGTCTGTTCGTAGATCCAGCTCCGTGCCGCCTCGTGAGGACCAGAGATATAGCGTCATCGCCTCATGCGTGCTGTTTAGTTCCTTTGGGAATGTCTGCCAAAAATTGCGTAGTGCCATCCCCACGCCGTATTGCTTATTTCCGGCCAATATCCAATTTCCAGCCAGCGAACCCTCCTGCACCGTGCGGACGCCACCATCCGCCGCCACCTCTCCAATCAGAAAATGGCAATCTTTTACCGGATCCATTCGCGACATGTAAAAAGCCTTTTCCTGAAATAAAAAAGCTTCCCTGACCGACTCGGAGAGTTTCGCCTCCACCGAAGCGGCATCGGCCTTTTCGCTTTCGGGAAAAAAAACCTCATCCGGCTGAGCGGCTTTAGCATAACTCAGTCTCAGACCATATTCTTTAAACCACCGCTTCTCGCCATTGTCCGTAACAATAAGACGGTGCTCGATCTTCACCGTTGGAGAATCGGCTGAAAAAATCAGCCGCGTGCTGTGACGTGCAATCTTCTCACCCGCCTCATTCACATACCAACCCTGTCGATGAAAAACCGTCCGCAGGGCGGGTGCCGTGGTGTCACGCTCTTCGGTGGCCG
>JBKEAD010000236.1:0-5081 GCA_047971915.1 Chthoniobacterales bacterium
GCGATGGAGCGGGTGATTGCTTGGCGGATCCACCATGTCGCGTAGGTGGAGAATTTGTAGCCTCGGCGGTATTCAAATTTCTCAACGGCTTTCATGAGACCCATGTTGCCTTCTTGGATGAGATCGAGGAAGGAGAGGCCGCGGTTCGTGTATTTTTTGGCAATGGAAATGACGAGTCGCAGGTTAGCCTCGACCATCTCTGTCTTGGCTTTCAGAGCTTTGCGGTGCCACTGGCAAAGGTGGCTATAGGAGTCTGTAAAGGCCGCACTATCCATCCAGATACGGGCCTGCAACTCGGCGAGCTGAGCTTGTAGGTTTCGCTCGGCTTTGTTGCTTTCCGTCGTCTTGGAGCGGTGCAGGCGAGAGATTTCTTTTTCAAGATTTCGAGTCGCTTTCATAATGTCGTCGGCTTGGCTTACGAAATCTTCGACAATCTTTTGTTTGTAGAAAAACTTGGGATAAAGTTTTTGGAGGGCGGATAGAGCTTTTTCAAAGTTCTTTAAAATAGTCGGGCTAGGTTCTTTGCCGGAGATTTTTGAACGATACATCGTGGCGATGGTCTCGCTTTGTTTTTTGACATTTGCGCAGAGCTTTGGAAGTGCCTTCATGTAGCGTTCGCGGCTTTCGATTTTTTTGTCGAGGATGACGCGGTCAAAGCGTTCGCGTTGATCGAGGAGCTTTTGGGCTAAATCGAGATGAGCATTTGCGGTGAAACCATAGGCGTAAAGAATCTCTTGAACCTTGAATTCGGCGTCTTCGATACGCTTGCTGATTTCAACTTCCTGTTCGCGAGTTAGCAAAGGCACTTGCCCCATTTGCTTGAGATACATGCGAACGGGATCGTCGAGAATATCGAGCTTGGCTTCTGCTTTCGTGTCGCGCTCTTCGTCGTCTTTTTTGTCTTTGATGTTGTCAACATCGGAGGCATCGATGAGTTCGATTTCAACGGCAAAAAGTTGGTTGATGATCGTTTCGACAAAATGTTCATCCAGCGTGCCGGGTGGCAGTGCCTCGTTGAGATCTTCGAAGGTTACGTATCCTTGTTCTTTGTGGAGGTGGATAAATTCGCGGACTTTTTCTTTGACGGCTTTTTGAAATTCTTCACCACTGAGAGGTTTCAAAGGTTCGTTGGCATCCGTTTTTGCAGCGGATTCGCCCTGTTGTTTCGCGCTTACTTCGACAACTTTTTGCAGGGCGTCTTTTGCTGTTAGCTTTTTCTTTTTCTTACCTGTTTTAGTTGTTTTGCTTTTCGTCGCGGTGGCTTCTTTTTTCACTGCGGCTTTCGGTGCCTTTTTAGGAGAAGTTTTGGCTTGGGCGGTTTTCTTGCTCGGTGCTTTTTTTGCGGCGGTTTTCTTTTTTACGGCAGCGGGTTTAGGGACAGTGGTTTTTTTTACCGGCGTTTTTTTTGCAGCGACTTTTTTAGGGGTAGCCGTTTTGGCGGAGGGTTTCTTAGCAGCTATTTTTTTAGTGGACACCTTTTTGGAGATTGCTTTTTTTGTCGTCGCTTTTGCTTTTGTGGCACTCGCTTTTTTTGCAGCGGTTTTTGGTGTTGGTGTCTTTGGAGCCGACTTTACTGTTTTTTTTGCTTTACTTGTGGCAGCTTTGGGAGCTTTCTTCGTTTGCTTTTTCAAGGGATTTTTTAAGAGAGTTGAAGTCGTCGTTAGGATGGATATATTTGAGCTTAGCGAACCGACGAACATATCGTGCTTCTTCTAAATATCAAGTATTTTTTTGATTCTTTCTTGAATACGCTTGACTTCTTCCCCGCTTAATCCGGGTGTTCGGAGTTGGGCTGTCAGCCCTGCGAGGCGGTTCCGCTTGTAGTCTTTTAAAAGCCCTTCCCAATAGTTAATCGTTCTTTCCAAAGGTTCCTTGGGGGCATGTAGAAGGTCCAATTTTGCGATGTAGGATTGCACTTCCGGTGCTTGGGTCGCGAGCCAAGAGGCGAGGCGTTCGAAGGTAAAGTTGGCATTTACGATGGTGTTTACGACGGAAAACTCTTCTCCTAAATCGGTGAGAGAGGGAGTTTTTTGATTTTGTAGATAGGCTTTTGCTTCCGGACAAATAAGTGCCATCTTGCAGAGAAATTCTGCGGTCGGGGTGAGTTTTAAAATTTTTTTAGGAGCTTGTTTTTCTTCGTCCAAAGCCTGCGTGTAAGCGTTTTCAGAGGGTTTTGCTAAGGCTTTGCGAATGCTTTTATGCAGATCTTGTGGATTGATGGAAAGCTGCGCTGCGACTTTGTTTATCTGTTTTCCGCGAATGACCGAATCGGAAATTAGAGCCAACGTGCTGCTGATTTCATTTACCTTTTGAGCGGTTTCGGCGGGAGAGAGATTTTTTGTATCCGTCAATAAAAAATCGATAATTTCAAGAGAGTTGGCAGCGTAGGTTTGGAAGGCTTCGGCTCCTTCAGCACGAATAAAGGAGTCCGGGTCTTGTCCTCCGGGGAGACTCATGACGCGGACATCTAAATTGACTCCTAAAAGCGCGGGAAGGGAGCTGCGGACGGCTTTTTTTCCCGCAGAATCCGAGTCGAAGCAGAGGATGGCTCTGTCGGCAAAACGCTTGAGGAGATTCGCCTGTTTAGCGGTAAAGGCGGTGCCCTGAGAGGCGACGAGGTTCATCACGTCATGTTCGACGGCGGTGATGAGATCGAGTTGTCCTTCGCATACGATCACTTCGCCAGCATGGATGATTGCACGTTTCGTACGATGGAGGCCAAAGAGGATTTTTCCTTTTTTAAAAATAGTCGTCTCGGGGGAGTTGACGTATTTCGCGGTTTTGACCTCTGGCGAAAGACTGCGTCCACTGAAAGCGATCACCTCTCCGTAGTCGTTACAAATCGGGATCATCATGCGCCCCCGAAAACGGTCGTAGAGACTATGGTCGCCCTCGCGCTCGGCGGCGAGCCCCGAGGCGAGAATTTCGTTGTTTTTAAAACCCCACTTACGCGCTTGTTTCGTAAAAGCGTCATACGAATCCGGTGCAAAACCAAGCCGCCAAGATTGCGCGATTTCTTTTGTGATGCCTCGTGCCTTCAAATACTCACGGGCGGGGCCCCCCTCGGCTGAGCGTAAAAGAAAACGCTGAAACCAATTACTTGTCTGCTCGTGCAAGGCTAAAATACGGCGACGTTGATCGGGCTTCTCTCCCGATGTATCGAGGTCTTCAAGGAGGTGGATATTTGCTCGTTCAGCCAGCCGTCGCACGGCTGATAAAAAATCCACCTGCTCGTAATCCATGACGAATTGAATGACGCCCCCCCCCGCACCGCATCCGAAGCAATGATAGGCCTGTTTTGCCGGACTGACATTGAAGCTCGGAGTTTTTTCCTGGTGAAAAGGACACAGCCCACGAAAGCTGCTGCCGGCGCGTTGAAGCTTCAGATAAGAGCCGATAACCTCGACAATATCTGTCGCTTCTAAAACTTGATCGATACTTTCTTGAGCAATTCTCGCCACGGAAAATTAAGATGTCCGACAAGGGCTCGCTTGTCGAAATTTGTTTTTTTGAGAGTTGAAAAAGTAGATTGTTAGTTCGCGAAATTTGACGTATTTTTCGGGATATGCGGAACCCTCTTCTACAAATAATTTTTAGGTCCACTCAGAAAATTTCGCCTGTAGGGTATCTCTGGAAACCTGCTTTCTGCTGGATACGCTGTGAAATTTTTATTTTTGCGTCCCTGTTTTTTTTGTTTTCACCACAGCTTTTAGGGCAGTCGGAAACAGCAAAGGAAACACCTGCACCCGTTATTAAAAAAGAGAAAAAAGAAGAGGGGGGGGAATCTGAAGAATCAGCAAAGGAGACCGAAGAGCCAAAGAAAAGCCCCTACACTCTAGAGGAAACGAGCTACGAAGTCACCCTACAACAAGCCAAAGGCGACTCCAACCAGTTTGCAAAATACGATAAGATGGACGCTCCCAAAGATCCCCAAATAGGGAAGGCAATCCGAGAAGTCGCAAGCACCCTCGGGCTTGTCGAAGGTGCCGGACGCGAAGCCCGTATCGAAAAAATTCTCCGAAAAATGGCCGAAGAAGAGGCGGCAAACGCAAGACGGGCGCAAAATGATGAAGGAGAATACGATTTTATACCTAGAGATTTAAATATAGACCCCGCGGAGAGCCTCTTAAATACAGGCTCGAAAGACAAAGAGGAAAAAAATTAAAAAAAATTTAAAAAACCTATTGACGTTTTTCGATTCACTGATAAAACCATCTCTCCCATCGCAAAACGGTTTTAAATTAAAACAGGGATGCAGGGAAAACCGGACGGGAATTTACCGCCCACGAAAGCTTCTAAAACAAGCTTAGCGGGACTTCGGAAATTCACGATACCGAGATTGATTTTTGATAGTTCGGGTTTGAAGTTTTCTTAACAAACTTTAAACTGGGAAAAGACGAAGACAAACAATCAGCAAAAACTGAATTGTGCGTTCTTAGTTAATTTTATTGAGTAAATATTTAGAACGACCAGCCATTGATTTTTTCGGTCTCACCGTAATCAATGGTTCGTAGTCAGAATTTTTCGAAACTCCTCGGAGTTATCGAAATCCAATTTTAACGGAGAGTTTGATTCTGGCTCAGAACGAACGCTGGCGGCGTGGATAAGACATGCAAGTCGAACGGACAATGCGGGTAGCAATACTTTGCAAAGTTAGTGGCGCACGGGTGAGTAACACGTGAGTAACCTACCCTAAAGTGGGGGATAATTCGCCGAAAGGTGGACTAATACCGCATGTGATCTAAGGATCAAAGCAGCAATGCGCTTTAGGATGGGCTCGCGGCCTATCAGCTTGTTGGTAAGGTAACGGCTTACCAAGGCTATGACGGGTAGCTGGTCTGAGAGGACGACCAGCCACACTGGAACTGAGACACGGTCCAGACACCTACGGGTGGCAGCAGTCGAGAATTTTTCACAATGGGGGAAACCCTGATGGAGCGACGCCGCGTGGAGGATGACTGCCTTCGGGTTGTAAACTCCTGTCATGCGGGAACAAGAAAGTGATAGTACCGCAAGAGGAAGAGACGGCTAACTCTGTGCCAGCAGCCGCGGTAATACAGAGGTCTCAAGCGTTGTTCGGA
>JBKEAD010000008.1:0-15605 GCA_047971915.1 Chthoniobacterales bacterium
TTATTTTGGCGACTGGAACGATTCGCTAAATATCGGGCGCGGCGGAAAGGGCGAGAGTGTATGGCTGGGTATGGCACTGCTCGTTGCCCTGCGCGATACGAAACAAATCGCCGAACGTCTAAATGATACCGCTGTCGCCGAACAAATGGATTCCAAAATCTCCCAGATGGAATCAACAATCGAGAGTTGCGCATGGGATGGCGAGTGGTATCTTCGCGGCTTCGATGATGAAGCACATCCCGTGGGGTCCAAATCCTCTCCCGCAGGACACATCTTCAGCGAACCGCAAAGCTGGGCGGTATTTGCTCAACTCAACCCCACTCGCCTAAAGCAAGTCGCCGCCTCGGTCACAAAGCACTTGCGCACAGACACCGGTTTAGTTGTCTGCAACCCACCATTTCGCACTTACGACCCTGCATACGGCAGAATCAGTGCGATGCCCGCTGGCTGGGGAGAAAATGGCAGTTGCTACTGCCACGTCACCGCCTTTCAAGCCGTAGCCGATTGCCTCGTGAGAGATGGAGACGCCGCCTTGCAAAGCCTAATGAGTTTGGTGCCGTTTAACCCAGCTATTTCCATCGACAAGTCTTGGTTGGAACCATACGCCTTTTCGAACATGTTCCGTGGACCGGAGCACCCACGCCCGAGCGCGACGTTTAAGGGATGGACGAGCGGGACCGTGCCTTGGGTTTTGCAATGCATGACCCATTATCTCCTCGGTGTTCGACCAGACTACGACTCCTTGATTATCGATCCTGTTTTGCCTTCCACATGGGATAAGGTCTCCCTCTCTAGAACCTATCAGGGTGTGCAATTTGAAATCGCAATCCATAATCCGAGAAAGCTTGCCAGCAAGTTTGCTCAATCTAAACTTGTGGTGAATGGAAGCCCCTACGAGGGAAACCGTCTTTTTCCGCAAGATTATCCAAATGGTCAGTGCACTGTAAAAGTTGATATCCTTCCCATCTGATCCAGTTAAAAAAATACTTGAGATGAAAAATGTCTTAGAGCCTTTCTTCTTAAAAATCAGGTAAAGTCCACTCGTATTTGACTTATCGGCATCCCTTCTTTTTTTTCGATGCCATTACTTTTGAGTCAACGGATATACCAAAATCGAAAACTTCTTTTTCTTTTAAAACACAGTTGGAAACTTTTCTTCTCTACCCTACTCTGCCGCGATGCTGGCCCTCTCCACATGTTGGAATTCCTCCCGCTTAAACGACGGGAACGAAATCGTAGATGAAATCCTCGCTCTCGGATTCGATACGATAGAGATCGGTCATGGAATGAGAAACTTCCAACTCGAAGGCATTTTAAAACGCATCGAAAAAGGCGACATCCGCGTCGAAAGTATCCATAATTTTTGCCCCGTCCCATCCGACGTCCTCAGACCCACGCCGGATTATTTTGAGTTCACCTCGCACCGAGAAGACGAACGCACACGAGCCATCCACCTAGCCCAAGCCACCATAAAACTCGCCGGCGGCCTCGGAGTCAAACGCATGGTTCTGCACGGCGGGCGTGCCCACTCCGTGCCAGCCTACAAAACCTTACTCCGCGAAATCCAAGAAAAAAACTTCCTCTCCCGAGAGTATTGCGACAAAAAATTCGCCTTCGTGCAGCAACGCGAAAAAGTCTCCGAATTTTTTCTAAAGCGCCTAAAAGACGCTCTCGCTCTCATCCTTCCCACCGCCACCGAACACAACGTGCGTATCGGGCTCGAAAATCGTCAACGTTACGAAGACGTCCCCTCCGAACGCGAAATCCTCCCTCTGATAAAAAGCACAGCCTCCCCAAACCTCGGCTACTGGCACGACTTCGGACATGCTCAAATAAAAGAAAATATGAAGCTACTCGACCACGTCCGCTGGCTCGACTCGGCAAAAGAGCACCTCATCGGCTGCCATGTCCACGATGTCATCTGGCCCGACCGCGACCACCGCGTCCCCTTTGCCGGAAAAATAGATTTTAAAAAACTGCGCCCTCTATTACCTCAAGATGCCTATTTCGTCTGGGAACTCAGCCCCTCGGCAGAAAAAGAAACCATCCTCGCAGCACGCAAACAGTGGAAAGAATTATTTAACGAATGAAACGCGTCATCACTATTTTAGTCCAGGTCCTCGTCACCAGCAGCCTGCTGTGGTGGATTTTTCACAATCCCGAAAAACGCCAAATGATGGGCGAAGCCATGAAAAGCGCAAACTGGTGGTGGCTCCTCCCCGTGCTCCTCTGCATCGGCATCACGATTTTTTTCCAATCCTGGCGCTGGGCCGTTCTGCTCCGCGTTCAAGAAATCAACCTCCCCTTTTCTCGCGTCGCCGCCCTCAATCTCATCGGTGCTTTTTTCAATCTCTTCCTCCCCGGCTCCACGGGCGGAGATGTTTTAAAAATCTACTACGCCATCCGAGAATCTCCCGATAAAAAAATGCCCGCCCTCCTGAGCGTGCTCATAGATCGCATCATGGGCCTACTCGCCCTCATCGCCATCGCCGGAGTCATCAGCATCTTTTCCTTCTCTCTCCTCTGGGGAAATGAAACCACCCGTCCACTACTCATCGCCCTAGCTCTCATCTGCGCTGGCTCCTTTGGCGTGATCCTCGTAGCCGCGCTTGTCGAACTCCTAAACCTCTCCCGATTCATCCCCAAGTGGCTCCCACTCCGAAACGCGATCATCGAAATCGCATCCGCCTTCTCCACCTACGCACGCCGTCCGAAAGCCCTCCTTTCTGCTTTTGTCCTCAGCCTACCCGGGCATCTCGGGCTTTTCTTCTCCTTTTATTTTGCAGCAAAAGCCTTTGGCGCAAATCTTTCGATCATAAAAATATTCGCCGTCCTCCCAATCATCCAAACCATGTCCTCTCTGCCCGTGAGCCTCGCAGGAATCGGCGTTCGAGAGAAATTATTTCAAGTCACCCTCAGCGCACTCTACGACCTCCCGGTCAGCATCGGCGCACTCATCGGCTTCACCGGATTCCTCGGACTCGCTTTTTGGGCTGTCCTCGGCGGCATCGTTTACATCTTTTACCGCCCATCTTCTGCTACGAATAAAAATTTTCACCACCCCAGCATCTCGGCAGCGGAGAAGCTCAACGACGAACTCGAAAAAGAATCCATCACAGCGGAAGAGGAGCGGGAACGCCAAGCCCACGAGCGATGAAAAGTCGCCCCTATATCCTAGCGAACTTCGCAATCACCCTAGACGGCAAAATATCGACTCGCCGGCACACACCATCGCTCTTCACCTCGCAAATCGATAAACAAAAACTTCTGCAAATCCGCTCTCTTGGCGACGCCGTAATGGTCGGTCGCACAACCCTCGAAGCCGACACCATGAGCCTCGGCCTCCCCAAAAAATTACGCGAGGAACGTAAAAAACAAAACCGCCCACCGCTGCCCCTGCGCATCATTATTTCCAAAAAGGGAAACCTTTCGCCAAACCTAAAAATCTTCAACTCGCCCGGCGGAAAAATTCTTCTCTTCGCCGAAAAGAAAAGCCCGACAACAAACTATCCAAATACCAAAATTCACGAAATTGCGCCCTTCGCTCTCCGTAGTATTTTAAGCATCCTACGCAAAGAATACGCCGTGCAAAAACTCGTTTGTGAAGGCGGCCCGACGCTTTTCAGATCACTCATCGAGCAAGATTTTATCGACGAGCTTCGGCTCACCATCACCCCGAGTATTTTTGGCGGTGAACGAGCACCCGGATTGCTCGGCCTGCAAAAAACCTTTCTCCCACAGATTGCGCATTTCAAAATTCTCTCGCTCGACACACAAGGCGATGAAGCTTTTCTCACCCTTCGGCGGCAGCGTCGTCGTGAAAAAAAAATCGCAGCCCACGCATGAAACGACGCGCCGTAATCACCGGACTCGGTCCGATCTCCTGCATCGGCATCGGCAAAAAAGTTTTCCGCGACGCACTCCATGCCGAAAAAAGCGGTATCACCCAACTCACTCGCTTTGCTAACCAAGGAGTAAAACCTCACTGCGCGGGAGAAATAAACGACTTCGACCCAACGCCGTTTTTCTCATCTCAGCAACTCAAACGCAGCGACCGCTACTCCCAGTTCGCCGTCGTCTCCGCCCGGCTTGCTCTACAAGATGCAGGCTTAGCTTTCTCTTCGGAAATTCCAAACCCACGCGCCGGAGTCAGCTTTGGAACCGCCCTAGCCGGTATCTCCTGCGCCGAAGCCGAGCACCAAAAATTTATAAAAAACGGCCCACGAGCCATCAACCAAACTCTTGCGCTACAAATTTTCGGAGGAGCCGCCCACAGCAACATCGCCATCGCCTGCGGCTTCCAAGGCCCCGGAACGACAAACTCTAATAGCTGCACCAGCGGTGCAATCGCTCTCGGCGAAGCACTGTATTGGATCCGCAGTGGCCTCTGCGATTTCGTTGTCGCAGGCGCAGCCGAAGCCCCGCTCAATCCCCTCACCTACGCCGCCTTTGCAAACATCCGCACCATGAGCCGCGCCGAGCCGCCACACGCCTGCCGCCCCTTTGACCTCCGGCGCGACGGCTTTGTAATGGGCGAAGGCGCAGGCTCCCTCATTGTCGAAGAATACGAACATGCAAAAAAACGTGGCGCGCACATTTACGCCGAACTCTCCGGTTACGCTCTAAATAACGACGCCTACCACATGACCACCCCCCGACCCGACGGCAAACCCGTCGTGCAAGTCATGCACGGTGCCCTCAAAGACGCGCACTTAAATCCCGAAGACATCGACTACA
The DNA here is from genome assembly GCA_047971915.1 of Chthoniobacterales bacterium. GTDB lineage: Bacteria > Verrucomicrobiota > Verrucomicrobiia > Chthoniobacterales > JBKEAD01 > JBKEAD01. Next base: position 4,738 of record JBKEAD010000008.1, read on the forward strand.
TAAACGCCCACGCCAGCTCGACCCAGATCAACGACGCAAATGAAAGTGCCTGCATCCGCAAAGTCTTCGGCGACCGCGCTCGCAAGGAGTTAGCCATCAGCGGCACAAAGAGCTACACCGCGCATCCCCTCGGTGCGACTGGCGCATTGGAAGCTATCATCTGCTGCCTCGCTTTCGAAGACAAGTGGCTCCCCCCCACCCTGCACTACGAAACTCCCGACCCGGCTTGCGACATAAACATCATCGCAAACCACGGACGCGAGGCTGCCCCACGAGCTATTTTAAATAACTGCTTCGGCTTCGGCGGCATCAACGCCAGCGTCGTTTTTACATCGGTTTAAGAACATCTAAGAGGAGCTTTCGATCGCTCCGTAGCGACGAGAGCGTTTTCCGTATTGCTCGATTGCTTTTAAAAACTCCCCTTCATCAAAATCTGGCCATAGAGTCGGCGTAATGTAGAGTTCCGTATAGCTGAGCTGCCACAAAAGAAAATTGGAAAGCCGCATCTCCCCCGAAGTCCGAATCAGCAAGTCGGGGTCAGGAATTCCGGCGGTATAAAGATGAGAGGAAAAAACGGCCTCATCAATTTCATCCGCATTCATTTGTCCTGACTTCACCTCATCGGCGATGGCGCGAACCGCATCGATCATCTCATCTCTCCCACCATAGCTCAGAGCCAAAATGACCGTAAACGAAGTATTATTTTTGCTTTCCGCTTCAAGCTCACGCAGTAATTTTTGACAATTTTCGGGCAATTGAGAAATGCGCCCAATCGTTCTCAAGCGAATATTATTTTTCAACATTTCCGTCCGTTGCTCTTTTAAAAACCGCTCCAAAAGAGCCATCAAGCCCTTTACCTCAGCAGCCGGACGTTTCCAATTTTCTGCCGAAAAAGCATAAAGAGTCAAATAAGAGACGCCGGCTTTTCGGCATCCTTTCAAGCAACGCCCAATGGATTTCGCCCCCGCCTCATGTCCGTGCAGACGAGGAAGGCCGCGCTTCTGCGCCCAGCGGCCATTGCCGTCCATAATGATGGCAACATGCCGAGGTATGTTAGGGGATTGTTTGCTTTGACTATCCGAAGACATAAGCAGAGATTAAAGGCGCATTGTCTGACTCCGGTCCGGCCCTACGCTCACAATACCGATTTTTGCCCCCGTCAAATCAGAGAGAAATTCGATGTAAGCCCGAGCATTTTTGGGCAATTTTTTAAACTGAGTCACTTCGTGGGTCGGCTCGCACCAACCGGGAAATACACGATAGATCGGCTCGCATTTTTCTAAATCTCCCACAAGCGTCGGCGGGACTAAAAGGCGTTTGCCATTTAGCTTATAAGCAACACAGACTTTGATTTTCTCGACGGCGTCTAATCCATCCAAATTTGTAACCGCAATTTCATCGAAACCATTCAGCATATTCGAATATCGGGCTGCCACCCCATCGAACCAGCCGCAGCGGCGAGCACGCCCGGTCGTGGCACCGAACTCACGACCCATCGCATGAAACGCATCGCTCAATTCCTGACTCTCCGTAGGGAAAGGCCCCTCTCCGACGCGCGTGGTATAAGCTTTCATAACCCCCCATATTTGCTCCACCGCGGTTGGTGGCACACCGGAACCCGTGCAGGCTCCGCCGGAGGTTGTATTAGAGCTTGTCACATAGGGATACGTTCCGTGGTCAATGTCTAGAAAAGTTCCCTGCGCTCCCTCAAAGAGAAGTTTCTTTTTTTTCTGCACGGCTTGATACAAATACACCACCGTATTCGTAATGAAGGGCCGCAAAGCCTCGGCGGCGGCTGAGTATTCCTTGGTAACTTTTGCGAGGTTGATTGGTTTTTCTCCCAATGAACGTAGCAGTGAGTTGCTTTCTTGGACGCGTTCTTTTAGGCGTTTTTTGAAAAGCTCGGTATTCAACAACTCGCCCATCCGTATGCCCGTGCGTGCAATTTTATCTCCATAGGCCGGACCAATTCCGCGTTTTGTCGTGCCGATTTTCTTTTTTCCCCGCCCCGCTTCACGGCCTACATCCAAGGAGCGATGAAAAGGAAAAACGATATGGGCGGCATCACTAATCAGCAAATTTTTATTCGTGACCTTTACACCGGCTTTTTTCAGCCCCTCTATCTCACTCAGCAAAGAAAGCGGATCAATGACGACCCCATTACTGATAACGCAAACTTTTTTCGGACGCAGAATGCCGCTGGGAATCAAGTGAAGCACAAATTTTTTGCCCCCCAAAACAATGGTATGCCCCGCGTTATTCCCGCCTTGGCTGCGAACAACGACGTCTGTGTCCTCTGTCAGATAATCAATGATTTTTCCTTTTCCCTCATCGCCCCACTGCGCCCCAATTAAAACTGCGTTTGCCATATTATTTTATATGTTTTTTTGAATCGTTGTTTTTCGTTTAAAGTAAATTTTCGAGAAGGGATCAGAGTATCCATAGTCTGAAAGTGAACAAGTTTTTTCAAAGATAACGAAGGCGCGTATTTTTAAAAATTTGAGCTATTCGATGGCTAGTAAAAGCAAAATACGCTTTTGTCCCCACTCCGGTCCACGAATAAAAAGTGGCTCGTTTCGCGCTAGATTTACCTCCGTTCTGAAAAGGAATTTATCGTTTTGAAAAGCTTCTACCTTTGCAAGATAAACTGCCGGCTGCTGTTCCTCGCAGAGCAGCTTAAAAGAAAACCCGTCGCCCGGGCGTAAATATTGCGTTTTTCCCAATTTAACGTCCTTTGATTCTTCCGATCGAATATAAGCATACGGATAACCAAAGCTTTTTTGTATCGTTGGCAAATAGGGGCGCAAATGTTTCGACGGGTTTTCACTTGCCTGCTTCGTTGCCACCACAACCGCAGCCCACAAGCGATCTGAGGCCGCCTCAGCATTTGAAACGCAGAAAAAAAGTGCTGCTAAAAAAAAAGGGAGCTGCTTTCTCATCATTTCTCCTCCACCGCTTGAAAGTCCCCCCACCCATCGATCCAAAGCACTTGGCCTACCGGATTTTTTTCAATCGAAATGATAGAAATATAAAGCTCGTCCGGTGGATCCTCTAAACTCAAAACTTGGCTTTGCCCACGCGTCGATTGATCTTTCAAAATACGGGCACGATTCCAAAAAGCCAAAAAAACTCCTATGCTAAATATGAGCAGTCCCCAAAGTGCCATTCGTTTTAGATTTGCTCCCTCTTGCGGCATTTTCATATAGCAGCCCTCGTTTTTTCAACCTGTAAGCGCAGTTGTCCACAAGCTGCGGCGATATCGTGTCCCTTCTCACGTCGCAAAGTCGCGGAGACCTGAGCGAGTTTCAGCGTCTTTAAAAAAGCTTCCTGTCGCGCAAGTTCAGGACGCTCCCAGTCCAAACCGACTACTTTATTATAAGGAATCAAATTTACCTTTGCCTGCATTCGTCGGGCAAGCGCGGCAAGCTTTCGGGCCTGCTCGGGTGAATCATTGACATCGCGAATCAAAATATACTCAAACGTAATGAGCTGTTTTTTCCTTGCTCGAAAATAGGCGCAAGCATCCATCAGTTCCGCCACTTGGTATTTTCGATTCACGGGCATAATCTTTGATCGCACTTCATCAGTTGCGGCATGGAGCGATATCGCCAAGCGAATCTGCTTTGGTTCCTCCGCGAGTTTTTTAATCTGCGGCACAAGCCCACTTGTCGAAATCGTAATATGGCGTGCCCCCAAGCCAATCCCCCAAGGTGCATTGATGATGTCGATGGCTCCCAGCAAATTCTCGTAATTCGCAAGCGGCTCTCCCATTCCCATAAACACGATATTATTGATTTTTTCACCGCTCAAAGCCTCAACTTGCAAAAACTGACTTACGATTTCAGAGACACTCAGATTTCGTTTCCAACCATCCAAACCACTCGCACAAAAGCGACAGCCGTAGGCACAGCCCACTTGACTGGAAACACACAGAGTTCGCCGATCCGACGCTCCTCCGTAAAGCGCAGGCGAAGCCGGAATGAGCACCGTCTCAATCAAATCTCCCGTGGCTAAGCGGAATAAATATTTCTGTGTCGTATCTTTCGCGCCCTGAAGCCTCTCCAATTTTGGAGAATAAAAATCAAAATCAACCGCCAACTGCTCCCGCAAACTTTTCGGCGTGTTGTTCATTTTTTCAAACGAATCAACCCGCCGCTTAAAAACCCAGTCAAGGACTTGATTTGCTCGATATGCCGGAAGCTTTTTTTCTTTAAAATACGCCTGCCAGTCTTCCGGCGACATTTGCAAAACCGAGGGCTTCTTTAATAAAATAGAATCAATCTCTTTTGTCATGTCAGCACTACACGTCCTTCCTTTTCATCAAAGCTACTTTTAATCAAGAAAAGATCCGAGAAACGAGCCTGTAAAAACCCTGAGAGGCATAAAAAATCATTATGCGCTTGAAAAAAGCTTCTTGCTCGCTAAGCAGGAGCACTAACAATGCTTCGGCCAGCGGAGTTTCTGCAAGCTTGCCATGCATTGATTCAATTTATTCTTATGGATTTGCCGAAAATTTATCATTTTGCTCACAAGCGGCGGGTTGAATTTGCCGAAACCGATATGGCTGGGGTTGTCCACTTTTCAAATATCCTCCGATACGTCGAAGCAGCCGAACATGCGATGCGCCGAGCCTGTGAGACGAGCAACTACGAAATCGTTGGATCCCAACATCTCGGTTGGCCACGCGTTGAAATCTCTTGCCGCTACACCAAACCCATTCACTTCGAAGAAGTCATAGAAACTTGTTTGCATATCGATGAAATTCGGAGCAGTGGCATGCGTTTTCGATTTTGGATCTTTAAAAATGATGAACGCTCTAGTGCAAGTGTCGCAGCCTATGGCTATATGACCAGCGTTTACGCAGCTTTCGACCGCGATACCAATAGACTCTCCAAATCCGTCATTCCAAATGCCGTGCGACAAGCTTTAGAAAAACTCCAGACTAGGGTCTGTGGACACAAAGGCTTTGGATAGAAAAACGAGGGATTTTTGTGTTCAAAATGCTGCGATGAGACGAGGCGAATCGTGATTCGGCGAGTTGAAGAGCAGTTTTTTTGAGCCAAAAAGAACTGTTTTTCTGCCAAATCTGCTTTGTGTCCACAGACCCTAAATCATAGACCCCGGGCGAAGAATATTTCGTGGGCGTGCCGCGACACGTAATTCAGGAATTTCAGATTGCAAACGCCAAATCAAATTATCATCCGGCCCCTCCGGACGAATGTGAAGAGTTCCTAAAAACTCGGCTCCATTATCCACCGCAAGTGATTTTGCATAGACATCTCCCTCCACACGCGCCCCCTTGCGGAGACGGACCCTCCGGCTAGCCACAATATCTCCACGAAGCATACCCCGCACCTCGACTTCCCCGGCTTGAAGAGGAAAAGCTGAGGAAATATCTGCCTCTTTGGTCAACACAACATACTCTGCCGCCAGCTTTGATTGAAGTGCTCCTTGAAAAAAAATAGTCAATGTTTTCTCGCAATAGAGCATTCCAAAAAACTGCCCCAGCAAATCTGCCGAACTACAAATTGCACGCACGACATTGAGCGAGGCATTTTTCTTTACCGTCAATTTTGCACGAATATCCAATTCGTTGCGAGAAACGCTTGCCGTCACGACCAAAGGTGAAAATCCAATATACGTCGAGCAAGTCGGACAATTACTTCCCTTCGCATAGCCTGAAACGACATGATCGTGCCCACAACGATAACAGTGGACTTCGCGATCAGCCCGTCGAAAAAATCGAATAACACGCCTCCGTAACGAATCGTTTCCTTGCGCGGCGGCTGCCAACGATTTTGCCGCGATTTGCTTGCGGGGCTGTATCGCTTCACGACTAAACGACTGTCCGCAATGACGGCAAATCGTCTTGATAAATTCTGGAGGTTCCTGCTGAGTCCCTCCGCACCACGGACAGCCCACGCTTATTTTACGAGGTGTCCGAAAAGACTTTGCCATATAATGAATTACGCAGTCCCCAATAGAACGGCAGGCTTTAAATCAGTATATCTAGCAGTCTGTCGAAGCTATTCCGAAGACCTGCACGACTCCCCCCCTCACTTTAGAAAATAAGGGAGTTTTTTTTATCAAACGGTAGCTGCTTTTGAGGTCGAACTCGCCGTGCTCGCCGAAGTCGAAGGAGCTGAAGAGCGAGAATCTGAAGGGCTTGAAGAAGGCGAGGACTTGCTCTTACCTTCATCGCGCTTCACAGCTTTGCTCGGAGTCACTTCGGAGCGACCAACGAAGGTTGCCCCCTCTTCGATGATGATTCGCATTGCGCGGAGATCACCCGTCAACTCCGAACTAGCCTTAAGCTCAGCCCGTTCGGTAACAGAAATATTGCCAACGACCGTGCCGTGCAACACGCAAGACTTCGTCCGAACTTCACCTTCAACATGCGCATTTTTACCAAGCGTCAAAAGACCTTCCGAAATAATTTCGCCCTCAATGGTCCCGTCAAAGATAAGTTCATTTTCAAATTCCAAAGTTCCTTTGATAGAAACATCGTTCGTTAAAATATTTTTAGCATTAGAGCCGGAGCTAGGAGTGGATGAGTCGGACATAAGCGAGCTGGTCAAGTTATTAAGATTCATAGGGTTTATTTACAAAAGATGTGATTGGAGATGGCGGACTCTACAAAAAAAATCAAGCGCATTTCGTAAAATCGCCAAAAAATTTATCAGGGATATTTTACCCCGCAGCCATAAGGAGTCGTCGTTCCGTTTGAAACAGGCTTGCCCTCAGCAATTTCACCCAAAGCAACGGTGACATAGTTAGTTGCACCTTCAATGTCTTCGGATTTTGCAGTCGGTTTATCATCAATAGCACCATGATAAACAAGAATCCCCTCTTCATTGACGATAAACATTTCAGGCGTGCGAGTCGCCCCATAAGTTTTCCCAACCTTGCCATCTTCGTCTAAAAGATAAGCCGCCGCGACATTGCCGACTTCTTTATTTTTCGCAACCGCATCTTCTGCCGTCATGTGTCCCTGCTTCTCGGGAGCCGACGAACAAATCGAAAGCCAAACCACCCCATCCTCAGCTGCCTTTTTCTGCAAAGCCTGCATATTACCTGCGCCATAATGCTTTTTCACAAACGGACACCCGTAGTTAACCCACTCAAGCACCACGGTCTTCCCCTTAAACTCCGAAAGACTACGCTCCTTTCCAGAAGTATCTTTTAATCTAAAGTCTGGAGCGGCTTTTCCGACTTCGACACCTGCATTCGCAACAAGCGATGCACCTAATACAGTAAGCGTAAGCAAAGAGAGTAATTTCTTCATGGGCCAACGATTATAACTTCATAATTCAATAAAGCAAGCCATGTCGAAAAATTTCGTAAATTCCCCTTTGCCTGTTGCCTCGAATCAGCCATAGTGCGCGGCCTTTCAAAATCACACCCGAAAGTCTCAAAAGGAGCACCTATGCAAAAAATACGAAACATCGCCATCATCGCACACGTTGACCACGGAAAAACTACCCTCGTCGATCAACTGCTAAAACAATCCGGCACCTTCCGCTCCAACCAAAAAGTGGACGAGCGTGTCATGGACTCGATGGATCTCGAACGCGAAAAAGGCATCACCATCCGCTCCAAAAACGCCGCCTACAACTACGAGGGTCATCACATAAACGTCGTCGATACCCCCGGCCACGCCGACTTTGGTGGCGAAGTCGAACGCATCATGAAAATGGTCGATGGCGTCCTCCTCATCGTCGATGCCTACGAAGGCCCGCAAGCCCAGACGAAATTCGTTCTCAAAAAAGCTCTCGAAAATAACGCCAAACCCATCGTCGTCGTCAACAAAATCGACCGCGAAAACGCCCGTCCCGAAAAAGTCCTCGACATGGTCTTCGAACTCTTTCTCGAACTCAACGCCAGCGACGAACAGCTCGACTTCCCCCACATCTACGCCAGCGGCAAAGACGGCTACGCCAAAGCCGAGCTCACCGACGAAAGCGACAATTTAAAGCCCCTCTACGACGCAATTATAAAGCACATCCCCGCACCGCCTGTCTCCGACGCGCCCTACTTCAGTTTCCTCGTCTCCAACCTCGACTACAGCGACTACCTCGGACGCATCGCCTACGGACGCATCACCAGCGGCACCGTAAAAGTCGGCGACCCGCTCGTCTGCATCCGCACCAACGGCGACATTATAAAAGGCAGCGTCACCGCCATCTTCAGCCACTCCGGTCTCGAAAAAATCAAAATCCAAGAAGCCTCCCAAGGCGACATCGTCGGCATCGCCGGCTTCGAAGAAGTCTATATCGGCGACACCATCACCGACAGCGAAGAGCGCGAACCCCTCCCCTTTGTACTCATCGACCCGCCCACCATCAGCATGCGCATCTGCGTAAATGACTCACCTCCCGCAGGGCGCGAAGGCAAACTCCTCACCGCACGCCAAATCCGCGAACGCCTCATCCGCGAAACCCGTACAAATGTCTCCCTCCAATTCAACGAAACCGACACCGCCGGCCACTTCGAAGTCTCTGCACGCGGAGAAATGCAAATCGCCGTCCTCGTCGAGCAAATGCGCCGCGAAGGCTTCGAAGTCCTCGTCTCCCGCCCCGAAGTCATTTTCCAAAGAGACGAAAACGGCAAACTTCTCGAACCCTACGAATCTCTCTACCTCGATCTGCCAAACGAGAACCTCGGCGACATCCTCCAAATCCTCGCCGCACGCAAAGCCGAAATTCTGGACATGAAACACCAGACCGCCACCGTCCTCGTCGAGGCCATCGCCCCCACACGCGGACTCATCGGCTTCGAAAGCGACCTCGTAAACCTCACCAAAGGCCACGGCGTAATGAGCCACATCTTTAAAGAATACGGCCCCCACAAAGGCGAGATCCCCGGCCGCATCAGCGGAGTCCTCGTCTCTATGGAAGCTGGCGTCACCACCGCCTACGCCCTCGACACCATCCAGACTCGCGGACGCCTCTTCGTCGGTCCTGCGGTAGAAGTTTACGAAGGTATGATCATCGGCGAAAACGCCCGCCCCGAAGACATGCCCGTAAATCCCTGCCGTGCGAAAAAACTCACCAACATGCGCAGCTCCGGCGACGGCAAAGGCATTCAGCTCTCCCCGCCCGTCCTCCTCTCCCTCGAACGCGCCCTCGAATACATCGCAAACGACGAATACGTAGAAGCCACCCCAAACTCCCTACGCCTCCGCAAAAAAATCCTCAACGCCAACGAACGCAAACGCTCCCAAAAAACCAAAGCCGAGGCTTGATGGGCCCAAGAGGTCCACTTTAACTTCATCCAATTTGAGTAAGAGAAGTATGTGTTTTTCAATTCACGCTTTCGATAAAGCAATCTAAGAAATCATCGTTAATTCCTCTAAGCTTTCGACGTTGGCAGAGAGAGTAAATGCTTATGTCCTTGCTTAATGCTCGGTTTTACACCTGCATTTTCCACACGGCCTGGATAACAAACGTAAAACTCCGCGGTATGTGCCATCAGACACTCTAAAGCTGACCGTGTATTATAACTCGCTCCTAACACTCTATCAAAATTCAACGGCACTCCTTCTGAGAAAGCATTCGCAATACGCCACAACATATTCGTCGAGATAGTTTCTGTTTGGGCATTTCGAGTTATTTTTCCTGCATAACGTTTAATACCAATCGGCCCTTCTGGGGAGGATATGGATACAACTTCAACCTTGCTTTTCGAATAAGATAAGTAATCGAAACGCCTCCCCTATGGCAACAGCTTGATTGCTTTAACTATATTTGCCGCGGTCAGTTTTTTTCTCATCTGTGTGTTTCTAAGCACTCCTTAATCATCCCAGCTAATGCTTTAGCTGCTAAAAAAGGAACTCCATTGCCGATTGTTTTAAACATTGCAGATAAGCTCATACTACCTGGAAGTTGAAAACTTTTAGGCAAACTCTGAAGGGCCAATGCTTCAGCTACTGAAATACGTCGAGCCTCGGTTGGGTGCAAATGAACTTCATTATTACCATAGCAAGCCGTAGGAGAATAACGCAAACGATGTAAACGCTTAAACGACTTTCGACTATCATCACCTTCATCCACGGATAGAAAACGACTCAAGCCCTGACGAGGTTTGAAGCGGTGAAGGGCATTTGGATGCCGCTCGACATTATTTTTCTTAAACCAATATTCAACTGTGAGATGATAGGGAATATTAGCGTGATCTATATTGCTTTGACCGAAAGTGTTTTTTTTGCGGCCAATTAAACCCAAACAGCTCCTCTCGTGAGGCTTTAATATATTTAGTCCAAGGCATTTTGAGTTGCGATAGATTGGCCTTATTTTTTTCTAAAAACCGATCTTTAAGAAATCCTATCATTATAATTCGCTCTCGGTCTTGAGGAACTCCGTATTCAATAGAATTTATTAGACGATCTGATATAATATAACCCTCACCCTCCATCATATTTTTCATTTCATCATAAAAGATACGATGTTTTTTTGTTCTCCATAGTCCCTTAACATTTTCAAATAAAAACCAATCAGGACGATGAGTAGCAATTAATTTGAAATAGTCTCCTGTAAGCCTTCCCCTTTCCCCACGACGGCCTTTATTTTTACCAGCAATTGAAAAGTCAGGACATGGAGGACCTCCAATAAAACCAACACTCCCTTTTTTATTCTTATAACTAGTAACCCAACTGCTTAGCTTATCTGCTGCGTCGCCTTTAAAAAACTCGCTAATGCTGCCCTGATGATATCCCTCTTTAGGCAAAGGGAGTCTCATACGATTTCTTGAAAAATGGTGCGCTTCAGCAAATTCAGGTATCAATTCATTAGCCAACACGATTTCATAACCACTTTTCTCAAATCCTAAATCTAAAAAAACCGCAACCTGAAAAAAAAGAAAAAATATAA
>JBKEAD010000017.1:0-4369 GCA_047971915.1 Chthoniobacterales bacterium
CGACATCCCACAAGCCTCAAAATCCGATACGCCCAACCTTTGGTTATTACTAAATATCCTCGGTCTCGATGCAGCAATCATAGCCGTTGTCTGGCAAGAAATCTTCGCATTACAATGGCAGGTTCGTCTCGGCTGGCCCGAACACCTTGTCCTTTTTTTTGTCGTTTGGGCCATCTATTTATTTGACCGCTGGATGGACGGATATCGCCTCTCCAAGCAAGCTGTAGAAATACAGGCCCATGCCCCGGCGCGTCATCAATCCGCCATGCGCCACCCCATCGTGCACATCGCCGGAACGTTTATGCTGCTACTCGCAGCCGCATACATCAGCCTTTTTTATCTTTCGCTGCTCACGCTTGTAAAAGCTATTCCCGTCGTCGTTATGTGTGTTTTTTATTTTGGCTGGCTCTGCCTCCGCGGCAAAAACACGCCCGAGATGTTTAAAAAATGCTTAAGCGTCAGTATCATTTTTACCTTGGGAATTACTTGTGCGCCCCTATCCCTCCTCTTTTTCGTTCCCACCGGTATGATGTTTTCACTCGTGTTGCTCTGTCTGGTAATGAACGCAAATAGCTTCGCAATCGCACGTGAAGAAGCCCGCCTAACTCATCGAGAAAATAAAGAAAAATTCCTATCTCCCGAAAAGTGGATCATCCCCGGCATCCTAGGGAGCCTCCTGTTTGCTTACTTTTACGACCCCCTTGGAATCCTCCCCTGGGCGTGTCTCCTGAGCCAAATTTCGATTTTTGCAATTACCCTGTTAAGAAAAAACATCACCCCCGAAATCGCTACCAGTGGCTTTGAAACCGCTCTTATCGTTCCCGTCTGTCTGCTGTTCTTCTATTATTATTGTTAAAGCTGGTAAAAAAATCACAAGCATTCGATTTGTTCGTTTTATCAACCAAAGTAATCGACAGAAAAGCGTTGAAAGCAGCGGATTGACGTTGTTGCACTTTTGAAGATGGTAGGGCTCCATGCATACGAAAAAACATAAGCAGCAAGAAATGGAGTTTGATATACCGACAGCATCTCCAGAATCACAAAGTCAGGGATTGGTGTTTATAACAAAGAGAACGGAGCCGCTCAGAGCGGTGCAAGCGGAGTTTAATAAGCTAATGAAAAGCTTGGAAAATGCACGCCGCAAGCAAGAGAAAGAAGGCTTGCGCCTCGACAAAATACTCGCCGACATTACTCGCGAGGTATATCCCCTAAAAAAGCAATCCAATCGCTTAAACTTTGAATTGGTCACGATTTTTTTCGATTTGTTAACCTCTCAACAGTGGACTTTACGTCGTCAAAGACTACTCAAAGAAATTTTATTTAAAAAATAGAAAACCTTTTTAACGACGCCTTTGGATTGCAGGAAGACGAACTTAATACCTTAGAAAAAATTGCCGATACCATCGAAGATCCGCAGGAAAGAGCTGCCGAAGAAGAAGGCGTTGCGGAAGAATTTGATATGCTGCGTGAGAGGATGGAACTTCTCAGAGAGATAACCGGACTGAACGTTGATCTCAGCGATTTGGACCTGACGCAGGATCCTATGGAGTTTGAGCAAAAGCTTTTTGAGCGCTTTCAATTTGCGGCCCAAGAGTTTGAGAAAAACCCAGCTTCCAAACCAACCCGGCGACGCAAACCGACTAAGGCACAGCTAAAGCGGGAGGAAAAACAGAAGGCGATCGACGCGGCTAAAAATCGCGACTTGAAAACCCTATACAAGCAACTCGCAAAAGTGCTGCACCCCGATTTAGAAACGGATTCCACGCTCAAAACTCACAAGGAAAACTGGATGAAACGCTTGACCACGGCGTATGCCTCAAACGATCTGCGAGAGCTTCTTTGTATCGAAATGGAATGGCTCGGCGAAGAGTCATCGAATCTCGCGGATGCTGGCGATGAGAAGCTTCAAGTGTATAATCTCATCCTCAAAGAACAAATTGCTGAGGTGCGGGAAAAAACGAGAGGCCTTAAATATTCACCCAAATACAGCGTCTTGAGCGAATATGCCAATCCCTACACCGGAGGAATAGTCTCTCTAGCCACCATTAAGAAAAGTTTTCAGAATGAAATTGATCAGGTCGAAACGATGCTCGCCGAGGTAAAAACGGACGCTTCACGGGCCAAGCGCATAGTTATCAAGTGGATCGAAGAATATGCCAAAGCCCCTTGGTAGGGTCGTTTTGACAAAGCACTCCTGCTGCTCTCTGTCGATCCGGGCTATTGTCCTTATCCAATTTGAGATTTTGCGTAAGTCGGCGCGAGGATGGCGTCTCGCATTCCATGAAGTAATTTTTTATCGGGCGGACAGATCGTAGCGAGTGCACCGCCGAGGGTCGTGTTTTTTTCACCAAGAAAATAGTAGGGGCAGAGACGGACGCGTCCGGGCATGGAGTCGATCGCATTTGTTTCGGAATTGAAAACGGGTTGCTCGAAAATGCTGCCGGGGCGAAATTCTTGGAGAATGTAGGTGTGTGCGGGGTAGGCGGCGAGTGCGTGATCGATGGCGTCGCTCCATTCTTTCTGCGAGGCGTCGGAGCCGACAGTTACGCTGCGGCTGCCCCAGCCAATCTCGGAAAAACCGCTGACTTTCAGCACGTAGTCGCGATTTTTTTTAGACGCTTTTTTAAGGCTTTCCCAGGATTGGATTTCAAGTCTCGGATACACGGCCTGAGGCGGTAGCGGTTCGGGATTTAAAATAAGCGTGAAGGGAATGACTTTTTTCAAAGCCTCGAATTGACGTTGCCCCAATTCGCGGGACCAAAATTCCTCTAGCGGCTGCATCCAAAAAAGTGCGAACCACATTTTTTCTTCCAGAGCGGCTTTTAGTGGCGGCGTGACTTGGCGTTTTCCGGCGAGGACGTTTTCGCTGATGGTCGATATAGTGGGGATATTCGCAAGGTCGAAAAGTTCAAAAAATCGGTAGATACGCTCTTGCCATTCGTTTTCTTTTTCCGCATCGAGGACGCGGTAAATCCCTGTTGAATTTTCAGCATTGTTCGCGTTGTTTAGCGTATCCGCGAGCCACTCCATTTCGGGGCGATAGGTTTCGGCCTCTTTGGAGATGAGGATGTCAGCGTTTTGCGCGATGCTGTGAAAGCCTTCGAGCATTCCGTCGGCACCGCCGAGGACTGCGTAGCCGAGCTTGCTGTATTCTTTATTTAACCAAGCGGTAAGGCCGATGCCGCCGGGGACGTTGTCGAGTTCGGCAATGGTAAAACTGTCTTCGGTGAGAATGAGGTCGGGGCGCAGGACGCGAGGTACCTCGTTTCGCAGAATTTTCTCGTGACCGAGTTTGATGAGCCAGTCTGGTTTCCCTGCATCGAGCCACTGCGCAATCCACGCGGGGGAAGTGCCTTTGATACTGCTGTGGTAGAGGTTATTGCAAGCGTGGATAAACTTTGTGAGTCGGTATCCAAGCTTGTCGAGTTCGTCGGCGAGGGTGGGGGAGATGCCAAATGGCTCGGGGGTGATACGCCATTCTTTCTCATGAAAAAGCCCGCCCTCGGGCAGGGATTCCTGCAGGGCGTGGACGGCGACGAGTGGATTTGTCTCCATGTTTTTTTAGCGAGCAAGGCGTTGGAGGCCAGCGCGAACGAGGCTCTCGACATCAAGTTCTTTGTCTCCGGCTTGTGTGGTTACGGCTTTCAGTGCTTTGTGTGCATCGACCTGTTTGTAGCCGAGGGAGATGAGCGCGAGCACCGCGTCACGGATGGCGGTTGCCTCTTTGCTCGCCTCGACTTGTTGGTTGTTGGCAGCTTCCCATTCGGCGGCTACACCGACTTTGTTTTTCAACTCGACGATCATGAGTTCGGCGGTTTTTTTTCCGAGGCCTTTTATTTTGGAAATGGCTGCGGCGTCGCCGGATACGACGTAGGCTTTGAAATCCTCTACGGACATGCCGCTGAGGACGGCGAGGGCAATCTTCGGCCCGACTCCGCTGACCGATCCGATAAGCAGGCGGAAGAGGTCGCGCTCGGCGGCGGTGGCGAATCCAAAGAGGATGTGCGCATCTTCGCGGACGACCAGATGCGTCAAAACTTTAACCCTCGACCCGGCGGGGGGAAGTTTTTCAAAACTAGAAAGTGGAATGAGTATTTGATACCCGACGCCACTCACGTCCATAACAATCTGCGTGGGCAGGGATTCAACTAACGTACCATCTAAAAAAGCAATCATTGTTGCCTGCTTGTTGTAACAGGCTTTTTCAAAAACTCAACCGTGTCGCATTTTTTTGTCCTGCATTTAATTAAGGGTCAGGTTAAAATTACTTGACATGGGTTGAGTTTTTGGAGAGGGTTTTGGTATGCGGCAATTACGATTACTTTTACACCGACGGGATGATGTTTCTGATGGCAACCAACCCGATGCT
>JBKEAD010000024.1:0-10639 GCA_047971915.1 Chthoniobacterales bacterium
GGAATGCCGACTCCGGCGACAACGCGTGTCGTGCAGATGGAGCCCGGGCCTTGGCCGATTTTTATACAGTTGGCTCCGGCTTCTGCTAGAAAATCTACACCCTCGGCACTCGTTACATTTCCGGCGATGAGTGTGAGGTCGGGGAATTGCTTGCGGAGTAGTCGCACGCTATCGCCGACGCCTTTTGAAAATCCGTGAGCGGTCGATACGGCGACGACATCGACGCCTTCATCGACGAGGCGTCCGACGTGTTCGATGATACGGCTTGCATCGAGAGTGCCGTCGGGCAGTCGGTGGGAGGCGATGGCCGCGCCGCAGAGGAGGCGGAAGTTTGCATCTCGGGCAGGTTTTACGATACGTGAAGCCTCTTCTTCGATGCGCTCGATGTCGCTGAGCGTGAAGAGTCCGCAGAGATGGTCTTCGTCGTCAACGATGAGGAGTTTGTTGATTCCGATATGCTCGGTGAAAAATTTGTCAGCCGTCTCGATGGCGTTTTTGTGGACATTTTTTTTGTTCAGCACATAGAGATCTGAACGGGGAGTCATTGCTTGTCGAACACTGTGGTGGCGGTAGCGCTCTCTCACACAAGCACCGGAGAGTAGGCCTAAAAGGGTGCCTTTTTCATCGACTACGGGGAAGGTGCTGAAGCGGTATTTTTTTCGGAGGATGAGGTCGAGAACATCGCTAATTTTTAAGTCAGGCGTGACCGTGATGGGGTCGCGAATGAAGCCGTGGATGTGATTTTTTACACGAGCCACTTCTTTGACTTGGGCTTCGTCGGACATGTTGTAGTGGATCAATCCTAATCCGCCGTTTAGGGCCATGCGGACGGCCATTGTGGATTCCGTGACGGTATCCATATCTGCAGAGAGAATAGGCAACTGGAGCTGTAAAGAGGGGGATAGCGAGGTGGCGAGATTGGCGTCGCGAGGCAGAATCTCGGAGTAACGTGTGGCTAGCGAGATGTCGTCGTAGGTGAGGCCAACGGGTATATTTCCCGGAAAAAAAGCATCGGCGTCGCTGAAAAAGGCAGAGAGGTCTTCCATGCGCAAACTTCTACCTAAGATAAAACTTGCTCAAGGAAATTCTCTAAAAAAATACGTGTTGCCGAAGGAACAAGATCGGATCAAGCTTCTGTGTTACTCGGAAATATATGGATAAAACTTTACGTAATCGATGAGGTAGTGGGCTTCTTTCTCAGGCGGACCCTTAATCCACTTTTTCTGAGTCCAGGAGTTAAAAAAGAACTCATAGTCGGGATCGATTTTTCTGTCTTTGGTGTAGAGCCATTCGCAGATTTTTTTACCATCCACATGCCAGATGACTCTATCGGGCAGGATGTCGAAGCCCCATTCGTGAAAGTTTTCCGAGGGGTCGAAGTCCAGCGGCACGTCGTCCTCCCAGTAGTTCATAGCATCTTTGAAGTGGATGGCTAGATGGACCTTGCCGGAGTTTTTGCCGAAGGTATAGGTTAGAAACTCGATATCGACTTCGGCGTGTTTGCCGTCGTCATTGCGCTCGTGAGTTGTGAGATCGTCCCAGTCTTTTGTGAAAATACTATTCAAAGCACCGGGAACTGCCGATGGACGGACGCGTGCGACCCAGCGACCAAATCCGAATTCTCGATCTGTCTGCATGGAGCCACCCCGTCCGGGAAGCTCGGGGAGGACAGTCTGAACCATCATGCCGTCTTTATTTATACGACAACGATCTGGGGACATCTGCGTGTCGTTTTGCATCCAAGTAGCAACCCGCCACTCGCCAGATTTTTCTTTCCAGTCTTTAGAAAAATTCGTTTCAAACGTCGGTTTTTCAGCAAGTTTCCCCGAGGGCGGAATTGCGGGCTCAGCGGATTTTAGTGAAAAAGGTTCCGATTTTTTTTCGTTGGCTTTTGCTGTCATCGTGTTGCCATAAAGGGCAATGGATAGGCAAAGAAGCGTGCCTGAAAAGGGGGAGGAGAAATTTTTTCACAGGGGAGGTTCGTATTGTCGTATTGTTTTAGACGGTCTCTAAAAGTTCGCTGATTTTTAAATTGGTTTCGAGCTTATCAGTGACGAGAGATTTGCTAAAGTAGGTGCCGGCAACCGGATTTGTCGCATCGGCATCTGGACCGATGGCAGTAGGAATGGCGGTGTGGTCGGTGAGCGTGCCATTTGTCGGATCTAGTCCGATCCAGCCTGCTCCAGGTAGGTAAGCCTCTGCCCAGGCGTGCAGGGCGGACTCGGCAACGTGGGATTCTTTATCGCCAAGTTCCCAGAGGTAACCACTGACCCAGCGGGCGGCGACACCGTTTTGGCGGAGCGTTTCCACGAGTAGGGCGGTGAAGTCGCGGCAAGCTCCTTCGCCACGCTTGAGCGTTTCACTGGGGTGTCTAGCCGGGCCTTCGTCGCGACGTTGGTAGCGGAAGTTGTCAAAAATCCAGCGGTTCCATGTGCCGAGTTTTTCGAGAGATGGAGCCTTGCCGCTCGGTGCGAGCGGGGAGGGGAGTGGACAATTTTTTGCACCGTCATTTTGAAGTAATGAGCTTAAAAAAAGCCTTTCCTGCGGCGAATAGGTCGGTGGAATCTCGCGTCCCCCCTCGTCGAGTAAAAAGTGAAAGGGGTTTTTTTCCGTAATCTCTAGGCTGGCCGAGAAGCGGATATTGAATTCGGAAAGATTTTCGGGAAAGAAACACTGGGCGATTTCATTTTCGTAAAGGTCGCGCCGAAACTGAATATCGCCACTTTCGGGACAATCGAAGGAGGATTCCAAAAGTCGAACGGCAAGGCTGCTTCGTGGAAAAATACGCACCCGATGTAGCGACAGAGAGACAGGCTCTTCGTAGCTATAGCGAGCGGAGTAATCGATTTGAAGACGGTGTTTCATTTTGCTTTTCGGCGTTTCATTTTTACAGCAACTCGCAGGTGTTGGGCACCGGAGGTTTTGAAAGTCCCGCGCACGGGTGCTGCCTCGCGATAGTCTCGGCCATAGGCGATGGTGACGTGTTGTTCGTCGCACCAACAGTTATTTGTGGGGTCGAGGGCCACCCAAATTTGGCTCGGAGTCAAAACTTCGACCCATGCGTGCGTGGCGACCGAGCCGACGAGTTGTGCTTTTTTTTCGCTGTCCGGAGCAACCGCCTCGATGTAGCCGCAAATATAGCGTGCGGGGAGTCCTGCCGTGCGTAGGATGCTTAAAAAAATCTGCGCAAAATCCTGACAGACCCCGCTCCGCTGTTTCCAGACCTTTGCCAGCGGTGTTGCATTATCCGTAGAGCCTGGGTCATAGCGAAAATGCTTGTGAATGGCTGTATTTAGGGCTTCGAGCCCCGTGCGGAGCGGAGTTTGATCTGAAAGATAACGTAAGGCCCATTTTTTGGATTCCGTGCTGACGGATATTCTTTCGCTCTGCATGGTATAATCAAAAATATCCGTTAATTTGCTGGTTAAAACCTGTCGTGCCTCAGCGATAGGCAGATCCATTCCTAACTCGGGAAGTTTGCGTGGAGAGGTTTCGACGCGTAGGCGGTTTGTGATTTTTAGATGTCGGTGCCGCCGGGCAAGTGAATAAAAAGTAACTTCATTGTCAAAGTAGTCCGTATAAGATGAGGTCTCACTAGTCGGCGAAAAACGTAGTTCATGCCTTAAAATTTTTTGATGAGACAGGGTGGGGGGAGTCAGGCGTGCCTCCACATAAGCCTCACTGGCAGGCTCGTCATAGCGGTAATCCGTGGTGTGCAGCACGTCAAATATCATAGAAACGAAAATTTTCTAAAATAACTCTTCGCCAAAATTCGTTAAAAAATTCGTCGGGAAAAATCAACGTCCCCCTAAAATTTTATTCAGATCATCGACCTTAGCTTGTAGCTCGCGAGGATTTCTTTTTTTCTCGTTTGCAACTTTGTCTAAAATGGCACGCACGCAGTCCCGCATTTGTCCATAGGCAAAGCCTTTTAGCAATCCTGCCCCGACCGAGCCCGGATCCGTCAAGTTGCTATACAAAATCAGCGATCCATCTTTAGCACCATTTTTCCAAGGAACCGCTGTAAAAAGCCCCTCTGCTTTTTTGAGATTATCGGCTCGGACAAGACTCCAAGTCACCTGAATACGCCCGTTTTGTTGTTTGGGGTGGAGGGTGTTGATGCTGGTGTAATTTTCATCTGCTAAAATAGGCACGTCAATGCAGTAGTCGATCTCTACTTTTGTCGGAGAGTGTTTTTTGGTTATCTGAGATTTTATAATATTTGGAACAAATGTTTTGGCCGAATTATAGTCGTAAAAAACGGCGAAAATCTCCTCTGTGCTGGCGTCCGTCCATCCAAAAACCGATATGATAGGCCAGGGGTGCCCCTGCACATCCTCTGAGTGAGTGACAAATTTTCCTTTGAGAACGGTTTGGAGTTCAGATTTTGAGAGATTACTTTCGAGAGGTCTTTTCAGGGAGGCCAGTTTACTTGTCTGGGCAAGGCCGGAATTACCCAAAGTGACGCAAAAAAAACAAAGTAGCAAAAAGACTCTTACAAACATTCCCCAGTACTAAATAAAGTCAGAAACAGAAGCCAGCGGAATTTATACAGTCTAATCCCCTGAATTGCGGTTTTGGTATTATACCCGGAAAATGGCTCCCAGTTTTTTACCTAAAATCAGACTGGCACCGATAATGGTGACACCAAGGAAGAGCATAGCCCAGACGCCGAGTGCGCTGGCCACAAAGCGGCCTTCGCCGAGCATTTGGTAGAGCTCGTAAATGGCTTTTGTGATCGGGAAGTCCTCTTGTTTTTGAGCAAGAATCAGTGAATCGCTCACTTCGAGCATGGCAAAAGAAAAGGCCAAGAGTCCACCAGCTAGGAGGTTGGCCATGATCAAGGGGAGCGTTACTTTTCGCATGGCACGAAATGGCGAGGCTCCGAGATTTTGCGCAGCTTCTTCTAGGGTCTCGCTCGTTTGCTCAAAACCCGCTGCTGCTGAGCGCACGACGTAGGGGAGGCGCCGAACGCTGTAGGCGATTACTAGGATCAAAAGTGGATCAATCGCCGGATTCATGAAGCTAAAAATTTTCCCGTCCTGCGTCATTGCCAGATAGCCAAATGCGAGCACGAGTCCCGGAACGGCGAGGGGCATCATGGCGAGACCATCTAGGATGTTTCGCCCGATTAATTTGGTGCGAACCACGACGTAGGCAATCGCAATCCCTAAGACAACGTCCACGAGGGTGGCCAGTGCTGCATATTTGAGGCTATTTTGGATCGAGGGCAGTGTCATATTGTGACCAAGGGCGGCTTCGAAATTTGCGAAGGTCCAGCCCGTGGGCAAAATGCTATCATACCAATCACTTGAAAAGGCGACGAGGATCACTCCGATATGTGGAAGAATAGCAAGGAAGGTCACCAGACCAAAGCAGCCCGTGCAAAAGAGGGCGAGGCCGAGCGAAACTTTTTTTGCCCCGCCTTGGCTTGTAGCTTTCGACATCATGGCGTAGCGTTTTCCGCCAAGGCTGAGTTTGCTCACGATGTAAAGCAGCACGGTAGAAACCAAAAGCACGACAACCAAGGCGTAGGGAAAAGGATTACCCGCAATGTCTTTGATTCCATAAAAAATTTGCACGGAGGTCACACGCGTCATCTCAAACATTAGCGGCACGCCGAGTTCCGTAAAGGACCAGATAAAAACAATTGTTCCACCGGCAAAGAATCCCGGCATGATGAGGGGGAGGGTGATTTTTCTAAACTTCCGTAATCCCGTGCAGCCAAGATTCTCGGCGGCTTCTTCCATTGCCGGATCGACATTGGCGAGCGCAGCGACAAGGTTTAAATAAAGGATCGGGTAGAGGTGCAGCGCGTTCATTACGACAACTCCGGCCAAGCGACTTTGCCCGAGCCAGTCGATTGGAAAATCCGGATTCATTAATCCGATGCTTTCAAGGAGAGCGTTCAGTGAGCCTTGCTGGCCGAGGATTTGTTTCACACCGATAGCACCGACAAAAGGCGGTAAAATCATGGGAATCAGGACTAGTGCCGAGAGCAGGGATTTACCCGGAAAAAGAAAACGGTCGCTGATAAAGGCAAGGGGCAGCGCAATCAGTGTGGCCAGCAGGGTGCTGAAAACTGCCATAAGCAGTGAATTCCATAGCCCTTCTAAATAAAGCGGATTTCGGAAAACTTCTACGATGTAAGCGAGGGTGAACTTCCCGTCGGCACCGATAAAAGCACCTCGCACCGTCTCGGCAATCGGCCAGAGAAAGAAGAAGAAAAAGAAAATCGATGTGAGCGCAAATACGATGATGGAAAATTTACGGGACATAAAATTTTGTTCAGATCTATTTGCCTTCGCGTGCTAGGCGGATGACGTTTTTATATTTCTCTCGGAATTGATCCCCCAAGTTTTTGGCAAGGCGAACTTCTTCGAGTCGGTCTGCCGATCGGAGTGCGGGTCTTATTTTTTCTTTTGTAAAAGCGTAGGAAACCAGCGAAAGGTCATCAAAGGTTTTCGTTGCTTCGGGCGGAAAATCGGCTGCAATCAGAGCCTTCCATGCAGCGGCTTGCTCCTGATGCGGGTCGAGGCACATGACCCGAATGATATACGACATCGCCCCAAATAGCGGCCCCGTCCACGCCGCGTGATAATCAAAGCCTTTTGCTTCTTCATATGGATAAACCGTAGGGTCGGAGCGGTATTGTGAGTATTGTTTTTCGTAGAGTTCTTTGCGCACAGGCATCCGTCGTAGCGCGTAGCGAATGGGGCCGCCCGGTGCGCCGACTTTGAAATTCCACAACTTTTGTCCTTCGATGGAGAGGACGAATTCGATAAACATTTCTGCAATTTTTCGATTTGGAGCACCGCGCAAAAGTCCGATCGGATCGACTCCGATCGAGGAGCCGCCGACGGGCGTGAAATACTGCAGGCGAGCAGGGGAGTCGGCATCGATTTTGACCGCCTCGCTTTGGTAGCGTCCGTAAAAGTCAATACACATCCCTATGGCAGCGTCCCCGAGAGAGACATCCATCGGCACTTTGCCTGCCGAGTCAGTGAAGTAACGTGCATTTGCTGAAGCGCGTTGGATTACTTGCAGTCCTTTTTCCCAACCCGCGGCCAGAGCTTTAGGACTTTCATCGCCTGCGTTGCGAACGGCCTCTTGCATTTGTTGCTGGATGACCATTTCAAAGGCTTTGGCCGCTGAGCCACTCTTCGTCGGGTCGGCAAGAGCGACTTGTTTCAGAAGACGCGGATTGGTCAAATCCTTCCAAGAAGAGGGGAGTTCCGAGACCTTGAGGCGTGTTAGCGAATCGGTGTTGTAGCAAATGCCGAGAGACGAGAGACAGTTACCGATCCAGCGACCTTTTTCGTCATAAAAAATTTCGCCGCTAACAAGGTGCGGCAGACTTTCTTTCGTAAACCATTCGGGATGTGTTTTTAAAATATCGCTGGAAACGAGGCGTCCCGCGTCGGCCTGCTTGGTAAAATCATAAGCCCCGCCGCCAAAAAAAAGATCGATCCCAATTCCGCGATTTGATTCCAAGAAAGCTTTTCTTGCAGTCAAAGCTTCACCTTCCTGGGGCTTTGGATTGTCAAATGCCGCCGCTACTTGCGGAGTCCATTTTTTTCCGGCTTCGGTCCATTCGTATTGAAAAGCGGCGAGATACTCCGAGCGCAGATAACGTGAAATCTCACTCGTGCCGCCAACAATACGCCAGTCCAATCGCACACTGCGCCCCGTTTTTTTCTCATAATACTCCGTGAAAGCATGAGTAAACTCGTAGCGAATCGCTTCGTTGTGTGGTGAAATGATCACGAGCGTATCGTCCGCTCTAGACAGCATGTTCTGTTTCGGCTTGAAGAGAAATGGAAGCCCGATGACTAGTCCGAGCGCGAGGAGAACAATGACGTTACGCAGCATAGAATCTTATTTTCGGAGGACCACGACATCCAGCGGGTGAACTTCTGCGAAAAGATCCCGATCCTGCGCTCTGGCTTCCAAGTGTGGATTGAGTTCAAAAATTTTCACGTGCTGCTCGCCGACGTAATAGTCGTATTGTGCGACCTCTCCTAAATAAACAGAATCTCGGACGCGGCCTTTTAGGTAGTTGGACTCAGGCTCCTGTTCTTTTATCTTCCAAGATTCAGGGCGGATAGAGAGGCTCACCTTTTCACCGGCTTGCGGTTGCCAATCGTTTTCGGAGCGAATGCCAGAAAAATTTCCAAGCTCGGTCTCGACCTGCACTTTCTTACCGTCGGCAAAAAGAACTTTACCCGAAATAAAATTGGTTTCACCGATAAAATCTGCAACCACTCGGGAGCTTGGCCGTCTGTAAACTTCCGTGGGAGAACCCACCTGCGCAACCTTTCCCTTATCGAGAATCGCCATACGATCCGAGATCGAGAGAGCCTCTTTTTGATCGTGAGTCACATAAATTGCCGTAAGGCCAAACTCCTTGCAAACCCGCCGAATCTCCGTGCGCATTTCTAAACGCAATTTCGCATCCAAGTTGGAAAGTGGTTCGTCCAAAAGCAAAGCTTGCGGACGAATAACCAAGGCTCGCGCCAGCGCGACACGCTGTTGCTGACCACCGGAAAGCTGGGCAATTTTTCGTTCCGCATAGGCCTCCATTCTTACCGAAGCCAGTGCTTCTTTGACACGCTGTGTGGTTTCTCCCTTGGCAACTTTTCGCTCTTCAAGACCAAAGGCAACATTTTGAGCAACCGTCATGTGTGGCCAGAGCGCATAGCTTTGAAACATCATTCCCGTATTGCGTTTATGTGGAGGCAGACGGGTGACATCGGTATCTTGAAATAAGACACGCCCAGAATCAGGAATATAAAAACCCGCAATATTTCTGAGGAGCGTCGTTTTTCCACAACCACTGGGGCCGAGCAAAAAAAACAGTTCCCCGGGTTCAACGCGAAAACTGATTTCGTTTAGGGCAACATTATCGCCAAATTTTTTTACCAGTCGGTCAATGCTTATCGAAATCATAAATCCGCAAGAAATCTAGGGGGGAGAGGGACGGTAAATAAAGCTCAATTATGTAAAATTTTCTTCATAAAGGAATGGCCTATAACATGATTTATTGGAATGGCCTGTATACTTATCTCATGTCCTGTAGCCACTCACGAAGCAAAAACCTGCGTTCTCTGCGGCATTTGCGGTTACCCTTCTTTCTGAGATTTTTTAAACCGCAGATGCCGCAGATTTTCGCAGATGTTTTATTTTGAAGTGGTGTGTTGGAGTTTGATTATTTAGGGAGGGTCTATTGTTTTTATGAATTCTGGGAGAGAGTTGGCTCCTATGGCTTGCTTATAAATTTAAAAAAATCTGCGTCCATCTGCGACATCTGCGGGTTCCCTCTCTTCTATTTCAAACAGGGTTTTAGGAATTTGCCGGTGTGGCTTTTTTTGCTTTTTACAATTTCTTCGGGGGTGCCGGTGGCTACGATTTCGCCGCCAAGTTCGCCGGCTTCGGGACCGATGTCGATGACGTAGTCGGCTTCGGCTACGAGGTCGGAGTGGTGTTCGATGACGACGACCGTGCCACCTTCATCGACTAGGCGGTGGAGGACTTTTATGAGTTGGGCGACGTCTGCGGCGTGAAGTCCGATGGTGGGCTCCTCTAGGAGATAGAGAGTTGTTTTTTCACTCTGTCCGGTGCGAATTTTTTTCTGATGGGAGGTGGCGCGGGAGGCGAGTTCGGCTACGAGTTTGATGCGTTGGGCTTCGCCGCCGCTGAGGGTGGGGCTGGGCTGGCCGAGCTGGAGATAGCCGAGTCCGGTTTCGTTTAGCAGGCTGAGGGCGCGGTGAATTTTTGGGACTTGAGAGAAAAATTCACAGGCTTGGGCGATGGTCATCTGGAGGACTTCGCCAATGGATTTGCCGTTGTAGAGGATCTCTTCGGTTTGGGCGTTGAAGCGGCGTCCGTTGCATTCTTCGCAGGGCATGTAGCTGGTGGGGAGGAAGTTCATCTCGAGTTTGATGGTTCCTTGACCCTGGCAGGCTTCGCAGCGTCCGCCTTCGTTGTTGAAGGAGAAGCGGCTGAGGGTGTAGCCGCGCATGCGGGACTCGGGGAGCTGGGCAAAGAGTTTGCGGATGTGGTCGAAGAGTTTTACGTAGGTGGCGGGGGTGGAGCGTGGGGTTTTGCCGATGGGGGATTGATCGACCTCGAGGATGGCGGCGAGATTTTCCACACCGTTGATTTCCTGCCAGCTCGGGGCGGAGGTGATGGGTTTGCGGTGGCGTTTTAGATTTTGTTTGATTGCGGGGACGAGGACACCGCGTATGAGGGTGCTTTTTCCGGAGCCGCTGACGCCGGTGATGGCGGTGAGGCGTCCGAGTGGGATCTTGGCATCGACGGATTTTAGGTTGTGGAGGGTTGCGCCTTTGAGTTCGATCCAATTTATATTTTTGAGGGAGCGTCGCTTGCCGGGATAGGGGTGCGGCATGGGTTCGCGAAGGTATTTGCTGGTGAGGGAACTGGGGTGCTTGAGGATTTGCTCCATGGTTCCTTGGGTGATGATTTCGCCACCGAGGGTGCCGGCGCGTGGGCCGAGGTCGATAATGCTGTCGGCGCGGCGCATGGTGCTTTCGTCGTGTTCGACAATGATGAGGGAGTTGCCTTTTTGTGCGAGGAGCTGGAGGGAGTCGAGGAGTTTTTCGTTGTCGCGGGGGTGGAG
>JBKEAD010000063.1:0-2020 GCA_047971915.1 Chthoniobacterales bacterium
ATTGTAACTTGGGCGTTGGTCGCTTTGTGGATTTATCTTTTTATTCTGCTCGGGCGTATTGGCGGAATGTGGAGCGGTTTTGGAAGTGCTGTTGGTGCAGTGCTTGGTTTTCAAAGCATCATCATGGCGTGGTTTGGTGTGAATTTCGTCCTCGGTGTCGGCCTTCTCAGTTATGGATTTGGCAGGGGGGGGCGCTGTATGGCACTCAGTTTTGTTGCTTTGGAATGTCTTTTTGTGGCTTTTGCGGTT
The DNA here is from genome assembly GCA_047971915.1 of Chthoniobacterales bacterium. Classification (GTDB taxonomy): domain Bacteria; phylum Verrucomicrobiota; class Verrucomicrobiia; order Chthoniobacterales; family JBKEAD01; genus JBKEAD01. Next base: position 250 of record JBKEAD010000063.1, read on the forward strand.
GTTCAACATCGCCGCCACCGCTCAAAGAAATCTTCAGCAAAAAAGGCAATTGCCTAAAAAAATCACTTCAAACACAAATAGAATCCTATGAGACCTGTTACTCTATTCACTGGCCAATGGGCCGATCTTCCACTGGAAACACTCGCAGAAAAAGCCGCCGGGTTTGGTTACGACGGACTCGAACTTGCTTGCTGGGGCGACCATTTTGAGGTTGGCCGCGCACTCAAAGAAGATGATTACTGCGAAAAGAAAAAAACTCTCCTTGCAAAATACGGCCTAAAGGTTTTCTCCATCTCCAATCACCTCATGGGCCAAGCCGTTTGCGATCAAATCGACATTCGTCACAAAAGCATTTTGCCATCCGAAATCTGGGGTGATGGTGAGCCGGAGGGTGTCCGCCAACGTGCCGCGCAAGAAATGATTCTCACCGCACAGGCCGCTGCCAAGCTGGGCGTTTCGGTAGTTAACGGATTTACGGGAAGTTCCATCTGGCACTTGCTTTACAGTTTTCCACCGGTCACGCCTGAGATGATCGATGCGGGCTATGCCGACTTTGCAAAACGCTGGAAACCGATTTTGGACGTCTTTGCTGAATTGAAGATCAAATTTGCTTTGGAGGTGCATCCCACCGAAATCGCTTTCGACATTGCGAGTGCTGCAAGAGCGATCGAAGCCGTCGATGGTCATCCTGCTTTTGGGTTTAACTACGACCCCTCGCATTTGGGTTACCAAGGTGTCGATTACGTCGGTTTTATCCGAAAATTCCGCGACCGCATTTTTCATGCACACATGAAAGACGTGAACTGGGCGGAGCACTCTACCGAGGCCGGTGTTTTTGGTGGGCATATCGATTTTGGTGATTCGCGCCGCTATTGGGATTTTCGCAGCTTGGGGCATGGCCGCATCGATTTTGAAGAAATCATCCGTGCGCTCAACGAAATAGGCTACCAAGGTCCCCTTTCCGTCGAGTGGGAAGACAGTGGCATGGATCGGGAATTTGGTGCCGAGGAAGCCTGTGATTTCGTTCGGGGCATTGACTTCCCAACCTCTAACCGTGCTTTTGATGCCGCTTTTGATAAGGAAAAAAAATGATAGACCTCACTCAAAAGCGAGCCACATGGGGCACTTGTTTCTCCACGCACTTTTATAGCAAGCATCAAAGCGGTCATTTTTTTACAACACTAAAAAGATTTACCTATCCGATGTTCGGCACCTTGCTGGGAGTCTTTCCTTTTGCTTGTCAGCAGGCGACGGCAGCCGCTCCGAGCGAAACAGTTTTTCCCGACGGCTGCGTGCGCGATGAGTTTAGCATCATGTCCCCCTCGATGGAGCGGGAAATCTCGGTAGCTGTGCTTCGCCCACCATCTTCTGATGATAAGCCACTGCCTGTTTTATATGCGCTGCATGGGAAAAATGCACCTTGCAAAACCTTTACGGAAATGTCGCCGTTGAGGAAATTTCTTACTTCCCATCCGATGCTGTTGGTTTCTTTTTTCGCAGATAAAGATTCCGCTTATATTGACGCGACGGCACGCGAACAATCCCTTTTCACCACGTTTTTCTTTGATGAACTCATGCCCGAGATTGCGAAGCGCTATGCTACGGATGGCCGCCAAGCGATAACGGGGTTTTCGATGGGCGGCTATGGAGTCATGCACTATTTGCTTACAAAGCCGGAGCTTTTTACTTCTGCTAGCACGATGAGTGGTGCCTTTGATTTATTTGATGTCAGTGAATCCAACGATCGTCGAAACTCCTTTAGCGAATGGCT
>JBKEAD010000078.1:0-15466 GCA_047971915.1 Chthoniobacterales bacterium
GAAGTTGGCTGAAAAGGGAATCGAACTTGAGATAAAAGTTAGCGACTTTGCCGAAGATGTTTTTTTAGGAACTCTACGGGCTACAAGTCCTTTTAGATTGAAAGCGATTCACTCTCTTGGCAGGCTGTCTCCACTTGTGAAAAAACGTACCTCCAATAAATCAAGCTCCTCGGCTTCTTCAAAAAACGAGCATCTAAGTACTGAAAAAATCTTTCTTACAGCGGCCTGCTTTTTAGCGGGTGCGAGTATTATGATCGTCGAACTCGCGGGCAATCGCCTCATCACACCGCTTTTCGGAAACACGATGTTCACATGGACGGGATTGATTGGCGTCGTTTTGGTCGCCATCGCTGCCGGAGATTTTTTAGGAGGCTGGTTAGTTGACCGTCGCCCCGATTTCAAAACGCTGGGACTTTTATTTTTTGCCGCCGGGGTAACGACTCTCTTGGTTTATCCGGTTTTTCTCGCTGCGCAAGATTCTGTTGCGAAGTGGAGTCCGGTGACAGGGCCGATACTGGCCTCGCTCCTATTATTTTCGGTGCCGGCTTTTTTATTGGCTTCAGTTTCACCGTTTATTGTTCGTTTATTGAGCCGTCAATTTCAGGACGAGAAAATCGGACTATCCGCCGGACTCGTCGGTATGTGGGGAACGCTCGGGAGCTTTTTGGGGACTATTGGAGCCGGTCTGTTTTTAATTCCAAATTTTTCGCTGACTTCGATTTTTGTTGGCGTCGCGTTATGTATTTTTCTTCTTGGAGTTTTCTCAGTGCTTATTTTTGGAAAATTAAAAAACAAGGCTCTTTTGCTTTTCTTGACGGTGGCTTTTATGGCTGGCGGTCTTGGAGTTTCGAGTTTGAAACTTCCCTTGCAGGATGGAGAAATTGCTCAGCACGCGTCTTTTTATCATAACATTCGAGTCCACGATCAAAAGAATACTCCCTCTAAAACGCTGCGATTTCTCCAACTCGATACGACGATGGAGGGTGCCCAAATCGTAGAATCGGGAGAGCTTGTTTTTGGCTATCAAAAATTTTGGGAGCTGCTCAAAATTTTTGCCCCGACTCAGGTAAAAGAATCGCTTTTTATCGGTGGAGGGGGGTTTGGGATGCCGGAGCAACTGTCAAAAACTTTTCGAGATTCTGCGGTTACGATTGTGGAGATTGATCCTGCGATTATTGAGATTGGGAAAAAGTATTTTCGTTTGGCAGATTATCCCGATTTTCGACTCGTAACATCTGACGGCAGACGTTTTTTACGCGAAGAGAAAACAGACTATGACATCATCGTGGGAGATGCTTATAGCGGGGTGCATACGGTGCCGAGTCATTTGACTTCGTTGGAATTTTTTCGATCACTAAGTAATCGTTTGAAGCCGGAAGGCGTTTTTTTTATGAATTTAATCAGTGCGCATAGCGGCAAATATTCCGGTGCGTTTCGTTGGCTCTATCGGACCTTACAACAAATTTTCCCCTCTATCATGGTTTTTGGAGTCGAGGGAAAAGATTACTCCGGCGTGCAAAATTTGGTGATCGTCGCTTCAAAGTCAGATTTGGAGGCACGCTTACAGGCGGCCTCTCCGGTTACGGATCTGCGTATTGCTTATATGTTGGCCAGTCGGATCGATCTCAGTGAAGTCGGGCAAGAGCAGGGGGGAGGCATCATCCGCGATGCGCGAAACCCGATGGAATGGCTCATGGCCAAGCAAGTCGGTGCTGCTCGCACGGGCCGCTAACCCTTTACTTCCTCTTTCCGAGGTAGTCGGGGTTTAGTTTTTTCAAAGAGCTGGGCACAAAGATGCCGTCTTTGCGAATGAGCTTGTCGTCGAACCAAATTTCGCCGCCGCCATATTCTTTGCGCTGGATTAGGACCATGTCCCAGTGAATTTGGCTTTTGTTTCCGTTGCCACCGATGGCATAGGCCTGTCCTGGCGTGAAATGCAAAGAGCCGGAAATTTTTTCGTCGAAGAGAATATCTCTCATCGGCTCACAGATAAAGGGGTTGAAGCCAATAGCGAACTCACCGATAAAGCGAGATCCGGCATCGGTATCGAGAATTTCATTAAGGCGTTTGTTGTTGCCCGGAGCGGTCGCCTTCACGACTTTACCTTGCGAAAATTCTAGGCGCACATTATCAAAAGAGCTGCCCTGATAAATGGTCGGCGCGTTAAAAGTAATGTGGCCCTCGACACTGTGTTTTGTCGGACAACTAAAAACTTCGCCGTCCGGGATATTGCGATCTCCACCGCAGGCGACCGCACCGATTCCTTTGATGCTAAAGCGCAGATCCGTCTCCGGCGACTTTATGTGCACGCGGTCGGTTTTATCCATCAGAGTTTTCAGAGCTTTCATCCCCGGAGCCATTCGTGCGTAATCCAAAGTGCAGACCTTAAAATAAAAATCCTCAAAGCCTTCGGTGCTCATTTGTGCCTGCTGCGCCATAGCCGGAGTCGGCCAACGCAAAACCACCCATTTAGTTTTATTGATGCGATGGTCTAGGACGGGACGCATTTTTTGAGAAATAAGTTTTAGTGATTTTTCAGGGACATCTGACATTTCGCTAATGTTGTGACTGCCTCGCAGGGCGATATAAGCATCCATGTGTTTCATCCGCGCAAGTTCGGTGGCCGCCGTGACTTTGAGTTGCTCTTCGCTCGCACCCCGTGCAAGCACGCGAGAAATCTGTGCCGAATGCATCTGCACAAAAGGAAGCGCACGCACCTCATAAACCTTACGAATCAAAGCATGAATCATTGCCTCCGGAATATCGAAAGCATCGATAAGAACTTTTTCCCCCCGCCGAAGCTTTGTGGAATGCGAGATGAGCACATGAGCTAATTTATCAAAACGTGGATCAGACATTCCGGCAATCTGCACACAGAAATCGCGAATTTCAAGCCTTGCCTTAGCGATAAAAAATTATCTGCAAGCATCCCGCAAAACAGAATTTTCGGAGGGTATTATTTTCCCGCAATCTGCGAATCTCTCAGACCGAGACTGGCATAAATTTCTCGCGTCGCGCTCGATTTATTCAACGTGTAAAAATGAATGCCTTTTACCTCATTCTCCAAGAGATTGCCGCACTGCTCCGCAGCATAGTGGATACCTATTTTTTCAACCATTTCCGCATCACCCTGAGCACGCTCAAGATCACGAAGTAAACGAGAGGGAAAGCGGGCACCGGCCGCAAGGTCCGCCATTCGACGCATACCGCCCAAGGAGGAAATAGGCATAATTCCGGCAATAATCGGAACGTCAATCCCGGCTAATAAACAGCGATCTCGAAAATCTAAAAAATCGTGATTATCAAAAAATAATTGTGTGACGATATAGTCCGCCCCTGCATCGACTTTTGCTTTCAGGTAATCCATTTCCAACATACGATTTGGAGTGGCGGGGTGCCCCTCGGGGAAGCCGGCAACTCCGATTCCAAATCCCTTCGGGTCGGGATGATTGGAAAAGTTTTTAATATAGTGGACAAGATCGGCGGCGTGCTGAAAGGCATCTTTGCTGCGATCATGCTCCATTCCTTTTGGCGGATCACCACCTAGAGCAAGAATATTCGAAACACCGGCTTCCGCATAACGTGTAAGAATCTCTTGAATATCTGATTCGCGATGGCAAACACAGGTCAGGTGAGGAATCGGATCTAGACTACTTTCTTTTTTAAGACGAACGACAAGATCGTGTGTAAGATCGCGAGTCGAACCTCCAGCCCCATAGGTCACGCTGACAAATTGAGGCTTATAGGGCTGCAAGCTAGCAATCGACTCGTAGAGTTCATTCGCGCCTTTCTCATTTTTTGGAGGGAAAAATTCAAAAGAAAACGTCGTCTTATATTTCGTAAAAATATCTCGAATATGCATACTGTCAGAATAGCTGGTCTCCGAAGTGTCGCCGGGTAAAAAAAATTATCAAGACAGCAACGCACCAGACAGAATATTTTTACAGCTTAGGAATGGCTGTGGAATAAATTCCTCGTTCCTAATTTCTCAATTTTCAACCATAGTCACCCTAATGATTCTAACTTTTGATATAGGCACTTCCTCGCTTCGCACCGCGCTTTACGAGACAACCGGCAATCGCATCCCAAATACTCTCTCACAAAAAAGCTATCCACTCGTCACCGATTCGGAAGGCCGTGCCGAAATCGCGCCCACCCTCCTTTTAAAAACGGCACAAACCTGTCTCGCTGAAACCCTCGCCGTTTATCGAAAAATTCCAACAAGCAAGCGCAGCCCGATTCAAGCCGTCGGCACCTCGTGTTTTTGGCATAGTCTTCTCGGCCTAGATGCCACTGCCAAACCACTGACTCCAATTTACACGTGGGCCGATTCTCGATGTGAAAAAGATGCTGAACAACTACGAAAAAACGAAAACGAAAAACATTACCATCACCACAGCGGTGCGATGCTTCGCACCTCTTTCTGGCCTGCAAAACTTTTCTGGCTCCGCCGCACAGAGAGGCAACTTTTTAAAAAAGTTCAGACCTGGCTATCGCCGGCAGACTTTCTCTATACGCACTTTTGTGCGGATTGGCACACCAGCTATTCCATGGCCAGCGGCACGGGCCTTCTCGACCGTTCTCAAAAAAACTGGAGTAAAATTTGGCTCAAAAAATGCGCTCTATCTCAAGCTCAACTAGGTCCAATCTCCGACTCCCCGCTTACGTCTTCAGTCGCAACATTACGTAAGTTTCCCGAGTTAAAAGAGACCCTCTGGTATCCCGCCATCGGCGACGGTGCTGCCAATAATTTGGGCTGCAAAGCCATAGGCGGAAAAACGGCTGCCATCAACTTTGGGACTAGCGCAGCCATTCGCATTATTCGAAAAAGCGATTCGCCTAAAGCTCCACGTGTCCCCTTCGGACTTTTTTGCTATCTCGTCGATAGGAATCACTGGCTCATTGGCGGTGCTATTAGCAACGCCGGAAACGTCCGCGCCTGGGCCGTAAAAACCCTGCGTTTACCTGACGAAAAAATCCTCGAAAAAGAACTCAAAAAACGTGCGGAGCAACCAACCTATCTTTATGCACGCCCCTACCTAATCACCGAGCGTGCCCCGGACTGGCCGGAAAACCAAAACAGCCTGCTCGAAGGATTTCATCCCGGAACGGATGCCATCGAAATTTTTCGCAGCCTCACCGACGCAACCTATGATCGACTCGCCACGATAGGAAACTTACTCCAAGGTAAAGTCTGCGGCCCCTTCCAGCGCGTCGTCGTCTCAGGTGGCCTCCTCCGCTCCGCCTACGGAATGCAACGCCTAAAAAAACTTCTCGGCGGCACCCCCCTACAAGCAAACAAAGACCCCGAAGGCTCCCTAAAAGGTGCAGCACTCTTCACCCAGCGAAAGATTTTTTAAAAAAATCACCGCTCACCGCTCACTGCTTTAGTAAGTCACGCGAACCGGCGTGCCGTAAGCAACATTCGCAAAAAAGGTCTCCGCCATATTCTCCGGCATCCGAATACAACCATGCGAATCGGGAACGCCTGGCAAAAAGCCGGCATGCATCCCAACCCCACCCGTAAAACGCATAAAATACGGCATCGGCGCACCTTTATAAACCGTTCCAGCCGGCATTGGATCCTCCTTCACACTCACATTAGCCACAACAACCTTCCCCGTAACAGGGTCCACATAGTCTCCATAGAGATTCGAGGCGTGGTCTTTATTTTTCTGAGTGATTTTAAAACTGCCCGTTGGGGTCCTGTAGCCCTCGCGTCCACTCGAAATTGCAGAAACTCCCACCAACTGCCCCCCTTTATAAAAAGATGCCGTCTGCTTGGACAGATTGATTACAATCGAGGGACTGCCACTCACACCGTCGCCATCCCAATAAGAAATTTTCTCAGCATAATTTGATGGAACCGAATTGCGCGTAACGATAGAGCCATCCGCTCCTAAATAACGCGTCGCAGAACTTGTCAATCGCGTATCGTGGCTGGAGCAAGCAACCAGAAGCCCTGCACTAAAGGTTAAAACAAAAAAACGGAAAAGGCTCATCATTTTCATATAAGATAAACGGTTAAAAAAAGTCCCCAAGGATTAAATAGACTCTGTGGAATGCGTCAAGCTCTTGTCTCAAAGTTATAACAGCAAAAATCGCTCCATTACCCATAAAGATCCTCTTCCGTAACGGATGTCTGCTCACGAACCGCCAATTTTCGGGCCTGCTCGACCAACTCCTTTTGATCCTCGGAAAATCGGTAACCGTGGCAGTTTGGGCAACTCGTCACATGGGCCACCACGATCGACTCGCACCCCTCGCAAAGCTTGTATAAATAGGGACTAGCCATGATTTTCAAAGCCGCATACACGCGTGGAGAAAGAGAAGGTTTCATAAAATAAAAGGGCTATTTCAGACTGCGAAGCGCAAGCTCTATCGAAACAGAATGGCGTTTCCTTTCCAAAAAATAATTCACTTCAGAATACCCAGCTCTCTGCAACAAACGAAGCGCATCGTCAAAACGGTCCCCCACCCGATCTGGACGGTGGGCATCCGCTCCCACAACCACAGGAATTTCTCGCTCCCGCATCATCTTAAGCTGCTCATACGAAGGATTCTGCTCGTAAGAAACTTTGTTGTAGCCACTGGTATTTAGCTCCATCGCTACTCCCGTCTCCGCAATCTGATTCAGCGCATGGGCGACATAAGGACGCATCTCCTCAAAATCCCACTGCTCGGGATCTTCATCTTTTACCAAATCTGGATGAGCCAAGGAATCGTAAAGCCCCGTCTGCGCCGCCTCGGCTAAATGCTTATAATAAAGCTTCTGATATTCAAAAACATCCCCCGTAAAAAATACATCGCGATATTCCCAAACATGATAGTGAACCGACCCCAAAACGTAGTCTATTGGCTCCCGCGCATGCAGCTCACGCAACCACGCCTCCGTTCCTGGAAAAGCTTCCTCTGGAAAATAATCACTCTCCAATCCAAGCCGCACATCCAACTCTCCACGAAAGCTCTCCCGTGCCTCCGAAACCATTCCCACATAGGTCGAAAACTCCTCCGGTGTCATCCGAATACCCGACGACAAGGCGTTAGGAAACGGACTATGACAGGTAAATACAATCCCCTTTAATCCCTTTTCCAAAGCTCTTTGTGCATACTCCACTGGTGCCCCCACGGCATGACCACACAAGGGCGTATGACAATGTGTTTCATAAAGAACGGGACGAACCATCACAAAGCTCCTTTATCAAAAACCAAAATACACCGCAAACAATCAAATACGCGAAAGTCCCCAGCGAATCATTTTTTCCGCATCATCGAAAATGTATTTCGTCTTACTCCCGAGCTGCACGAGAATCAAATCACGCCCCCCGGAAGATGCGCTTGTCACAAGACAACGCCCCGCGGCATTCGTATAGCCCGTTTTCATACCATTATAAATCGGCGAACGACTCAGCAATTTGTTGGTCGCTTTAAGCCGAGAAATCTTTCCGTTATTATGTCGAAACGCGACATTCTCAACCAACATCATTTGACGCAAAGTGCGGTTTCGGTAAGCGCGAAACGCGATACGAGCCATGTCGCGAGCCGTCGAATATTGTGCCGCCGGCAAACCATGCGGATTCACAAAATACGAATTCGTAGCACCCAGAGCCGACGCCGTGCGATTCATCTCCACAGAGAAAGCCGCCAAACTCCCCGCATGATCTCGCCCCAGAGCCGACGCCGCATCATTACAACTCTTTACCATGATAGCTTCCAAAAGATCCCGACGCGCATACCGATCTCCGGCTCGTAAACCAAGCTTCGTAGGCTCGACACGCGTATCGCTCGATGCGATCATTATCTTTTCATCCAGCGGTTCGCGCTCCGCAATGATTAGTCCGGTAAGAAGTTTCTGCGTGCTCGCAACCTGCCGATGTTGATCGGCATTTTTCTGATAAAGCGTCCTCCCGGTCCGCGCATCAATCAAAATTGCTGACTCCGCATGGATCTCCGGCGCACTCATCGGCCACACTCCCCCTCCATAGCTCGGACTTGCAGCAACGGGCGGTGGCGTATAAACAGCCGCCTGCTGATTATTATAAATTGTCCGAGACTGCGAAGAGCGTGGTGAAGTCGAACACCCCGCCAATATCAGCAAAGCGGAAAGTATTAAAAAACTAAAAATACGATTTATCACTCCACATAACTGCGTCTAAGACATCATTTCAGCAAGAGGAATTTCTAAATTCTAAGAGCTGTCTAAAAATAATTCTCGCCTTGTGCGTTGCCAAGACAATGCGTGTCGCATAGAGTCGGCGCGTTGAAGCCTTTGCAGACGAAAAATCACAGATCCGGTTGGAAGCAGCGCTTTGCGGAGAATCTTTTTTTCTTTGCAGGGAGGATGCTCGTCCAAACGCGACGAGCCTTTCGACGTCTGCGACGAAAGCCAAGGACGGTTATAGAAACTCCAAATTTGTTGCCGACATTGATTCAGGTATTTGCGGCTTTTACGCAGATGAGTGGAGAGATCTTGGAAGAGGAAATCGACTCGACGCTTAGCTTTTTGCGTTATGATTATCCGGAGGGTGTCTATTCCGAGTTGCGGAAACTTTTTCGTCAGGCTTTACATGAAAATCAAGATCTCGAAGCCATCGCGAATAGGCTTTCGCAGCAACTTGATGATGAGGAAAAAATTCTTCTAGGCGTGCAGCTTTATGAACTTATCTCAAAGGCGGGGCTGCAACAGACAGAGATTGTGCCGTATTACTCGTTTATGTCTCAACTCGGCATGGCGTCGCAGGCCATCGAGATCGTTTATCAGTTAAATGCAGAGGATATGGATGCAAAGCTGGATTTAGCGGCAGAAGGAAATTCGCCGTTAGAATTTCTCAGCTTTGGCTCAGACAAAGATACCGATGTTTTTTTATCAGAAATTGGTCCGGGTGAAAAAATATTTGCCTACCGCTACAACGATCTTGCCCTTTTAAAAAACCTAAGCAAACAAGTTTTGCTCGTGCAGGGGCGAGCCCTAGCGCCCAAGGCGATGGCACGTATTTACAGTAATCAGCGTCTTCTGATTCACGATCGGGTTTTGTCGTATCAAGACCTCATGTTCTACTTCAACGTGAAAAAAGGTGTGTCGCTTCCAAATATTTTCGTCGCAGTAAATGATGACGACGAAGTACGTTTGGAAAAAAACCGTTCGCGCGAAAGCTGCCTCGATGTCAGCTTCGGTCTAGGGGTCCAAGTCACGGCTTTATCAGATGTGGACGCGACTTTAAAAGGAAAACCTCTACGCGAGGGAAACACCATTGAAGCCTCTCTGGAAGACAGCATCGTTTTTCATGATGATAGCGAACTCAACCTCGCCTTTCTTCGTAGGCGTGCCCGTTCTCTCGGCGGCAGGTTTCATTTAAAACATTCTAAATCGGAATATCTCGTCTCAAATAATTCGAGCCTGCTCGGAGAAGGCGATATTTTACTTTCTCCCGGGACGGGTGGCGACGTGTTGTTAGAAATTTTTTGCGACTATGAAAAGAAAGTTGGACGCGTAGAGGTTTTGCAAGCGGACCGCCCTATTTCGGTGCATGGAATTCCTGTTCGAAATTCGGCACGACTTGTTGACGGAGATACCATTCGCATCAATGCCGGCCAACTTCTCCGATGTAATTTTTCAGAACGTCTCATCGAAGAGGAAAGAAATATCATTAGTAGCTTGGAGGTTCGCGATTTGGCCTGCCGGTTTTCAGATGGAGTCACCGCGTTGGAAGGAATGTCTTTTTCCGCACAACGTGGAGAATTGATTTGTGTAATGGGGCCTAGCGGCTCGGGAAAGAGCAGCCTTTTGCGTGCGCTCTGCGGTCAATTCACCCCCTTTCAAGGAGAGGTTCTTTTAAATGGACGTTCGCTTTACGCAAGCTACGAAGACCTAAAAGGCTATTTCGCCTACGTACCCCAGCACGATGCTTTTGATGAAAATCTAACCATCGAGGAGAATCTGGAATTTGCCTCGGCCATTCGTTTTCCCTATTTATCGAACCGTGAACGGATACGCCGCGTCGATACAAAATTAGCCGAACTCGGACTGAATGAAAGACGCTCAAGCGTCGTCGGGAGTGCTTTAAGTAAAAAACTCAGCGGCGGTGAGCGCAAACGCCTCAATATCGGACTCGACATGGTCAGTCCTGCGGACATTTACCTCTTCGATGAGCCAACCTCGGGCTTATCAAGTAAAGACTCCGAACATATCATGGAAATCATCCGAGCGATCTCTCATAATAAAATCGTCTTGGTCACAATCCACCAACCGACCTCCAGAGTTTTCGAGATGTTTCACAAAGCACTCCTCCTCGACAAGGGAGGAAATATGGTTTTTTTCGGAACACCAAAAGAGATGTTGAGTTACTTCGCCGAAGCCGAACACCAGGAACTTTTTGCTGTAGAAAGTAATACTTGCGAGACATGCGGCACCACGCGTCCGGAATTTATTTTTGATGTATTAGAAACACCACTTCGCGACCTCAGTGGAGATATCATCTATGAAGAAAATAGTCGCGGACAGCTCGTGCCAGCTCGCCGTTTTTCTCCAGAATATTGGCGTGATAAGTTTGAAACCTACTGCCTTCTCAAAGATGTCAAAGAAGACGAGGCTGTATCTCAATTTAAATCTTCAAAACCTGAAACTGCCCCTACTTCTCGGCGAGCAAGCCTATTTGGAAATTTTCATCCGCATAACGAGTGGACTCAGTTCAAGACACTTTTGAAACGCTCTTTTCTTAGTAAATTAAGAAACAATGCCAATCTGGTAATCACTTTAATCATGGCACCCCTGCTGGCTTTTTTGATAGGCATCGTGCTTCGATATTCCGAATCGGAGCACTACGATTTTGCATCGGCTTATCACATCCCCATCTATCTTTTTATGTCCCTCGTTGTGGCAATGTTCTTGGGGCTAACTAATAGTGTGGATGATATTATTCAGGACCGTCCTGTGCTTTTGCGAGAAAGAAATCTGAATGTTCGCTTGGGATATTATGTAATAGCCAAAACGCTTACATTAAGTATATTTGCAATCGTTCAGTGCGCTCTCTATACTTGGCTGGGAAATGCCCTCTTGAGCGTAAGGGGAATGTTTATTATTACGTTTCTCGCGCTTTTTCTAACTGCTATGAGCGGCGCAGCAATTGGACTTATTATTTCTTCTTTAGCATCTCAGGCTAAGATAGCCGTATTGATTATACCGGCGGTTTTAATCCCTCAGATTATTTTGGCAGGTGCTTTTATTAAGTATGAGGAAATGAACAAAAACTTAGATTTCGTCTATACGATTGAAAAATGGTTTCGTCAAAACTCAGAAACCTCTATGCCCCCGCGCAGCGATTTGCAGGTTCCTCTTATCTGCGAATTTATTCCCATGCGCTGGTCCTACGAGGCACTGGTCTATGCTCAAGCCCGCTTAAACCCGCTCACAAGCCGTCAACATAGAATCCAAAAAGAAATTCGCGCGCTCATCGCGAAAAAGAATCTATCCGATTCAGAACTTGAGCGGCTTGAGGATTTAAAAGAACTTCTGGCAATCCTATCAAGCTTAGAAGGCCGAAATCCGGCGGTGCTTCGCGAACGTCTAAGTGCCGTCGATCGAGTGCTCGACGGTGGACCGCTAGACCGAAGCCGTCTCATAAGCAATGAGCGCGGCGTTACCGCCGAGCAACTCTATATCAATCAAAAAATTTCAGACATCGTTTCGCGAGCAGAAATGGAACAATCGGACTACCGCGAAAACAGACATATCAATGTCTTTTTTGGAGCTAAAAAAGAGTATTTCGGACTCAAAATGAATATTATCGAGTTAAATACCTTAGTCCTCTGCTTTTCAACCATTCTCATGCTCTGTGTTCTAACATTAATTCTCAAACGCCAAATGAAAACCAGAGTCGTTTGATCCCAGTAACTCCAAAACTATGAAAAAATATTCCTTGCCCGAAATTGAAATGGAAGATGCTTTCACAGATGTCTTAGGTAAAGCCTTTCGGGGACAAAATTTTGATCTCAAAAAATTGGCTTTAGACAATGATTTGCCACTAGAGTCTCTACAACAACTTCTCAAAGGAAAATTAGAAATTGGCTCCCTTGAAAAAATTGCTCCGGCACTAGGCCTAAATACTAAAAGCTTAATTGCTTTAGCTAAAAAAAATTATAAGCCCAAGCCCATAAAACCTTTTGGCGGCTTTGCCCATTTCAGTACGCCTTTTGGTGACATGATGGTAAACTCTTATTTAATCTGGAATCAAGAGACAAAGCTAGCAGCCGCTTTCGATACGGGATCTGATGTTTCGGATATGTTAGATATAATAAACGGCGAAAATTTAAATCTCGAAAGCGTTTTTATAACACATGCTCACGGCGATCATATTTTCGACCTCGAACGTCTTCTCGAAAAAACAAAGGCGCAGGCTTATGCAGGTAAAGGCGAGGATGTTTTCGGAGCAAAATCTTTTTCTTCCGGTAGAGAGTTTAAAATCTCCAACTTAAAAATTGAAACACGTTTAACTTCTGGGCATTCCATCGGCGGTATTTCTTATATTGTTTCAGGCTTAGAACACCAGCTAGCCTTCGTGGGCGATGCTCTCTTTGCAGGATCAATGGGAGGGGGAAATATTTCTTATCAACAAGCCTTAGAGTGCAATGCTCGAGAACTTTTCACTTTACCCGATACTACTATCATTTGCCCGGGACATGGCCCCTTAACAACGCTTGGGGAAGAAAAACACAATAATCCGTTTTATACGATAAGCTTATAAAATCGCGGTCACACATTATAAGTCTGACAAACCCTAATCATCATAGCTTAGAACAGAATACACAGGTGCCGCATTTATTTTTTTTCGGCCTCCGAGAGCACTTAACTCGATTAAAAATTGAGACTCTAAGACATCGCCACCGACGGATTGAATTAGCTGCACAGCAGCATTTGCCGTGCCTCCGGTAGCTAAAAGATCGTCTATCAAGATAACACGGTCGCCTTTTTTAAAAGCATCGGTATGCACTTCGATTTCGGCCTCACCGTATTCGAGTGAGTAGGCTTGCGACTTCGTCGTGTAGGGCAATTTTCCTTTTTTACGAACAGGCACAAAACTGAGCCCTAGTTCGTAAGCTACTGTTGCGGCAAAGAAAAATCCACGTGCATCGATACCGGCTATTTTATTTGCCTGAAGCTCCTTGCAACGTTCGACAAAATGCCTGATCGCTATCCGAAATAGATCGGGATCAAGAAGAATGGGCGTAATATCTTTAAATAAAATCCCCGGCTTAGGGAAATCTTGAATATTACGAACGGCGGCGTAGAGTTTCTGAGTATCTTCCGGGGTCATCTCTATAATTTATTTAGTTACCAAAAACGATTCCGACCGACCGAGCAGCATCGAGAACCTGGTCATCGGGTTTGACACGGCGGAGTTGATTTACGGCATCAAAAAGTGGCACCGATGTGACGAGATCGTTTTTATAACTAACCATCGATCCAAATTTTTTCTCTTTTAAAAGCTGGATGGCTTTGACCCCAAAACGTGTTCCTAAAATGCGGTCTTGCATTGTCGGTGGACCTCCGCGCTGAAGGTGGCCGAGGACACAGACCCGAACATCTTTTTTACAACCCTTGCGGATTTCGCTTGCGACCCGATTGCCGATGCCACCCAAGCGATACTCACCTTTAGAGATAGCATAGTGCTGTTGTTTTCCTTTTAACGGAGTGGCTCCCTCGGCGACAACGATCATCGTGCTTTTACTGCTGGTTTTATCCCGCTCGTGGATTGTTTTTAAAATGGCATCGTAATCAAATGGAATTTCCGGAATCAAAATAATATCTGCTCCACCTGCTAATCCACCGTAAAGTGCAATCCAGCCTGCGTGACGTCCCATGACCTCAAGAATCATGACGCGCTTATGACTTTCTGCCGTCGTGTGCAGCCTATCGAGAGATTCCGTGACGCAGGCCACTGCGGAATCAAAACCAAATGTTATGGATGTCGCGTCGAGATCATTGTCTATCGTTTTAGGGACACCGACTATGGGAAAACCTTTTTTATGCAGATAGAGAGCGGTGCTCAGCGAGCCGTCACCGCCGATGGCCACAATGCCTTCCAGTCCGAGTTCATCGATCGTCTTACGTGCCTTTTGAATAATCTCATTGGGAATGTGAAGAGATTTCTTGCCTTTGCTTCTTGCGTTAAAATTACCACGGTTCGTCGTTCCAAGAATGGTGCCACCGAGATGCACGATGCCTGTAGTGGTAAAATGATCGAGATTTACGTAGTTGCCGCCGGGCTCGATGAGCCCTTCGTAACCATCGCGAAAACCGATAACTTTCCAATTCAGATTATTCGCAGCACGGACCACCCCGTATATAACTGCATTTAATCCCGGACAATCCCCACCACTTGTTAATACACCGATTCGTTTTTCTGATGACATATCGGCAATCCTACAAAAAATCTACCGTTTGGCAAATTCTAGAGAACGTTACTTTCTTGGACATGACGCCCCTCGCTAGCCCAGCGATTATAAAGTCCCCAGCCTCGCTGGATAAGCCCCAAGCCCTCGCGAAAACGATCCTGACTTTTTAGTGAAACAACAATGATGCGCCGCGGAGTCAAAACGACCCCGCTGTCATGCCGAACGACTTCAGGCTGCTGGCCTGATGAGAGAATAAGACACTCGCCAGAACGCTGCGTGGTGCCGGTTTTTACTCCGTCTATATCGTTTTGACCGAGTAGGATATTTGTATTTTTAACGTTCACCGTTAGAGCTTGGCCATTACGGAAAATTTCAACATTGCGAGACGTTTGCGCCACATAGAACGGGAAATCCGGTGAGGTGTAGGCATAGCGAGTGAGTCGCGCCATGTCCGCCGCAGTCGAGTAGGGAAGAGCCTTTTCATAGTTATCCAAACCCGTGGGATTAAGAAAGCGGGTATTACGCATTCCAAGATTACGAGCCAGAGCATTCATGTGAGAAACAAAATTTCCAATGGAGTCGAGCCCTGTGACATTTTGCAACTTGCGGCCCACGTGATCGGCGAGAGTCGCTGCGGCGATATTATCCGAGCCGAGAAGTGCCGCATAGATGAGATCGCGAATACTGAGAACATCGCCAACCTGCAATCCCGTCGTGCTTGTTCCCGCGGCATTTACTGCGGCCTGGGTCACAGGGACGCGTGCGCCGAGCGAGAGAAGCTTCATATCTTCGGCATCGAGGACGACCACAGCAGCAGCGACTTTAGTGAGGCTGGCCACCTGCATTTTGCTATTTGCATTGCGTTGTTCGAGAATGAAGCCACTTTGATTATCGACGATGATATAGCTGGCAGGTGCCGCAACGAGGCTCACTAAACTACTCAAAAAAAGGCTAAAGGTAAGTAAGAGGCGCATTTTCATGAAAAATGGGAATGCAAAAAGAAGGCTTTTTAATTTTTTTTTAAAAATCTAGATAAAATGGTGGGCAGTGAGGGGATCGAACCCCCGACCAATTG
>JBKEAD010000116.1:0-10844 GCA_047971915.1 Chthoniobacterales bacterium
AAATTGGGGGAAACAACAAGGTGCTGATATTGATTGGATTCCTAACGACAAAAAATTGCTGACTCAAGCTATCAAAGAATCCTTTTTTTGGCCGTCACCTGAAATTTGGCCACAGCTTCTAAGCGACGCAAAAAAAATTAAACTTTTTAATGTTTGGATCGTCCGCCTGCAATTCGCAATCCGATTTAAACTTTTGCAAAAAAAGATGCCACCGGAAGCAACGTGGATAAAAAAATCTGCTTATCTATTATAATTGGAAAACTTATCACCAATATTTCTTGTAGGCGCGTCGCGCTCCGGAACAACCCTGTTGCGAGTGATGCTAAACGGGCATTCGCAAATTCACATCCCTCCGGAAGCATGGTTTCTTGGAGAGTTGCTGGATGCTTTTGAACCCGACGTTCCCTTCGATGAAGCCTCTTTGAGAAAGGCTCACCAAATCATTACCGACAATGTCCGCTGGGTGGACTGGAACTTCTCTTCACAGAAACTATTTGAAGTTCTACAAGCATGTGAAGGATTACTTTTAAGAGATCTTGTTGATGCCTTATTTTCTAAATGTTCGGGTCTGAACGAAAAAAAATTATGGGGTGAAAAAAGTCCTCGGCACAGTTATTACATTTTAAAATTACGTGAAACTTTTCCAGAAGCGCGTTTTATTCATTTAATTCGAGATGGCCGTGACTCAACGGCTTCGATGCTCAAAAGAAAATGGTATGATAGCGATTTTCGACGAATTGTTACTCATTGGGAAACTACTACACGCTCTGCGTTACAAGGACGAAAATTTGGAGATTCATTTTATATGGAACTTCACTTTGAAGATCTGATTAAATCCCCCGAATCCTCTCTACATACTATTTGTCAATTTCTTACGTTGCCGTTTGAAAAAGGTATGATGAATTACCGTAAACAGTCGGAAAGCAGTGTCGTTCGTGGAGAAACAACCCTGCATGACAAACTGCAAAATCAACTCGATCATTCAGAAATTGGTAAGTGGAGAAACCTACTTTCATTAAAAGAAAAGATCATTTTTGAAATAATAGCCGGCGAAACATTACGAAAAGCTGGCTACACATCCGACTCCTTCAAAAAACAAAACCCACTTTTGTTTAGTTTTCTGCACTTGCAACTACGCCTGCAATCACTTCTCCACCAAGCCCGAGAGATGCTGAAAAATTCGCTGTTTGGGAAAATTTTAGCGACGAAAAGTTCATGATTTTCACCACGCTGCCGTTTCTAATTTTTTTAGCTGCGACACTTCCGCTGTATTGGGCCTTGCGGGAGGATCGCTGGCGGCTGCCTCTTCTGTTTGCGGCCAATTTTATTTTTTACGGATGGTGGGACTGGCGTTTTACAGGTCTCTTATTGTTGGTGGTGACTATCAGCTACCTTGGTGGACGGTGGTTAGTTGCCCTTCAGGATATTCGTCGGAGAAAAATAGTTCTCTATCTATGTTGCGGATCACAATTACTCGTTCTCGGTTACTTCAAATATACCGATTTTTTTCTAACTTCTGTCCGGCAGATTTTAGAAACTTTCGGCGGCAGTGCTACATGGACCACGCTCAACATCATCCTACCGGTCGGAATCAGTTTTTATATTTTTCAAGCAATCAGCTATCTTGTGAGTGTTTTTCGAGAGACTGTATCTTGCGAACGAAGTTTCCTCAAACTGGGAGTATATTTAGGATTTTTTCCTCATTTGGTCGCGGGTCCCATTATTCATGCTTCGACCTTTTTGCCGCAATTAGCTGAGAAACGTCGTTTTGATACAACTATTTTTCTGGAGGGATGGCGAAAATTTGCCATCGGATTTATTTATAAGAGTGTTTTTGCCGACAATCTTGCAGGCCCGGTGGATGCGATTTTCGAAAGTCCGGCGACATGTTCGCCCATAGAGATTTTGGGAGGATGCCTTGGATTTTCTGCCCAAATCTATTTCGATTTTGCGGGTTATTCACTAATGGCTATTGGAGTGGCAAATTTGTTCGGTTATTTCCTGCCGGAAAATTTTAATTACCCTTACCGTGCCACTTCGGTAATTGATTTTTGGCGACGCTGGCATATCTCGCTTTCGACTTGGTTGCGAGACTACGTATATATTCCCCTGGGAGGCAACCGTGTTTCTTCGATAAAGTTATACCGTAATTTGTTTATAACAATGTTTCTGGGGGGGCTATGGCATGGGGCGAGTTGGAATTTTGTTCTCTGGGGCGGTTTACATGGCTTGGCCTTATGTATAAATCATGCTTGGGCCGAGACGCGTATCGCTAAAAATTTTGCTAACTTTTCGGGAAGTGCTGTTGTTTCATGGGGTTTGACACAGGGTTTAGTATTGCTTTGTTGGATTCCTTTCCGTTCCCAGTCTTTTACAGATACTAGGATTATTTTTTCAAAATTAACCGCCCTGTTTTCAGGAACATGGGAAGTCACCCAACCCTTGCCCTGGCTTTTAATTCTCCTGCCTTTGTTCGCAGACACTTGGTTCGTCGGCTCCCAAAAACTTAAAGATCGACTAACGATCCAGTGTAATATTTTGGCTTATTGTGTTCTGGCAATCGCTTTACTGGTTGGATTGCTTTTTATGCACGTCGGGTTTTCACCTTTTATTTATTTTCAGTTTTGATGGCTCAGAATTTAGAGGTGTTGGTTATTATTCCAATCATCATTTTACTGGCACTTTCTTTTGTGCGTTTGGGAAAAAAACCACCGCAATTAAAAATTGCTTTAGGCACTGGAGTCCTGATTTTTTTGAGCTTTCTGACATTGCGAGCAATAGTTCCCGACGAATGGCTATGGCGAAATTCCGAAGTGGATCGAAAAACTCGTTGGCTCCAAAAACATTTAAAAAAAACGCCTGAATGGGAAACTCGCCCGGTAGTGATTTTGCTTGGTAGCAGTGTCACCTACTACGGAATTGATGCGGAATATCTTGAGCGTGAACTGACGCGTCTCGGAACTCCTGCGATGGTATTATCTTTCTGCATGCCGGGAGATAATCACCATGAGCGCCTTTATATGTTAGAAGTATTTTTGCGAAAAATAGGTGCGCAAAATAGAGAGAAACTAATGGCAACACATGTGATGTTATTAGAAGAAGTCTTTGATGAATATGATCGGAATCCGCTTTATCGCATGGAAAAAGAATCCGGAACGGAACGAGCCCGTCTTTTTCTCCATCCGAGAAATGCCTTAAAGGCTTGGCGAGCCTATGCTCGAACTCTGCAAGAAGGAGATGGAGATATTTCCGAGACCCGCGCAACGGCCTTACTAGCAGAGCACGTTTTACTCAACCGTTTCGCCGTAGGAGCATTCTCAAAAATGCAGTGGCCGGAGCACCGCTCACGAATTACACCACCATTCTTCGCTTTAGAGGGACAAAAAAACGGCTTCGACTACGAGCGCACAATTAAGTCGTTGCAGCTTCCAGCAAAAAACCTAACCCCTCTTAAAGTGCCCTACCCCCAATGGCAGGTTTGGCAGGAACACTTACATGAATTTATGGACTCCTATGTAGATGCTTATGGTTTTTATGGTGTTCCTACTCTGGAAGCTCAGCGAGTTGAATATCAGAAAATTTTTTTTAATAACCTTCCCTCCGAAGTCATGAAAATTCCTAATCCAAATTCAAAGGAAATGGCTTATTTGATGCATTCTAAATTTTGGTTTGATGGCGTTCACTTCACCGGTGAAGGTGCTCAGAATGTGACTTCTCAGATGGCAGCACAACTATCAATGCTGCTTAAAAAGAACGACCTATAGTCCTTCGACACGAACTCTACCTGCTAAATTTTTTTCATCGTGGCACCTTACTTTTCAGTTATTACGCCCTCTTTTAATCAGGGAGATTTTATTTCGGAGTGCCTGCGTTCTGTGGCTCAACAGGAGGATTTAAGCTACGAACATCTCATTTTCGATAATTGCTCGACAGATCAAACAGCGACAGAAGCTGCTAAATTTCCCAATGTTATTTTTAAAAGCGAAGCAGATCGGGGCCAGGCCCACGCTGTAAATAAAGGTCTGCGTGCAGCACAGGGAGAAATTATATGTTGGTTGAACGCCGATGATTCTTATCCTCAAAGCCTTTTCTCTCGTTTGAAAAAAATTTTTTCCAATCCGGAAATTGATGTTATTTTTGGGGACGCGCTACAGATCACCTATGACGGGCGAGGCGATGTTTTTGCCCCTGCACATTTTGAATCTCGCTTAGATTTAATTCGCTGGTGGAGCCCTGACGTGAAACTTCATCAGCCTTCGGTTTTTTTTCGTCGTTCAGTTGTTGATGAAATAGGCTTCCTTCGCGAAGACCTGCACTATGCTTTGGATTACGAGTATTGGTGGAGGATGTCGGAGTTTTATAAATTTCATCAGATTCATGAAATTTTATCGCATCAATATCGCCAACCCGATTCGAAAACTATCTTAGCATGGAACAAAGTTTTATTAGAGCGGGAAAATATTTTTAAACCGTTTTATCATTTACTTCCTATCACCTCGCAAAAAAACTTAAGTGCTGAAAAGTCCAAATCGTTACAGCAACTTTATTTGAATTCCGCATTCTCTCTTGTAAATACAAATCCTGACAAAGCACTTTCACTTTTATTGCAAATCATTAAACTAAATCCTTTAAGTATTTTCACAAAAAACGCTTTAGCTCTGTTTAAAAAATCCCTTTCTGCCAAGCTCAGAATATAAGCCAATGGAAAACCCTCATTCTTTGGAAGCAGTCGAAGACCTCGCTATTTTAATCAGCTCCTGCAAAGATCGCAGGCCCTATGCCGAGTTGACTAAGAAAATCATCGAAAAACAGTGGGAATATCATCCTTTAATTTATTTTTCAGGGATTCCAGAAAAGTCTGAGAAAAAGAATTATATAATACCTTCCCAAAATGCAAAAACATGGGTTTCTACTAATATTGAAGCTCTGCGTATCCTAAAAAAACATAGTGTTTCCCAAGTCTATTTTATACTAGACGACCAACCACCAATGGGAGAATGCAATGCCGATTTTTTAAATATAATATTACCTCATGCTGCACGCATAAATGAGTTAAAGCATGTAAATTTATTTGGCTATGGGCAAAATCGTCGCCTCAGCGGAACGCTTTTAAAAAAAGATAATATAAAATTAAAACAGTCCGACAAAACATTAACTATCAAATCCCTTCTCCTTCCTGCCTTATGGGATATTGATACCCTCATCGACGTTCTCTCTAAATTGCCAAGCGATATTTTAAAACCTGATTTTGCCGAACCTTTACCGACCGCTTGCACAGAAAATATTTATTTTATTAGCGGCACCCAATGGGACAAGGATCCCATCGCTCTCTTTCGGCAAGCCGCACAATATTCCTTTCAGCTTATTTATTTAGGTATTTTTTTCCTCTTAAATCGCCTGAAAAAAACAAAACTGCTATATCAATTTGAGGATAAATTTATCTGGATATTTGCATCCTATCGTGGCCCTTACCCGATTTTTCAGGGAGGTCTGCTTAGAAACAATAAACGTAATTCCGACCTGATGCAGCACTTGTCTCTCTGGGATGATTCTAATTTGACCTATGAACTCGAGCTTCTCGATTGGAAAATCGCTAATCCTGATGCTGATAAGAATCGTCTGCCCACCGCCAGAAAAAAATTATGAGCTTCGTTATAAAGCGCATTCGGAAAATCGGTGCTTGGATTCTTCGAAATCTGGGACGTTACATTATAGCACCTGTCGTTATATTTTTTGCCCGACGAGCATCAACTACAGAACAGCCAATAGCTGTTCATATGCTCGTTTCTTCTAAAAGTTGGAAAATGGCTTTGTTGGCTATTTTCAGTTTTGAGTTTTTTACAAAGTCTTTCTGGAAACTCGTAATCCACGATGACGGAAGTTTGTCTCCCAAAATAATTGAAAAAATTAAAAAAAAGCTACCCGGCGTACGTTTAATATTACGCAAAGATGCAGATGCCCGAGTAAATGAATTTTTAAAAAACTATCCGGCATTACAACAAAGTCGAAGCACCCACAATTTATTCCTCAAATTTTCTGATACACTCCCCTTTTTAGAAACAGAGCGTTTCATTATTCTCGATTCGGATTTGTTCTTTTTCGCCTATCCCAAAGAAATAATGCAGTGGGCAGAAAGTGGAGATGAAAGTTGTTATTATAATAAAGATACGACGGACGGATATTGTATTAATAGAGCATCTATTGAAGACGCTACGAAGATTACACTCTGGGAACATTTTAATAGCGGCTTATTACTCATGTCTCGAAAAGCCATTGATTTTGATTTAAGCGAAACCTTTGTTTCTGAATTTGAATCGCGTGCAAACAAACCACAATTTTTTGAACAAACTTTATACGCTCTAAATACATCAGCCTACAACAAAGGCGGCGCATTACCTCCAAAATATGAGATTAGCTGGAACCTCTGGCGACATCCCGATTCTGTTTGTCGTCACTACGTCGGCCCGTTCAAATTCGACAATTTATTTATAGAAGGGCCGTTTACTCTTTTTCTTCGAATGACTTTACCTTCACTTTTTAACAATAAATTATAATACTCTTTTATGGCCTACTTGCGACAAACTATCTTACCCAAACCGCACCCCGGATTTTGGATTAAAACCTTTCTGCATTTTATAACACCCGGCGGCTTCGGCTACATTCGAAAGCTTCGAAAGCTTCAGGATAAAACTTACGATCACGACCGCGATAAACATGAAGTCCGCAAAAAACATCACGGCGGCGGCGGATGGAAAAACGAAAAAGACGGCGATGTGTTACACCGCGACTACGCAAATTACGATGAGTATGTGACGCACCAAAAAGAAAAGCTAAATGAAATTTTAAAGCTCAAAGGCGGCTTCAGTAACTGGGATATTGTCGAATATCGTTTAAAATTTTATTCTCGCTTCAAGCATCTTGTGGACTATTTGGAAAAAGATGCCGTTATTGTTTGTTGCGGCGCGCGTCAGGGAACCGAAGTCGAGGTTTTACATGATTTGGGCTTTCATCAGGCTTATGGAATCGACCTCAATCCAGGCCCGGATAATCGCATTGTGCGACAAGGCGATTTTATGAAAATGGACAACGCTGACAACTCCGTGGATCTTCTATATACCAACTGTGTAGATCATGCCTTCGACCTCGACGCGATGCTCAAAGAACACGCTCGCGTTCTCAAACCGGAAGGATTTTTGATATATGACATTGGCGTAAATATGGAAGAAGGAACCGCCGGACCGTTCGAAGCGATTTCCTGGGATCGAACCGAAGACATCGTTCAAAAAATGCTTGGTAATTTCAAAAAATTACTTCGAGCCGAACGCGACGAAAATTTCGGAGGTCACTGGCTTTGGGTATTTGTTCAGGAAAAAATTTCCTAAGGTATCGTGAAAATAGTAGGAATCATGTTGCTCCGAAACGAGGATCGTTTTCTGGAACAGTGTATTCATAACATTATTGATTTCTGCGATACTTTAATTCTTTTAAATCATAATTCGACAGACAATACAGCAGCGATTTTAAACCAGTTTACAAAAAATCCAAAATGTCTGGTAAAGATAATTTCTCACCCCAGAGAATCTCAAAAATTTTTAGAGCCTTACTATAATACCCCAACTTGGATTTTTGGAGTGGATGGTGATGAAATTTATGATCCGGAGGGCTTGCTGCGTTTTCGCAAACAGGTTTTAAAAGGAGACTACTCAACTTATTGGATGCTGCTAAGTAATGTTTTTCACCTTGACTCTTTAAACTTACAAAACAAACAGGCTACCGGTTACCTCTCACCTCCAAGCCGCAGCATTACAAAATTCTATAACTTCGCGACTATACAAGGTTGGAAAGGAAATATTCCTGAGCGACTTCATGGCGGTGAAATTACTTTTCACGACGGCTTCGATGCTTCTAAAAAATATCATTTAGAAAACATTAAAACATGGGAAGAGGCAGACCTGCGATGCCTTCACACCTGTTTTATTCCGCGAAGTAGTTTGGATAAAGATGAACAATCTCCGATAATCACACGCAAAAACATTATGGAGACTTATGCGGCAAGTCCGCGAGATCGCATCAAAAATTGGATTACGAAATTTACCGGCAAACAATCCTCTCAATGGAAATTCGAACGCTATCAGCGTGGCGAAAGAATTGAAAAAGATGTATCCGCATTTTTTCCCGCTTAATTTTTACAAAAATATGTTTAAAAAAAACAAATCCATTGCGACGGTCGCTATAAATTTACGCCCACGCCGAGGCTCTTGGGGCGGAGCGAACCAGTGGGTTTCTCAGTTAACTCGTTGGCTCAAATACACAGGCCATCGTGTCCGTTTCGACCTACGCGGAACTCCCGACTGTATCGTGATGACCCATACGGGTCTAGCCGCCGCAACCGAATTTGGTGCCGACGAAATAGAAGCTTTTCGTAAAAAAATGCCTTCCGGCTCCCCCGTTTCGCGAGTTCCTTGCATCCACCGTATCAACGATAATGATATTCGTAAGGAGACGAATGAAATGGATGCCTTTCTTGATAAAAGTGGGCGTGTTGCCGATCACACCGTTTTTGTTTCCGAATGGCTAAGAGACTATCATTCTAATAAATGGTTTGATTCTAATAATAGTCATTCCGTCATCATGCCCGGAGCGGACGGACGTTTTTTTAATCCAATTGGAAACCAGATTTGGAGTGCGGACAAAAAGCTTATATTAGTAACGCATCATTGGTCGGATAATTGGAATAAAGGCTTCGATATTTATCGTGATATAGACGAGCTTTTATCCGGACCACTCGGCGAAAAATTCGCACTCTGTATCATCGGACGCTGGCCGAAAGAAATAACTTGGAAAAATGCAAAAACTATCCCACCGGCAAGCGGCGCAGATTTAGCAAATCACTTACGCTCTTGCCATGCGTATATAAGTGCCTCTCGTTTCGAGCCCGGAGCCATGCACGTTGTCGAAGGCTTACAGTGCGGCCTCCCCTTACTTTATCATCCCGATACCGGTGGCACCGTGGAGTGGGGGCGACGCGTGGGCATGGAGCTTTCATCCAACTTGGCCGAATCTCTCGAAAAATTCGCGGATGCTTATTATGATTTACGTAAAAAATTGTTAGCCTCACCACCTTCCGGAGCAGCGATGGCCGCGAGCTATACGAATATCATTCAATCATTAATTGTAAAAAATCGAGAAGCTTTCACATGAAAATTCCCGTGCACTTTACTCCCGGCGACGGAAGCGGGTGGGCGATTGACGAAGATTTGCGACAAATTCGTTTTGCTCTGAAAGACTATCTAGACGAACGCTCTATCGCTCAGGCCAAAATCGTCTATTGTCCCTTTTGGGCCGGTCTCGCTTTTTATCCCAAAGAAATACTCCAGCGGCGTTTTGTTATTTGCCATGCAGATAACCCGCCGTTTTTTTATTTGCGTCAGGGAGCCTTTGGGAAATTTCAGAACTTGGTTGATCTTTGGGTGGCACGTTCAACCGAGGCCTTTCAACAATTCAAGACACTCAAGCTTCCCGTTCGCTACGTCCCCTATGCGACCGATGCAAATTTATTTCATCCGCTCGACTTCACGGAAGATCAAGCCGCAGCCAAACGAAAGGAAAATAATATCCCGGCAGACGCCTATGTAATTTCAAATTTCCACCGCGATACCGAAGCGGATTCCAAGGGAAAGTTCACGATCCCAAAAGCTCAAAAAAATCCCGAACTCATCGTCGAAATCGCCGAGCATTTGCGAGCACGCGATTTAAATTTTCATTTCCTTCTTGGTGGGCCGCGCCGCCACTGGTTACGAAACGAACTCCGAAAAAGAAAGTTACCCTTCACCTTTATCGGAGAAGAAATTGAGGGCGATGATTTTGGAAAAAATATCCTCGACCGCAAAAAGCTAAACGAACTTTATGCCCTGAGCGATCTTTACCTCGTTCCTTCGCGCTGGGAAGGCGGTCCGCAATCTATCATGGAAGCGGCTGCCTCGCATTGTGCTGTTTTGAGCACCCGTGTGGGGCTTGCGATGGATATTTTGAATCCAAATTGCCTTTTTGGAACTCCACGTGAGGCCGCCGACCTCATCGAGAAAGACATGCAGCAGTGGAGTTTACGCGCCTACATTCGTGAACAGTCCGCAAACTTTCACAGCAAACACAATCTCGCGTGCATGGCTGAGAAATTGCCTTCTATTTTGACCGAATCTTACGAGGCTGCAAAAAAGAAAGCCCGCATGCATTTTGTGACAGATCGGGTAAAACATCTTACTTTTGAAGTAACGCGAAGGGTCCCGACCCTATCTTTCGCTCCGCGTTTTCATATTAAACATATCTACGGAATATCCTTATCATTAGATAATTATGTAAACAGAATAAAACGTGTCTTAAAAAAATCTAAATTGCTAAGTGAAAAAAGCTCAGCCATTTTACTAATAGGTATTCCGCCAGAAAACGAAGCCGGTTCAAAAACTGAAACAACCCAAAAAATTGCTTTTCTTGGAACAGGCGATAGTCCGATACATAACGATTCAAATTCACAACATGTTTACCCTGTGATAGTTCCTAGTGTATCCGACGCTGTTCAACGACGACAAAGCGGCGATGTCGCACCATTAGTTTGCCAGCCTTTTTTGGACGAAGACTTTATTGCAGCAAGCAAAGAAGAGGCACAAGAGAGTACTTTTTTATCAGAAATCGAAGAAACTAATGCCGCTGCTGAACGAATTTGGAAACATCTTACCGCTTCGCTTCCAACGGCTTATTTACGTGGATCTGCCCTGCGTGAACAAATTTTCAATGCCGGGCCGTCTTTTGAAAATCCAGCAGACACCGTACAAGCCAAAGCGCAACTA
>JBKEAD010000162.1:0-6386 GCA_047971915.1 Chthoniobacterales bacterium
GAATAAGTATCCATCACGACACGGTCAATCTTTTTATTAAATTAAATCGATTTTCCTTAACGAAAATTAACATTCCGGGGTGGTTGTGAGTGCCGCGAATTTTTATAAAAAAATAATCGCGATGACGAAGCCTTAACGATTTTGCGTATTGGGAACAAGAAATTTATAACGCCGTGTTTATTTTTTTATACAAATTATTTCGGAGACTGCTAACTCTCGCTGCATATGAATCCTCGATCTGCACGAGTGAATATTTTGGGCGTTGGTGTCAGCGCGATCTGTATGCGCGATGCTGTCACACGTATTTTGGATGCAGCTAATGATCAACAGCGTGGCTATGTAACGGTTACTGGCGTGCATGGGGTGATGGAGTCGCAGACTTGTGAGCGGCTGCGCAAGATTCACAATGAGGCTTTTTTGGTCACGCCGGATGGGATGCCGATGTCTTGGCTGGGCTGGCTGCATGGGTATAGGGAGATGGATCGTGTGTATGGCCCAGATCTGATGCTTGAGATTATGAGAGCTTCGCAGGATGGTGGTGTGCGTCATTTTTTTTACGGCGGAGCGGATGGGGTGGCTCAGGAGCTAAAGGTGGCTTTGGAGGAGCGTTGTCCGGGAGTGAATATCGTGGGGACTTATACGCCGCCATTTCGTCCACTGGATGAGGAAGAAAAAAAGAGCTTGCTTGCGCAGTGGGAGGAGACCTCTCCGCAAATTATCTGGGTGGGGCTGAGCACGCCGAAGCAGGAGCGTTTCATGGCGGAATATGTTTCGCTTGGGCCGCCAGCGATTTTTATCGGAGTGGGGGCGGCTTTTGATTTTCACACGGGGAAGGTGAGTCAGGCTCCGCGTTGGATGCAGCGTGCGGGATTGGAGTGGTTTTATCGTGTGACGCAGGAGCCAAAGCGCCTTTGGAAGCGCTACTTTATTAACAACCCAAAATTTTTATGTCTCATCGGGCTACAATTGCTGGGTGTGCGAAAGAAAAGTCTGTCAAAAAATTCCTAAGAGAGGCTTAAACGCCTTGAAAATTGGCCAACTTTGACTAGGATGCGTGTCTCTTGATTCGAGGGCACTGCGAGTAACGATGCTTTTTTCGATGAGAGGTAATTTTTTTTATTTTATGAAAGATCAGCTTATTGTTGTTGCAGGTGGTGGTGGATTTATTGGTGGGCATCTTATCGATGCGCTTAGAAAAGATGGTTACACGCGGCTTCGTGCTGTTGACTGCAAACCGTTTGCCGAATGGCATCAAGTCTTTGACGACGTCGAAAATCTGGAGCTCGACTTGCAATACCTCGATCCTTGTCGGCAGGCTTGCGTCGGTGCCGGGCAAGTTTACAACCTCGCTGCCGATATGGGAGGGATGGGCTTTATCGAGTTAAATAAAGCGGCTTGCATGCTGAGCGTCTTGATAAATACACACCTGCTTCTGGCTGCGCGAGATGCCGGGGTGAAACGCTTTTTCTACTCATCTTCGGCCTGTGTTTATAATGCCGAAAAACAACGCGATCCGAATGTAACCGCACTGAAAGAAGAAGACGCCTATCCGGGAATGCCCGAAGATGGCTACGGTTGGGAAAAACTTTTCAGCGAGCGCATGTGCCGTCACTTCAGCGAGGACTATGGTCTAGCGACACGGGTTGCTCGCTATCACAATGTTTACGGCCCTTGGGGAACCTACGATGGTGGACGTGAAAAGGCACCGGCCGCCATTTGCCGCAAAGTCATCGAAGCAAAACTCTCCGGCAAACACGAAATCGAAATCTGGGGAGACGGTCACCAAACCCGTAGTTTCCAATACATCGATGACTGTGTTTATGGGACTCGCATGATTATGGACAATGACTTCGCCGAGCCAATCAACCTCGGAAGCAGCGAGCTGGTTTCCATTAATCAACTCGTGGACATCGTTGAGGAGATTGCTGAGATTAAACTGGAGCGCAGCTACAAACTCGATGCACCAAAAGGTGTCAACGGACGAAACAGCGACAACACGCTCATCAAAAAAATTTACGGCTGGGAACCATCTACCCGCCTGCGCGACGGGATGAAAAAAACCTACGACTGGATCTATGAAGAGATGACGAAGGCGTAAAATCTGCATCATCCGTATAGAATATCTTAGTTCAAAAAACCTCTTATCTCCAAAAAATGAAGTATGCCAAATCGTGGGGGCTTTATCCAAATATCAGAGCAACCCAACGAGATTGTTGGTGGCTAAAGGATATAATAGGCGAGAAGGGACCTAAAAAATACTTAGCTATTGGGTTAGGCCGGAGTTATGGAGATGTTGGGCTTTTGTCGGCGAGCCAAGGGTGTCTCTTAGGAATGCAGCGTTGTAATCATTTATCAAATTTCGACGCTAAGAGTGGCACCTTAACCGCAGAAGCAGGCTGCTCAATTGAGACTATTTTAAATTGGTCTGTTCCCCGCGGCTGGTTTTTGCCCGTAGTGCCTGGGACGAGGCATGTAACGCTGGGAGGAGCAATCGCAAATGATATACACGGAAAGAATCACCATCGCGACGGAACCTTCGGGCACTGGGTGGAAAGCTTCACGTTATTTCATTCCGAAAAAGGATGGTTAGATGTCGCAAAGGGTAGTGATTTATTTGCGGCGACCATTGGCGGTTTGGGGCTAACCGGCATTATAGGGCAGGTGCGATTGCGTTTGCAAAAAATACCTGCTGGCGGGTGGATAGAGCAGCAGACGGAATGCTTCAGTGATCTTAAAGAGGGATGTGAGTTTTTAAATGCGATGGACGGAGAATTTCCTATGTCGGTGGCTTGGTTAAATTTGGATAGCAAACGTCTCGGAGGTGGAGTTGCTATGGGCGGTCGGTTTGTAGAAATTGCTGCCGGCGAAAAAGAAGCGCGTTTAGCTCGGGCCAAGCTTGCAGTTCCTATAAGTGCACCTAACTTTCTACTTAATAAATGGAGTATCGGCTGCTTTAATAAGCTCTACTCGGCGACTCGGCGAACCGGATTGTCGCGAGTGGATTTTGGTTCTTATTTTTTCCCGTTAGATAGCGTATTGGACTGGAATCGGCTTTATGGTGCACAGGGTTTTTTGCAATATCAATGCGTGGTGCCTAGCGAAGAGACGTTAGCGGAGTTGATTAAAATAATAAGAAATTCGGAGGCGCGTTCGTTTCTGTCTGTATTAAAAAAATTCGGCTCCAAAGAGTCGCTGGGCTGGCTGTCTTTCCCAAAAGCGGGCTGGACATTGGCTATGGATTTTCCAATGAGAGGAGAGAAGACACTAAGTCTGATGAATCGCTTAGATGAAGTGGTTCAAGCAGATGGTGGACGTTTATATCCGGCAAAGGATGCGCGTATGAGCGAAGTGTTTTTTAAAAAAAGCTATCCGAAATGGTCCCAATTAGAAGAATCTCGTGATCCACAAATAACATCAGCTTTCTGGAGTAGAATGACCGAATCATGAAAGAAACAATCATTATTGGAGCTACTTCAGCAATCGGTGCGGCTTTGGCAAAACAACTGGCTGCGGGAAATGAAAAACTGCTTCTTGTCGGACGCGATGAGGAGAAATTAAAGGTCTTATCCGCAGATGTGGAAGTGCGAGGAGAGGAAAAGGCACGTGTATATTTGATGGATTTGGAATCGTTAAGCGAGGAAGATCTAGAAAGGTTTTGGCAAACCGTAGGAGCATTTAAAACCTTGGTTCTGACGGCTGGCGTATTGTCTGACGAGAATGGCTCACTGAACGGCTGGCGACGAGATATAGGAGTTAATTTTACCGCGACTGCACGTATTGCAAAAGAAGCAGTGGATCGTCTGGCGCAACAAACAGATGGCGGTGTCGTGATGATTGTCGGATCGGTAGCCGGCGATCGCGGAAGGCAATCAAATGGCTTTTACGGAGCACAAAAAGCCGCTTTGGAAAGATATGCAGAGGCTTTGAGTCACAGTGCTTTTTTAAAAAATCCAAAAGTAAAAGTAGCTCTGATAAAACCAGGTTTGGTGCGCAGCCCAATGACTGCAAACATGAAAGACTCCCCACTCTTTTCAGATCCTGAAGCCGTGGCTCGGGTAATGGCGGGTGCTATTGATAAAGGGCAGTCTGGAGTATTCTATGCACCATGGTGGTGGCGTGGGATTATGTTGATTATTAAATGCGTCCCGAACTTTATTTTTAAACGCACGCAGTTATGAAGGAGTGGAAAACTCGACTTGTAGTAGCAGGAGGCTTTCTACTGCTTTTTTGGGTGCTGGTACTGCCGAAAGTTGTTAACCACACTGAAGCGGAAGACGCGTATTCTTACGCAAGACAAGTTGAAACGCAGAGTTATCTGGAAATACTGCATCCGCATCATCGTTTATATCATCCTTTTGCAAAGTGGATTTATGAGTTGTCTTCGGCAAAACGCTCTTTTGATGTGTTAGTCACACTAAGCTTAGTATTGGCTCTACTGGCTCTCCCCGGCTTTTATTTTTTACTAAAGAGGCTTGGGATAGATAGTAGAGCAAGGGCTTTTTGCTGCACGGTTGCTCTTGGATTGAGCTATGGCTATTGGCGTTACGCGCACGAGGTGGAGGGTTATTCAATGGGGATTTTGGTCGCTATAATTGTTTTATATGCGCTTTTTACCTTTAAAGGTCGCTGGCAGGGTGTGGGGGCAGCTTTGCTGATCGTATTGGCGTTAAATGTGCACCGAGCATTAGGACCGCCACTACTAATTACAGCGTTAGTGCTTTACACGACACGGCGTGATTGGCGACAACTAATAATTTTTACTCTTGTAGGAACTGTTATCTATTTTGGAACGGAAAAAACTATGGGACATCTAGCCCGTCGACCGTCCATGCCGCCTCCACAACAAAATTTCGAGAATTACTTTACAGAGAATAACGGGCTTGAGGGACAAAAGCAGACTACAAAAAAGCCTTTAAGTAAGAGGCTCTCTTTATCTTCTTTTCCAAAAGCTGCTGTGGGTTTTGGTTCCAGTATAGTCGGAGTAAATCTATTGATGGGTATCGATCCTGTTTATGATTTTTTACAAAATCAATTATTCCCTGACCGCTTTTTAGCCGAAGAGCGGATGATGGCTAAAGGATCGCCCTTATGGCAATATTCTCTATGGGGTGGATGTTTAATAGCTCTTGGAATAATTGCATTACTTATAGGCTGGAGAGCAAAGTTCGATTGCTTCACCTGGGAAGCTTGGAGTCCCGAATGGTTAGCCACGATAATGGGCACTGGTGCTTATGCCGGTATGATAACAGTTTTTGAACCGGGAAATCCGGAGATGTGGCTTCTAGGATTACCGTTTTTTTGGGCATCAGCAGCTTTTGTAACTCGAAAAATTGAACTATCTTACCTGGTTGCCTTTATATTTTTTCTAGGTCTTTCCAGTTGGCTGGGAGGAATGGCACTTTTAGGAGATCCGGGAAAAGACTACCATAGAGTAACTTCAGAAAATGTAAGACAAAAAGCCGTAAGGGGAGATATTTATTTGCTGGGTTACGTAGGTGGCGTTCATCAACGATTCGTAAATTATGAGAATGACGTAACAATTATTTTCCTACCAAAAAAGAGTGAAAAATTTCCGGTCTTTTATAAAGACATTGCAGAATATTTGCGTAAAGGAAACCAGATCTTTGTACATCAAACTGTTCTGAATCGCGAAGAACGATTTGGAACGGATTTAGATCAGTTCGATCTAAAGTTTATAGAAAATATAGACAAACAGCAGGGCGGCCAACTTTTTCTAAAAGTTCTAAACAGCAAGCCATCCAATTAAAAGGCCGCTCAACACCACGATGTATCCCGAAAAATCCCTAAGTGCAAAATCTACGGGATCCATTGTCATCTTTCCTTGAATTGTTCGTGTCCAAGCTCGCGCAAACCACAACCAGACAAGTGGAGCTGCCATATAAATATACGTTGGCTGTTGATAGAATAATTTCGCATGATTCCCATTTGCATACATGATTAGTACACCGCCGGCTAAAAAAGCAAAAGCGATACCGACTATATTTAATATAAAAAACGAGCCTTTATCGTAAGCTCTCCCCATATCTTTTGGATTCTGGAAAGTCTCAGAACTTCTTTTCATTAATGCGAGGCTTAAAAAAGTGCAAATCGCAAAAATCAAAATCCAAGAAGATAAAACTATTCCGGCCGCTGCGCCCCCTAGACAGATTCTTAATATGTAAAAAGATGTTAAAAAAATAACATCCATGCCGAAAACTTGCTTTAATCCCAAAACATAGAAAGCAACTAATAAAACATAAGTAGCCCAGTAAAAACTAAAACTCAATGGCAGCAAAAAAAGAAAACCTGCCGCCAGCAAAAAACAACTCAAAGATAAAGAGAGAGCACCTTTTGGCGAAATCTGTCCCGCTGCTACAGGCCGCAGA
>JBKEAD010000211.1:0-9570 GCA_047971915.1 Chthoniobacterales bacterium
TTCCGAAACGACACCGCCGCCATCCTCACCAGCGCCACCCTCTCCACCGGCTCCGCAGACCTATCCTATTTCCGCGACCGCGTCGGAGCCGAAGAAATCGAAGCCATCCAGATCGGCAGCCCCTTCGATTACGAAAAACAAATGCAGCTCTACCTTGTGCAGAAAATGCCCAACCCAAAACACAAAGACTACGAAGCCGCTCTCGAAAAATGGATTGCCCACTTCACCGAGAAAAGCCAAGCCCGCGCCTTTGTCCTCTTTACCAGCTACCGCACCATGCGTGCCGTCGCCGACCAGATGGAAAATTTTTTCCATAAAAAAAGCTGGCAACTCCTCCGCCAAGACGGCGACCTCCCCCGCAACCTCATGCTCCAAGAATTTCGAGAAAGCCCAGCCGCTATCCTCTTCGGCACCGAAAGTTTCTGGACCGGAGTCGATGTCGTCGGCGACGCGCTCTCCAGCGTCATCATCACCCGCCTCCCCTTTGCAACGCCCGACCACCCCCTCACCCAAGCCCGCATGGAGGCCATCGAAAACGAAGGTGGAAACTCCTTCGCGGAATTCTCCCTCCCCGAAGCCATTTTAAAATTCCGCCAAGGCGCAGGCCGCCTCATCCGAAGCAAAAGCGACACCGGCAGCATCGTCGTCCTAGACAGCCGCATCGTAACAACCGGCTACGGAAAAAACTTCATCCAAGCCCTCCCAAAGTGCCCTGTGAAAATTGTTTAAAGCTACATTGCTAGAGTAGGTTTCTTATTTGCAGATATATTTATAGACTCTTACCTTACGCATTATGCACCTTTCTCGTTTGCTCGGCTTAATATTAGTTTTGGCTTTCATTTGATCCGCTCTTAATATTTGAGATCAGTGAGACACTATTGCATACTCGCAAAATTCGCGAAGCCTTTAGTGAAATTGATTTTTCGAGAACACCACGAACGGTTAAAAATAGCCATCTCGCCCTTAATTTACAAACGCACGAGTTTGATACACTATTGACTTTGTTGGAGGCGGCGCAGTTCTGGAACTTACCTTTAAAGGACTGGAGAACATCTGATCTGGACGGTTCTACTTGGACTTTAGAAAGGGTAAAAAATGGCAAGTATCATGCAATTACACGCTGGTCACCATTCAGTCCATTTCCGAAAAATGATGATTTAGTGGAGGGAGATCTCGAATCTTTGAGTCAGGAACGTGTTTATTTAGAGGGACAAATCACGGCAGTGTTTACCTACCTGTGGGCACTCTCTGGCGAAGCAAACGAGAGACTCCCGGATTTGTCCAGCAAAAATCAATTTTTGGAAAAATACACATCCCCCCTTGATGGCCTACAAATTTTGGACAGCGTTGTAAGTAAGGCGTGTTTAGTTTTTCCAATCCATGCCGAGATCTACGCTAGTCGCCGAATGCGTTAGTGCTCCGATGGAAATAAAATCAACACCCGTTTCTGCGATGGAACGTATCGTTTTTAAAGTAATTCCGCCACTGGCTTCAAAACACAAACCTTCTCGGCGGTGCTTAAGTGCCTCGCGTATTTGCGCCGGGGGCATGTTGTCTAACAAGATAAAATCGACCTCTGGGAGACCAGCAAAAAAACGAACCTGCTCCAAAGTATCTGCTTCGATTTCGATGGGAATATCCGGATACTTTTTTCTAAAAGCTAAAAGATTTTTAGCAAGAGCTTCGTGAGAGCTTTGGGCGGCTAGATGATTGTCTTTTAACATGGCCATATCATAAAGGCCCATGCGGTGATTTTTTCCTCCGCCAGCAAGCACGGCGGCTTTTTCAAGTTCACGCCAGCCGGGAGTCGTTTTGCGCGTATCGAGAAGCCGGGCTGTGGTGCCTTTTATTTCATCAATATAACGGCGCGTGGTCGTAGCGATAGCTGTTAAATGCTGCAAAAAATTTAACAGGGTGCGTTCTGCACTTAGAATTGCTCGGGCGGGACCCTTTACTTCGATAGCGGATTGACCTTTTATTAGACTGTCGCCGTCTTTGACAAAAAAAATTGCCGACAAGCGTTCGTCAACTTGATTCAAAATCGAATCGACAATGAAATTTCCAGCAAAAATACAATTTTCGCGAGCCACAATCCGTGCGCATGCAAGAGTATCTGGCGGAATAAACTCTTGCGAAGTGATGTCTCCGCTACCGATGTCTTCCTCAATAGCAAGCCGGATGAGACGCTCCACCAACGGACTAAGCGTGAGGGTGCTCGAAAGCGAAGTTGAGGACTGCGGCATACTAGAAAATTAGGTTGCGAATTCTCAGATTCCGAGGAGATTTTTTTGCCAAGTCATCAACAAGGAATCATCTTCCTGAAAAATAAATGTCTCCAATGCGGCTTTGGAAGCGATGACCGAACCTTCCAATTTCACTTTTGCTGCGACGTGATCACGTTTGCTACGAAGAGAGTCGAAGGCTCGTAATTTTTCCTGAGGTGGGCGAATGCGAGGTTTGCGGACGATGACAGGCCATTCGCTTTGAGGGACGGCGAGTGCCTTTTCAAGGGCGTCGAAGAATCGGCGACGACGGGCACCATTGATTCGAGGATCGATTTTTTCTCCCTTGTCAGCTTTGCTACAAATATCAATCAAATCTCGGTTACCGAGAACATAGAAAGGTGGCCGATCCCACTCACGGGCCTCACCATCACGCCAGTGCCAAAGAACGCGAAGAATGGCACGGCCACGTGGGTTGAGTTTTCCGGATCCGGAAATTTTCCAGCGATCCGTTTGCTCAGACGGTTCTTTGCTATCACGAGTTACTTTTTGCAAGCGTTCGACAGATTCGCGCAGCCATTCGCGACGACCTAAAATATCGATTTTTTCGAGGAGGATATCGGCGAGTTTGAGCAAGTGGCGTGTATCATTCACAGCATACTCCAGCATCTGAGCTGACAGGGGGCGCATGGCCCAGTTTGCACGTTGGGAGGCTTTGCAGAGTTTGATACCAAAATATTTTTCGATGAGGGCTGCCAGACCAAGCTGCTCTTCGCCGATCAAGCGGGCAGCCAACATGGTATCGATAAGCTCAGCAGGCTCAAAACTGCCATAGCGTTTCAAGAGCCGCAAATCGTAATCCGCACCGTGCATGATGACGACTTGCTTTTTCAAAACCGTAAACATCGGTTCCAAATCCAGACCTGAGAGCGGATCGACGAGGTAATCATCTTCTCCGATCGTAAATTGCAAGAGACAAAGCTTTTCCGCATAACAATGCAGACTATCGGCCTCCGTATCCAAAGCGACACGGTCGCCCTTTTCGACACGTGCGAGTAAAGCTGCTAATTCGTCTGCCTGCGTAATCAAATTATTTTAGAAATATCAGGAGGTAAGTTGTCGGCAGATTTGTCGTCAACAACTCCACTGACACTACGTGAACGAGGCTCGCGGGCCACGGTCGTCTCATCCGTAGGCACGGTTACAAACGGCCCACCGGCTAATGGTGCCCGACGGGTAAAAGCGACTCCCTCGACCTCGCTCGCTTTTCCTTCCAGTGGAAAATCTTTGCGCAGCGGATGGTAGGGGTAGCCCTCCCACATGAGGATACGACGCAAATCGGGATGCTTGTTAAATGTAATTCCCATCATGTCCCAAACTTCGCGTTCGTGCCAATCGGCTGTTGGCCAAATGTCGATTACGCTGATAAGCTCGGGGGCGTCTTCAGAAAGTGGTGTTTTGAGACGCAAGTGAATGCCAGAAGCCATGCTGTAAAGTTCATACACAACTTCAAAGCGGGGTTCCTCACCAAAATGATCGACGCTTGAAATGTCGATCAGATAGTCGAACCCAAGGGTTTCACGAGCGAAGGCACATATTTCGTGCAGAGACTCTTTTGCTACAGCGAGTGTATATTCGTCGCGAAAAAAGTTTTCTTCAAGAATCGAAGGTGCAAATTTTTCCTTCAGTTTTGCGATGGCGGCAGCGGCTTCCATAATCTAAAAAATAAACAAGAGCTTCGGATTTCCGTATCAGACCATTTCCAAAAGTTCGGCCTTTTGTTTACTCAAAGAAGGCTCCTTCATGATTTTTTCCTGAAGTTTTATCAATCCGTCGAGCAGTGCTTCGGGACGCGGGGGACAACCCGAAATGTAAACATCCACCGGCAGTAATTGATCGATTCCTTGCAGAACGGCATAGCTGCGATACATGCCACCGCTTGATGCGCAAGCTCCCATAGCGATGACCCACTTGGGTTCCGGCATTTGGTCGTAGATGCGTTTGACGGCGAGTGCCATTTTATAAGTAACCGTGCCGGCAACAATCATCACGTCGGACTGCCGTGGCGAGAAGCGCATGACCTCGGCACCAAAGCGTGCGATGTCGAAACGCGCAGCACCGGCGGCCATTAGCTCAATCGCGCAGCAGGCCAGTCCCATCGGCATGGGCCAGAGAGAATTTTTTCTCATCCAGTTAATTGCGGTATCAAGTTGTGTAAAGACGATGTTGCCTTCGATTTTGGAATCGTATGCAAGCGGTGCTGTTTCGCTCATATCTCTCTCAACCTAAAAGGCCATTCGCCATCGGCAAGCGGAAAAACTGACTTTTCGCTAAGATTTTTAAAATTCAGGGCAAACCCGTTCTTATTTTTTGACAGCAGCGAGGGCATCTTTGGCGCGATTGAGGGCCTCGTCGATATCGGCTTCGGTATGCACGGCACTGAGGAAACAAAGCCCACGCTCCGTCGTGCGCACGCCTCGGATATTTAATTCGGTGCGAAATTTGCCCCAAGTCTCGCGGTCATTATTTAGGAAATATTCACGATAGTTTTTCGGAGCTTCTTTTTCCGTGACTAGGATGTGGAAATTCGCACCACGTCCCGTCGCGAGGATGGGGATGTTATTTTCGCGGCCCAGTTCATTTAGACCACGCATCAGGCGTTGGCCGAGAGATTGGAGACGATCAGCGAAGGAAGCATCATTTTTTAAAGCCGTCAGAGTGGCCTTGCTTGCGGCAAGACAAAGCGGATTA
Organism: Chthoniobacterales bacterium; assembly: GCA_047971915.1. Taxonomy (GTDB): domain Bacteria; phylum Verrucomicrobiota; class Verrucomicrobiia; order Chthoniobacterales; family JBKEAD01; genus JBKEAD01. Next base: position 4,974 of record JBKEAD010000211.1, read on the forward strand.
GAGTTCAGCGTTCCGGCATGGATCACCTCCCCGCGTGCGATGACCTCCATAAACTCAGCCTTGCCTCCGATAAGCGCAAAAGGCACACCACCACCGATAGCCTTCCCCATTACAAAAATATCGGGCCGCACACCACTCCACCCCTCGGCACCGGCTAGACCGAAACGCACACCGGTGATTGTTTCGTCAAAAACCAACACGGTCCCATTTTCGTCGCAAAGTTTTCGCAACCCTTCCAGAAAACCGGGCTCGGGAGAGATTGCTCCATTATTGCAAGAAACGGGTTCTACAAGAAGGGCAGCGATTTCGCCTTTATTTTGCTCAAAGCGGCGAGCAACCGTTTCGAGATTATTAAACTGGGCAAGCACTTGGTAATTTTGCAAATCCGGCAAAATGCCACCGCTGGGATGCACGGGTTTCGTGCCATTTTCATCGTCCCATGTATTTTGCGCAGGAGCGTAGCCGAAGAGTCCCTCATCATTCCAACCGTGATAGTGCCCCTCGAAACGCAAAAGCTTATTCCGTCCCGTTTTGCGACGTGCAAGACGCGTCACAGCAATGAGTGCCTCCGTCGCGGAATTATTAAAACGCAATAAATCACAAGCAGGAATCTCTTCACAAAGGATTTTAGCAACATCGATTTCGAGCTGGCTCTGAGCCGTCCAGTGCGTGCCCAGGGCCGACTGCTCGGCCAGAGCCCCCGCAATGGCCGGATGCGCATGCCCCAAGATGAGGGCGCCTTGTCCAAGCTGAAAATCGATATGCTCATTGCCATCGACATCCCAAAGTCGCGAACCACTACCGCGTTCAAAAAATAAAGGAACAGGTGTTTCTAGACCTCGAATGCCGGAATTTACCCCTCCGGCAATGTAGTTACGTGATTTGTTTAGTAATTCCTGCGAACGTTCAAAAGTATAGTTAGACATCGGTAAGTTTTATTTTGATTTTAAATAGGGGAGGGACGACTCCAAAGGCTGGTGTTTTTTTCCTATCTCCACAATGGAGAAAAATACAAAATGCCGTTTTTTTGAAACTCTTGTTTCGTTTTTTTAAACACCCATATCCCAAGCACCAATACCGATGAAGTATAGCAAAAGCGAGTTGAGATAAATTTACTCAAGCGGCACCTTCCCTCAAAAGTTTTCCGACATAGCTCTGCAAAAGTTTCAGAAAATCTCGACCCGCGGGCGTTATATTTCCTCTCCAAAAAACGCCCACTTTCATTGAAGAGAAGCCTTTCAGAGGCAACGCCACCACCTTCTTACTCCTCACAATTTCCGGCGTCAATACCCCCAGCCCCACTCCCAGCCCCAGCGAAGCGTAGCGCAATACAAGATCTTGCGAGCTCGCCTCGATACTCGTCTCCCAACGAATCGAACGTTTCAAAAGCTCGGCCTGAAATAAATTTGGAAGAGCCTCCCGAGCCGGAAGACTAATCAAAGGAAACTCTCCCGCTTCGCCAGCACGCAACGCCTCTGTCGCCGTTTTTATTTTTGCATAACTCGGCGAGTTTTTTTGCCTTTTCTTTGAGATTCGAGGAAGCAAAAGCACTAATGGCAGATCGGCCAAAATACAGGACTGAAAGCCCGAGGACAAACCGCTTTCCAAAACAGTGATTGCCAAATCTGCCTCGCCCTCGCGAATCATTTTTTCAGCACCACGCTGATCGATCTCATAAATCTGAATGCGTAAATTTGGCTCTTTTTCACGCATCGCCGCAATAAGCTCGGGAACATGTTCCCGCATCACTTCACTCAACCCGGCTAGACGCAAACTTCCGTGCACTTCACCGCGCAGCCTTTGGCCAAGAGTATCTAAACCGGAAAAAAACGGAGCGATATACTCATACAGCATTTCCCCCTGCTCCGTCAGGCGAAATGGACGACGTTGAAAAAGCTGCACGCCCAAACTCTCCTCTAAACGTCCGATTTGACTACTAATCGCAGGCTGCTGCACGCCGTAAGGCATGTTACGACTCGCCGCCAAAATTCCTTTATAACGCGCTACATAGTAAAATAACTCTAGATAATGAACATTCATAACTATTGGACATCTATTGATTTAATCGATAATTTATATCTTAATTATCGATTTTGTAACTATAAATTTCTAAGCTATGTTTTCGGACATGACGACATCTCTCTATCTTTTAGCAAAAATCCTAAGCGGCACGCTCCTGTTGCTTTTTATGGCTTGGATCGTGGGTCATTTATGGCGTCAATCCGCCTATCTGGCCCGTGGACGAAGCCGTTGGAAACGCTTTATTCAAATCACCATTCATCACACACTACGTTTTTTTCTACGGCTTCTCGGCGGCTTCCATTACCACATAAAAACCCAGGGTTCAGAAAATCTACCCAAACACCGGGGAGGGCTGCTGATTTGTAATCACGTGAGTTATTTAGATGCCATCCTTTTATCCATAATCAGCTCACGCCCCATTCGTTTTTTATCTTTCGCCGATTTTTTTAAACAACCAGTGCTCGGACTAATCTTACGTTTTTTCGGCTGCATCCCCGTCTCAGAATCCCGTGCAAACGATGCTCTCAGAAAGGCTGCCGAAGTCATCAAAAGTGGTGCACTCGGCTGCATTTTCCCCGAGGGAAAACTCAGCACAACGGGAGAACTTCTCGAGCTAAAGTCCGGCTACCAAATCATCGCCCGACGTGCGAAAGTCCCGATTATTCCGATCCAAATAGAGGGTTTATACGGCTCCTGCCTATCCTATGTTGATGGCAAATGTTTTCGCTTTGAGCTCTCTCATTTCTTTAAACGGCGCCCTATCATTATTTCCATCTCCAAACCGATTTCGGCTAATGAAGCCGCCCCTGAAGAAGTCAAAAAAATATTAGAAAAATTAAGCGCAAACGCGAAAAAACAAACACCCCCAAAAGCCCCGACGCATTCCATTGCCCGTCGAAAAATCATAAGATGAAAGTTTATCTTCTAGACGGGCTTTGGGGACGGCATTGGCGACTCATGAAACTTGCAAAAAAACTCTACGATGTCGGTCTCGATAGCGAAATATGGACTTACGATAGCTCCGGACGAAGCAAGCTTTCGACACTCGCCGAGCACTTTTTAGCAGAAGCACAAAATAACGCCTTTGCTGCCGTAGGCTACAGCATGGGAGGACTCATCCTACGCGAAGCCATGCGCCTAAACCCGAATCTCCCTCTCCAAAAAATCGTTTTTCTCAACACTCCACACGCAGGAAGCCTCGTCGCTAATTTCTTTGGATTTCTCGGAAGCGGCATTCGCGACATGCAGCCCAAAAGCCCATTCTTAAAAAAACTTCACTCCTCATCACTCGGGCAGCATTGTCACGCTACCCTTACCGTCTGGACACCCGGAGATCTGATGGTCATTCCCGCACGTTCGGCCAGTTTTGAAAAAGGAAATACCGCCGAGCAAAAAGAAAGCATCCGCTCCAAAGTCCCCGCCCATATCTGGCCCATATACTCCCAAAAACTTCAGCAAAAAATCGTGCATTTTTTAGCTCCTGATTTTCTTTAAATATTTAATACACAGCCATCTCATAAGCTGAGAAATTTGGATTTTAATAAGGAAAGCAGGAAGGCAGGAAAAAAGGTCGATATAGAAAGGGTTCTCTCGAATGGCTTTTTGAAAAAACTCTCAAAGCCTACTTTGAAGCTCACACGATCATTTATTGCTGCAGTGCACGGATCGCTGCGGTAACAAGCGGGCAGTTTCCAAAGGCTGTCGTGCTTTCCTGCTTAGACTCGCGAGTGCCTGTCGAGCTGGTATTTGATCAAGGCATCGGCGATCTTTTCGTAGGCCGCGTCGCGGGAAACATCGAAGACCTCGATCAGGTCGGTTCGATGGAATTTGCGACAAAGCTGGCAGGAGCCAAGCTCGTATTAGTCCTCGGCCACACATCTTGCGGTGCGATAAATGGTGCTGCCGATGGAGCAGAACTCGGGAACCTGACTCAGCTTCTCCAAAAAATTCGCAGGGCGGTCGATGAAGTAAAAGGTTTCGAGGGCGAGGTTCGGCGTTCGTCAAATCCCGCATTTATAAACAAAGTCGTCGAAGAAAATGTGCGCCTGACGGTTGAAAATATTCGTAAAACGAGCCCCGTGCTTACCGATCTCGAAAAATCCGGTGACATCAAAATCGTGGGAGCCGTTTACGATTTGGAAACAGGGAAGGTGAATTTTTTTAATTAGCCTAAATGACAACTCTCAAAATCCTTCCCCTCTCGCCTTATTTCGCAACTGTTGGACTCCCCATGTGTGGGGGTTGCGCTTTTTGCCTATCTAGGTAATTTTTTCCGACATGAAAGGAATCCTCCCATTCCTCCAATTCGCTGCTATTTGTTTTCTTTCCTCAAGTTTCGGCATCCCGGCCACGCGTGCCGCACAGGTTTATTTTGGAAATTATCTGCCGACAAGCACGTTCAATACCCACGATTCTGCGGAAATTTCCAAAAATCAATACTCCGGAGTCGCCATCACAACGGTGTCCAAAAATTTCTAAAAAACTGGCGTCTAATGTCGCCTTAGCGTCCCAGAAATACCCTTTGTGAGGCTCGAATTTTCTACCCTTTTGCGAACATTCTTTTTCTCTTTTCGCT
>JBKEAD010000031.1:0-4925 GCA_047971915.1 Chthoniobacterales bacterium
CAACGATTCTAATACCTACTGATAATAGTGCCGGAACAAAAAAACTCGGCGGGAGAATTATATAAAAAACGCTGGGCCGTTTTCCGTTTCGCCTCCACGATCACTCATCTCTACTTGCACCCGAATAGACATGCTGCGCAAGTAGGCACTTGGCAAGATCGCATAAAAGGTTTACGCTTTTTCCATGGCAGCAACAAAACGAACCACAAAACCCACAGCAAAAAAAAACCGCAAATCCACCCCAAAAGCTTCTGCGAAAAAAGCTCCGGCAAAAAAGCCGGCTGCAAAGTCTGTTGAAAAAGCCGTTGAAGAATCTGTGGCTGAGCTTATCGATCAAGCCGCAAAAATCCTTCTCGAAACCGTAAAAAAAGGCTCCAAAGTAACTACAAAAGCCCGTGCCGTAGCTCACAAAAAGGCCCACCAGCTTTTAGACGACGGAACTTTCCAAATTCGCAAGGCCTTGGACAGCCTCCCGAAATAAGCATCGAGTAGGCAGCGAAGCTCTTCACCAAGCCTTCCTCAAAATGGGATAGGATTGCGGATTCCGTGTCCGCCATCCGCCCCCACTGCTAAACACTCAATTTTCTGACGATTCCGGAACCCACTAATTTTCCGAAAAAATCTAAAATCCGCGCTTCTGAAATCCATCAGGCAGAGCGGCATTTATTTCTCTGTATCGGTCCTGATTGCTGTGACTCGGAAATAGGAGCAGAGCTTTGGGATTACTTAAAGAAAGCAAGCAAGGAACTCCCTGTCCCCGTCTTACGAAGCAAGGCAGCTTGCCTTCGAATTTGCGTGGAAGGCCCTTGGCTCGCTATTTATCCCGAGGGTATTTGGTATGGTCAACTAACTACGGAACGCCTTGGGCGTATTTTAAAAGAACACGTTGTCGAAAATCGCCCCATTAAAGAATGGATTGCCGCCCGAGGATGTTCAGGCTCTATGGACACAAGATGAATTTTTTAATAAGCAGACGGCAGAAATGATATTTCCAGATTTGTCACGAACGCTATAAAGAAAAAATAGAAATGCAAAGCGAAGTCGCCTCCCCGGAAATCCCTACTCGAAGTGTCATGAATCCCTTGGAGGAGCGTTTGAATTACAAATTTCGAAATTCACTCCTCCTAGCCGAAGCACTCACGCATCCCAGTATTTCTTTGGAGAGAAAAAACTACCCCTTCGACAACCAGCGTCTCGAATTTTTAGGAGACTCTGTCCTACAGCTTGTCGTGACCGAACACCTCTACCGACTCTTTCCAAATTTTAGCGAAGGCCAGCTCACCAAACTCCGCACACGCCTCGTCTCCCGTGTCGCACTAAAAGCCCGCGCCCGATCCATAAATCTCGGCTCCTATCTCATGATGGGACGCGGCGAGGAAGCTTCCGGCGGACGCAGCCGGGCCTCGACCCTCGCCGACGCCTTCGAGTCTCTCATAGGTGCCATTTACCTAGACGGCGGTTTTGAGCCTGCCCAAAAATTTATCCTCAGCGAAGCCCGAGAACTTTTTGAAACCATCCAAGAGCAGCCCGAAGAAATTAATCCCAAAGGGCAGCTCCAAGAAATCCTCCAAGCCATTACCCCCATCGCACCAAAATACCAAATCCTGACGCAGACTGGCCCCGAGCACTCCAAAATTTTTCTTTGTCGAGTCACTTGGAGCGGCTTCGAACTTGCTCGCGGTGAAGGTTCTAGCAAAAAATCTGCCGAAGTTGCAGCAGCCATCGTAGCCCTCGAACACAAAGCTTGGGAAAAAATACAAGTCGGCGAAATCCAAACCGAAGAGAAGAAAAATTGAAGTGCTCTTTCCTACACGCGTCTTTCGTCTGGCTGTTTTTCTTATTATTCGCTACATAAAATTCTCTACACGACATGACCTATCACATCGGACTTTTTTCAACCGGCCTCATCGTCGGTCTCCTCTTGCTCGCTTCGCACGGGCTGGCACTCCTGCGCCCGGAGGCAACAAAATCTTTTTTAAAAAAATTTCCCCGTAATTCTTTTGTAGGCACCTTACTTCTTGCTATCGCTGCCATCTGGGCCTTTTTCTTGCTCGGCACTATGGATCTCGGAGAGTTTGCCCGACACCGAAGCACCATGCAGATCGCAACTATCGTCATCGCCCTTCTCACATGGTTTTTTGTTGACGAATTTTTAGCGGTTCGCTCGCTCGGTATGCTCCTGCTCTTGGCGGCAGAGCTTTTACTTTGTTCCGCCTTTCTTGAAGCCACACCTTGGCGCCTACTTCTTGTCATCCTCGCTTACGCATGGATTATTTTGGGACTGTTCTGGGTTGGAATGCCTTACACCCTAAGAAACCAAATCACATGGATCACAAGCTCCGCAATCCGCCTACGACTGGCTTCTTTAGGTGGTCTTGCCTACGGAGCCGCGCTTATACTAGCCAGCCTCATCTTTTTTCGATAAAAACAACTATCGAAATCCATAATGCGTCTCACAAGCCCATCACGAACCTCCGTTAAGACGATCCCCTCTTTAAAAAACGTCCTGTGTTTATTCCTCGCTTTCGCCGGGTTTTGTGCTCTTATTTTCAGTTTCGGCGGCTGCGCCAGTCATGGTGAGTTCGGCCCCGGTGCCGGACATTTCCATACCGTCATCGTCGATGCCGGACATGGTGGCCACGACCAGGGTGGAAGAAGCCGTCGCGGAAAAAATGAAAAAATATTGACCCTCGATGTCGCACTGCGTCTCAAAAGAGAACTCGAGCGAAAGGGCTTCCATGTCATCCTCACTCGCAACTCCGACCACCTCATCCCACTTCAAAAACGCGTGGATATCGCCAAACGATACCGAAATTCCATCTTCGTCAGCATTCATTACAACCACGCCAACCGCGCCGGTGCCCGAGGTATCGAGACCTACTACTACAGCCGTAAATCCAAACGCTTGGCCTACCACGTGCAACAAGAACTCATGCGCGTTTTTCGCACACCAAATCGCGGAGTCAAAACCGCCCGATTTTACGTTCTCAGAAATAATACCCGCCCCGCCATCCTCGCCGAGCTAGGTTTTCTCTCTAACACAACAGACAACCGCTACGTCCAAAGCTCCCGCGTGCGACAAAGACAGGCCGAAGCCATTGCCCGAGGCATCCTCGCCGAAAGCCACGGCAAAAGACCGTAAAACAAAATTTACCCTCGCGGCAACCATGCCTGCAAGTCCTCTGCCAAAGGACATTTCCAAGCATACTGCTGCCCATCGAAAACCATACTCAACTCGGCAGAATGCAAAGCCTGACGTCGATGGTGCAAAGTCGCCGCCAGACTCTCGCTCCACCCGTGCCGAATAAATTCAAGATAGTATGTATCCGAAGGGCCGTAGAGTTTATCCCCTAAAATTGGCAAACCGCACCATGCGAGATGCACGCGAATTTGGTGTGTCCTCCCCGTTACCGGATGGCATTTCAAAAGACACATCGGACCGACTCGCTCATCCTCCCACGCTTGCAGTAGATGAAACTCCGTCTTCGCATACTGCCCCCGTGGATGCACACCGCGCTTCAACCAAATCTCACCTTCGAAATTTTCCTCATCACTAAGCCGCAAAATCGGCTCCTCCACGACAAAACTTTTCCCCGACGGCACTTGCCCACAAGCAATCGCTAAGTAACTTTTTCTCACTTCGCGATCCTGCATCAAAAGGCCACAACGCCGCGAAGCCGCCGAATTTTTTGCAATCAAAACCAAGCCACTGGTCTCCCGATCCAGTCGATTAATAATTCCCGGCACCGCCCCCGCGGCAATTTCATAGGCAAGCAAATCCCGAATATCATGCAGCATGGTCCGCTCCAGACTCGGACGCGTCGGGTGCACCATCACCCCCGGAGCTTTATCTAAAACAAGTAAATCCTCCGTCTCCTCCAAAATCCGAAATGTCGATCCACTGCGAAACATGAAACTTGAAAATACCAACTCCGAATAAAATCGCAGCGTTTTTTATTATAACGTGTCGATCAATTGAGATGGAGTAGTTCGAGAGTGTCCCGATGAATCAGCTCCTCAATGCGTTCGGCAGGAAGCCGAAAACGATCTACTTTGATCTTTCCCACCTCGCGAAGCCCTGCGATACTGTCGTTCACTGTGGTGAAAGGAAAATCGCTCCCGAATAAAAGCTTGTCCCACACGCCGTATTCTTGAACAAGCATCAGACTGTGAAAGAGCTGCCAAGGACGATAGAACAAGGCACTAACATCCGCATAAACATAGGGGTGTTTTCGGATTACGGCAATGGTTTCACCTTCATAAGGGTGTCCTAGATGCGCCATCCAAATTCGAGCCTTCGGATACCGAATCGCGACATCATCAATATGTATTGGGCGGGTGCAATCAAGCGGTGCTTGGCGGACAAACGTCGTGCCAGCGTGGAGCACTACTGGTAAATCATGCCGACACACATATTCCCAAAAACCGTTGAAGGCGGGATCGTTTGGGTAAAAACCCGCATACATAGGGAGCAGTTTTACTCCGCGAAGCCCCAATTTTTGATGACCATGCCGCAGATCATCCTCCCAGCCGGGTTGAGAAATATCCACAGAAAGAAACCCCGTTAGCCGTCCGGGATCACTCTTTACCAGATTGGCGACGTCCTCATTATTTGTCCAGACGCCACTCAGGCGAGCTTTACCACCAAACACAATCGTTTTAGTGTCGGGGGGCGACATTGCCCAATATTTCGTATAATTGGTGACCAAATCAACAGGTTCTCCTCTAGCAATTTCCGCCTGTTTTAAGAATTCCTCGGTAAAGGATGAAGAGGAAAAATAGTGCGCGTGAACGTCAATAATAGGCATACCTGATAATTATTTTTTAACTTTCACGAAATCAATCCGTAAACGCCCTATTTGTTTTTCGGGTGTGCCCATAAATCCATATCGATAGCACAAAGGCAACTGGAACTTGGTGCCGAC
>JBKEAD010000058.1:0-6024 GCA_047971915.1 Chthoniobacterales bacterium
GTTGTGACCTTGCTCTTCAGCTTGCTTTTGTTCGACAGACCAAGACTCGATGCTGCCTTGTAGTTCGCCTACTTCGCTGGTGAATTGCTCGATGCGTGAGCGGTAGTTTTCGATGTCGTTGCCGCGTTGAACGACGAGTTCGGCCAGTTCTTCTAGGCGGGCTTTCATTGGCTCGCGTTGGCGCTGGAGGTTGTCGTTTTGCTGGCGTTCGGTAGCGACACGAATGCGGAGTTCGTTTAGCTCTTCTCCGACTTCGGCTTCACGGGCACGGAGTTCTTGGACTTTATTTTCAAACTCTAGACGCTGGCTGGCTGTGGCTTCTTGGCTACTTGCAATTTCTGAAACTCTACTTTCGAGGTCGCGAGTTTGCGAACGAGTGGTTTCGCTTTGTTGATTCAGACGTTCGATTTCTTGTTGAAACTGCTCGATGCGTTTGCTCGCGTCTTCGCGTTGGCGCTGGAAGAGATTTTGCTCTTGCTGCGCTGAGGAAAATTCCAACTGCAAGTCTTGTTGACGTTGGCGAGATTCTGCGAGTGATGCGTTTACGTCTTCTAGCTCCAGGGCAGCCATTTGCAAACGCTCCTGCACGGCAGTGTGTTTTTGAGAAAGTTCATTTATTTCTGCCGAGAGGTTGGTGATTTCCGTTTTTCGTAGCAATGCGGAGGAGGCTCCACTTTGAGACTTTCCGCTGTAGGCCACGCCTTCTTTCGTCAATAAATCTCCGCCCAAAGTTGCAAAACTCAAGCGTGGGTGAGATTGGCGCAGGTGAATAGCTGTTTGTAAATCGGAAACGATGGCGACGTGTTTGAGGAAAGTATTTAAAAACTGCCCAAGCTCCGACTGTGCTTGAATTACCGAAGACGCCCATGCCAGACAGCCTTCCGGAAGTGGGTTTTCGAAAGGAGAATTTTGCTCCTGCGGCATCCAGCCACGAGCCAACACCGCTCCGCGTCCGTTTTCCCCTTTTGCTAGAGTCAAAAGCGCAGCTTCCGCTACGCTGGGATCTTTAAAAACAACTCCCTGCAAAACCGAACCGAGGGCGGCCTCCACTGCTGGCACATATTGCGGATCCACATCGATGAGGTTTGCCAAGGCACCTGAAACCGAGGGTTGGAAAAAGTCGGGATTGTCAAGTCCTCGAAGTAAGGATTGGGTCGCCTCCCCCAGCCCCTCGCCTGCGGCTTCGAGCTGTCGTAGCACTTCGAGACGAGAGCGTAGCTCAGTCAATTTGCGATCTAGTTGAGAGGTTTCGGATTCGATCGCTTGTTTGGAAGCAGTGACTTCTTGCAGGCGTTCTTGTAGTTGGGTGGCCTGTGCGCGGGCTTCTTCGAGTTGTGACGCTAGGCTGGCGATATGTGCTTCGTGGTCGCCAACACGGGCGTCCACTTCTTGCTGTGCGGCTTGGGCACTGGCGTATTCGCCGTGCAGCATTGCGAGGCGGGCCTCGGCAGCTTCGCTTTGGGCATTTGCGGTGGCCATTTCGGAACGCACACGTCCGAGCTCGCCTTCGAGTCGGGAGACCTCTTGCTGACTTGCCAAAAGCGATTGTTCTATGCCTTGGCGTTCCGAGCGAACTGCTTGCAATCTCGCATCCTGCCCCGTTAGTGCCTCTTCGCCAGTGCGAAGGGTATTTATCAATTCCTCAATCTGCCTGTCCGTTTGCTGGATTTGATTTTCCTGCTCTTCGGTTTTCGCCTTAGCAGCGATGATGTCGGCTTCGTTTCGAGTGATAAGTTCACTAAATTCCATTTGCCGGTGCTGGTGAGACTCGATGCGGCTTTCCGCGGCGACGACGCGGCTATTTAAGGTCTGCACCGTATCCCGAACTTGCGAGATTTCGGCATCTATCGCCCCAAGCTGCGAACGATGGTTTGTGATCTCTTGCTCCTGAGTAACGATCTGCTCTTCCTGCGCCTTTTTCGAGTCTTCTAATTGTAAAAGATCACTCTTGATTTTCTCTAGCTCGTCAGCAAACTCGCTGAACTTTCGATGGGAAAGATGCGTATCGAATGTGCGGAGCGACTCCAAAAGCGATTGGTAACGACGCGCCTTGCCGGCCTGTCGCTGCAGGGAGCCGATCTGACGTTTCACTTCTTTAATAATATCCGACACGCGGAGAAGATTGGCTTCTGTGTAATCCAACTTCCGAAGTGCCTCTTTTTTCTGAGCTTTATATTTTGTAATCCCGGCAGCTTCTTCAAAAATCGCCCGCCGGTCCTCCGGCTTGCTACTCAGAATTTGGTCAATTTTTCCCTGCTCCATAATGGAATAAGCACTGCGACCAATACCCGTATCCATAAAAAGGTGATGAATATCACGCAAACGGCAAGGCGTCCGATTGATCAAATACTCACTCTTGCCATCACGAAAAACGCGGCGCGTAATGCGCACCTCGTTCCACTCCACACCGAGTTCTTTTTCGCATTCGGAAAAAGTCAGCGATACCTCAGCCATTCCAAGCGGTTTCCGACTATCCGTTCCACTGAAAATAACATCCGCCATCTCACCGCCACGGAGAGCTTTTGCGGATTGCTCCCCCAAAACCCAGCGGATCGCATCAAGGACGTTCGATTTGCCGCAGCCATTCGGGCCGACAACTGCCGTGACACCACGATGAAATTCAAGTAGCGTGCGGGCAGCAAAAGATTTGAAACCGGAAATTTCTAAAGATTGTAGATACATAAATAAAGATGCTAGTAATTTGTTGGGGTCTATCGAATCGTGAGCTTTACGAAGATTGAAAACCAATTTCAACCTAAAAAACACAATCAAGAGTATAAATAATTTTAAGCAACCACAATATATAGTATATGAGTAAAAAATCTCCCGTTAATGAAATCCCTCAAAACTATCTCGAAGAGTTCGAGAAATATCTGCGTTTTCCGAGTATCTCTACCCAAAAAGAACACACAAAAGACCTCCAAGCCTGCGCCGAATGGCTACAAGAAAAATGCCGCTCTATCGGCCTAGAAGCCTCTATTTATCAAACTCCGGGACATCCAATCGTTCTTGCTCGCCACGGCGATGATCCGAATAAACGCACCGTGCTCGTTTATGGACACTACGATGTGCAACCTCCCGACCCACTCGATCTCTGGGTCACTCCGGCTTTTGAACCCACCACTCGCAAGGGAAAAATCTTTGCCCGAGGTGCCACCGACAACAAGGGACAAAATTTCGCACACCTCCTCGGCACCGCCGAACTCCTCCAGCAAAACGGCGAGCTTCCGGTCAATATTATCTACTTACTAGAAGGAGAAGAAGAAATAGGCAGCAGTAACTTACCTGATTTTTTACGTAAAAACCGTGATTTATTAAAATCCGATATAGCGATCATTTCAGACACTGGAATGGCCGCTCACAACTACCCCACCCTCGCCTACGGACTGCGCGGCGTGACAGCACTGGAGTGCAAAGTTTTTGGCCCCAAACAAGACTTACACTCCGGACTTTACGGCGGCACAATAGCCAACCCGCTCACCGCGGCAGCACGCTTAATCGCCAGCCTGCATGACGAAACAGGCCGTGTCGCCATAAAAGGATTTTACGACGACGTCGAGCCACTCAAAGACTGGGAACGCGAAGCCGCCAAAACCTCCCCTATTAAAGACCAAGACTTCATCGACCAAACCGGCGTAAACGAACTCTTCGGCGAACCCGGCTATACCGCCCAAGAGCGCGTCGGCTCCCGCCCCACGGCAGAGGTCAACGGCATGGGCGGCGGCTACCAAGGTGAAGGCACAAAAACCGTGCTCCCCGCCACAGCGCAATTCAAGCTCACCTTCCGTCTAGTCGCCAAACAAGCCCCTGAAAAAATTCTCGACCTCGCCGAAGCCCACCTCCGCGCTCACTGTCCACCCGGCGTCCGAATCGAACTAACGCGCGGCCACTCCGGCCCCGCCTACATGATTAACCCCATGAGCCCCGACGGACTCGCCGCCCAACGCGCTCTTGAAAAGACTTTCGGAAAAAAAACCTGCCTGCTTCGCGAGGGTGGCAGTATTCCTATTTTGCAGGAAATCACCGACACTCTCGGCATCGACTGCCTCCTCCTCGCCCTCGCCTCGCCCGACTGCAACGTGCACTCACCTAACGAAAATTTCCCACTCGAAAATTTTATGAACGGAATCCAACTGCACAAAAACGTCCTAAAAGAACTAGCAACAGTAAATCCCTACCAAGGCGACATCACCCCCGAAGCCATTCATAAAAACGCCTCCACCTGCTAAATCGCTATACTAAAGAAATATTCAGGTATACACAAAAGGGCTTCTGTATAAGCCTCTGAATTGCTACGCTCCCTAAGTGAAAAATTTCCTCTCCATCCAGTCTCTTAATTCAGAAGAAATTCTAAAGATCCTCTCGCTGACTACGCAAGTAAAAGCCGAGCGCGGACAGACTACAGACGCCCCCCTCGCAAAAGAAACCTGGGCTCTCATTTTCTCCAAATCCTCCACCCGCACCCGCGTAAGCTTCGAGGTTGGCATTCGTGAACTCGGCGGCAAGGTCATGTTTCTAAGCTCTAATGATATTCAGCTAGGCCGCGGCGAACCCATTCGTGATACCGCACGCGTCCTAGGGCGCATGATTCATGGTGCCATCATCCGCACCTACGCTCAAAGCGATGTCGATGAATTTGCTAAGTTTAGCGACATACCAACCGTAAATGCCCTCACCGACGAAGAGCATCCTTGCCAGATTCTCACCGATCTTTTCACCATCCAAGAAACTCGCAAAACTCTCGAAGATTTAAAGGTCTGCTTCGTAGGCGATGGAGATTGCAATGTCGCAAAATCTTGGATCTGGGCTGCCGCACGCCTCGGTTTCGAGCTTCGCATCGCAGCACCACCAAGCTTCCATCCCCCAAGCAAACTCCTCCAAACCGCAGGCGGAAAAATCCATGTCACCACCGATCCACGCGAAGCAGCAGAAGGCTCCGACGTGCTCTACACCGACGTATGGGTAAGCATGGGCAAAGAAGACGAATCCGCCTACCGCCTCGCACAATTTCACGGTTACCAAATCAACAGCGAACTCCTCTCGCTCACCCGCAATCCGCTCGTAATGCACTGCCTACCAGCCTACCGCGAAAAAGAAATCACCGACACTGTCATGGAAAAACATGCCGAAACGATCTTTCGCCAAGCCGAAAACCGTCTGCATACCCAGAAAGCAATTCTCAAACTCCTGAAAAACTCAAAACTTTAAGAGGAGTAAAAATATAAAACCGCATACTTGTCTATTTTCTAGCAATTTTCATCTGTCAGAATAGATCGAAATTAAGATTTTAACAAAAAAACATTAATTTTTGTCTTGCTATAATTTTTAAATTAGAGATTTTGTCGAGAAATCCTTAATTTTTATGGCAAAACAGGCAAAACAAAACCTAGACGGGGCGCAAGCCCTAGTAAAAACACTCGATGACTTGGGGATCGAATACATTTTCGGTTACTCAGGAGGTGCAGCAATTCCGATTTTTGATGCGCTCGAAACGGTTAAAACAAAAATGAAATTCATTCTCGTTCGCCACGAGCAAGGAGCCGTCCACATGGCCGATGGCTACGCACGCGCCACCGGAAAGCCCGCTTGCGTTCTAGTAACCTCCGGCCCCGGTGCCGGCAACACCATTACGGGGCTTATGACCGCCCACATGGACTCGGTTCCGATGATTGTTCTCAGCGGCCAAACCGTTAGTTGGATGTTAGGAAAAGACGCCTTTCAGGAAGCGGATATTTTTGGCATCACCATGCCGGTTGTAAAACACAACTACCTCGTCAAAGATACAAACGACCTACCACGCATCGCACGCGAGGCACACCATATCGCCACCACAGGCCGTCCCGGTCCCGTGCTTATCGACATTCCAAAAAATATTTCACAAGGAATATTTGATGGAGAAATGAACCCGGAAATAACGCTGCCCGGCTACGATCCACAAATCGCACACAAGATTTCGCCCGACGCTGTTGCCGAAGCAATCGAATTGATAAATAATTCCAAACGCCCTGTTCTACTTGCAGGACA
>JBKEAD010000060.1:0-10881 GCA_047971915.1 Chthoniobacterales bacterium
AAAATGAGCAGACAGATTTTACATCGCGGAAAATGGTTGTCCTTTGGCGAAATAAAAGAACCCCTGCCAAACGGAGAAATAAAAAATTGGGAATTCGTCACTCGCTCCGGCTCCCTCGACGGAGTCTATGTAGCCGCATTTACGCACGATGCAGCGGGTAAACCGGAAAAGCTTATTCTGATAAAACAATTCCGCCCACCAATCGATGCGGAGATCATCGAATTTCCGGCAGGGCTTATCGACTCCGGGCAAACTCCTGAAGAAAGTGCTCTCCGCGAGCTTCGGGAAGAAACTGGCTATGCCGGACGTATCCTTTCCCAGGGGCCACCCGTTTTTAGCAGCCCCGGAATGGCGGATGAAAATGTTGTCTGCTTCTTCGTCGAAGCCGGAAAGAAATTCGAGCAACAAACCGAAGAAACCGAAAAAATTGAGGTCTTGGAGCTCCCTCTCCACGATTTGAAAAAACAGCTTCTAGAACTCCATGCCGAAGGAATTTTTATCGATGCAAAGGTGTGGAGCTTCGCCGTGGGTATGGATTTCGCACGTATTTTATAAAATTCCTCCCACTTACGCCGTAGCGCAGACCCAAAGAATACTTCGTATTTCTTCTTGAACTAAACTCATCTCCTTGTAGAAAGGCTAGCTCGCTACGTGCTGGCAAAGATCAGGGTCTTTGAAAAAAACGGCACGCGAAACTAAAACCACAAACCAAACAACTTAATGTCTCAACTCAAAGAAATGATCGCCTCTGCGGTCAAAAATTACAAAGAGGGTAGCATCGTAAAAGGACACGTGCTCGAAATCCGCCCCCACGAATTCCTCGTGGATATCGGCTACAAATCCGAAGGCGTCATCTCGGCTAATGAATTTGATGAACCTGAAGAAGTCGAAATTGGCGACGAAATAGAAGTCCTCCTCGAACGTCTCGAAAATGATGAAGGCATGGTCGTGCTCTCCAAGGAAAAAGCCGCTCATCGCCAAAACTGGGAAAAAATTGTAAAAGTTTTCGAACAAGAAGGCCTCATCAAAGGCCGCGTAAAAGCTGTCGTAAAAGGCGGCCTCACCGTGAATGTCGGTGTCGAAGCCTTCCTCCCCGCCTCTCAGATCGACATCATTCCACCAAAAGAACTCAACCAATTTGTCGGCAACACTTACGAATTCAAAATCGTAAAAATCAACGAAGACCGCAAAAATATCGTCCTCAGCCGCCGCGAAATCATCGAGCAAGAACGCTCCGAAAAACGCCAAGCCTTCCTCGACGCCACAACCATCGGCGACAAAGTAAAAGGCATCGTCAAAAACATCACCGACTTTGGAGCCTTCCTAGATCTCGACGGCATCGACGGGCTTCTCCACGTCACCGACATCTCCTGGGCACGCATCAATCACCCAAGCGAAGCTCTAAACATCGGCGACGAAGTCGAAGTCATGATCCTCGACATAAACAAAGACAAGGAACGCATCTCGCTCGGCCTAAAACAAATGCAAAGCAACCCTTGGGAAAACATCGAAGAACGTTTCCCTATCGGTGCTACGATCAAAGGCAAAATCACCAACCTCATGCCTTACGGTGCCTTTGTCCAAATCGAAGAAGGTGTCGAAGGCCTCATTCACGTTTCCGAACTCTCTTGGACCAAACGCATCGCACGTCCATCCGACGTTCTCTCTATCGGTCAAGAAATCGAAGCCCAAGTCCTCGGCATCAACAAAGACGAACTCAAGATTTCACTCGGCATTCGCCAGCTCGAAGTCAATCCTTGGGATGAGATCGAGCAACGCTATATCATCGGCAAACAAGTAAAGGGTAAGATTCGCAACATGACTGCCTACGGAGCCTTTGTCGAACTCGAAGAAGGTATCGACGGCATGGTTCACGTCTCCGATTTGAGCTGGACTCGCAAAATCAATCACCCGAGCGAAATTGTCAAAAAAGGCGACGAGATCGAAGCAGTCGTTATCGATATAGACAAAGCCAACCAACGCATCAGCCTCGGTGTGAAACAACTCGAAAACGATCCTTGGGACAGCATTCAAGACCGCTTCAAAATCGGCGACCTCGTCAAAGGCAAAGTCACCAAAATTGCAAACTTCGGCGCCTTCCTCGCACTCGACGGCGACATCGACGGCCTTGTGCACATTTCGCAAATCAGCGAAGACCACGTCAGCAAAGTCAAAGACGTGCTCAAAGTTGGCGATGAAGTCGAAGCCCGCGTCATCAAAGTCGATAAAACCGAACGCCGCGTCGGCCTATCGATCAAAGCCGCAAACTACAGCGAAGAACAACTCCGCAAAGAATCCGAAGCAATGGACAACCTACGTCCGGGCGAAGACATGGTCGGCCTCGACCAAGCCTTCCAGTTTGCTCAGGAGGACTTCCGACCCGGCGAAGGCAGCAAATAACTTGCTGCTCGCAGCCCAAACACCAACATTACTAAATAATCATGTCCGACAACTTACAAATCACAGCCTACCTAAAAACCACCTGTGGCTGGAGCAATGGTGTCCGTGCCGTCTTGGCAAAGCACAACCTCTCCTACGAAGAAAAAGACATCATCAAAAACCCCGCTTTCCGTTTCGAAATGGAACAAAAAAGCGGCCAACCCCTCTCGCCCTGCGTGGAGGTAAACGGCACCATGCTGGCCGACATCAGCGGTGAAGAGCTCGAAGCTTATCTCATAGAAAATAAGCTCGCCGAGCCAAAAACCGCGGCCACCGATGTCCCGCTAAACGCTCCCTGCACCGACGAGCAACACGCCGCAATGGCCAGTAGCCCGGTAAATTTGAAACTCTAAAATTTTTAGAAAAGTTTCACCAACCACAAAAAGCCCCGAGCGTCCACGCTCGGGGCTTTTTTTTAGGTAATATTTCACAGTCATCCCATAGCTTCCCAAAAAGGGCTAGGCTTGCTTGGTTTCAACTTGGTTTGAGCGAAGATTTGGTGATTTTGCAGGTTGAGTTTTTCTTCATGCGTTCTTTTTGGATAAGAGCGGTAGCCCAGTAGGGTCTTTTTGATAAAAAGACCGCGACGTGTGATGTCGAGCCGGAATCCCGCGGTCGCTACCAGTTATTTCGTAGAAATGACTCCTTATCAAAGCGACCCTACCAAGAGACTTTGATCAGTTTATTTTTATTACTCTTATGGGATGACTGTGGTAATATTTTAGTCTTCGCTTTGGCTGAGACGCTTTTTAGGAGCTTCGTAGAGAAGTTTATGGGCGTCGCGCAGGACTTGCGGGATGCGCTCTTTGAAAGGATTGCCTGCCAGAGCTTTTTGCAAAGCAGCTTCGTCGAATTCGGCTGCGTTTTTTCCGGGAAACCAGTGATCGGCGTTGCCGAGGAGATTGTAGCGCATTTTACCAAAGTCGATCAGATCGAGGGCCGTGGCGAAATTCCATAGACGAAGAATTTCCCAGACATTGATCTGGCCGGGGAGGTCGGCGGCGTCCGGAATCCCATCTTGCCAGTGCGCCCACCAGTCACCGCCGAGGCTGGCTTTGAGCGTATCTTCGAGGCGGGTGGTGATTTTATGAATTTGTTCCCGGGCGGCTTTTTCGTCACGGAGATGTTTGAGCGCGGCGAGATGTTCGTCGAAATCTTCGGGGCGGGACGCGCCGATGCTCAGAGTGTGAACCTCGGAGCGCAGGAGACAAAAGAGGTCATTGAAAATCATGGGAGAGAGCGGGGCGCAAAGATCGCTCAATTTTTTTGGCGGGGCGTAGAGTTTGCCCCCCTTGTCGTTTGGGCTGATGATGAAAACGCCCATGTCCTGTTTACCGGCATCGAGGATGGCAGGCCAATTGGATTGGTTTACCCAATACCAGTGGAGATTTACGTAATCGAAGTCTCCGCTTTGTATGGCTTTTTGGATGACGGGGCAAGGGGCGTGGGTGGAGAATCCGATGTGGCGAATGCGACCTTCGCGCCTCAGACGATGCGCCATCTCCATACAACCGCCGGGACGAATAACAATGTCGAGGAGTTCGGCGGTGTTGAGGCCGTGAAAGGAAAAAAGATCCACGTAATCGACCTGTAGTTTTGCAAGGGAGTCGTCGAAGTTTTTTAAAAAATCTTCAGGGTTTTCCTCCGGAGAGATTTTTGTTTGGAGGATGAGTTTTTCACGGGGGAAATCTGAGAGGATATGGCCGAGCTGAAGTTCGGAGCTCCCGTAACCACGCGCAGTTTCGATGTGGTTAATGCCGTTGTCGAAGGCGTAGTGGATGGTTTTTTCTATATTGCGCTGATTGTCCGTGGGGATGTCTGCCATTGTTTCGGGGCGCTTCCAACTGTGTTGGTAGCGCATGCCGCCACAGGATAAAACAGGAATTGGGAGTTCGGTGCGTCCGAAGCGTCGATAGATCATGATTGGTGTAGGATGAGGCGGAGAACCTCTTCGCGGGAGGCGGCATTTTGACGAAAAATTCCGCGCATGGAAGAGGTAATGGTTCGGGAGCCGGGTTTTTTTATACCACGCATAGACATGCAGAGATGCTCGGCTTCGAGCACAACAGCGGCACCGCGTGGGGTGAGTTTCTCGCTGATGGCGTCGGCAATCTGGGCGGTGAGGCGTTCTTGCACTTGGAGACGGCAGGCGAAGCCATCCACAACGCGGGCGAGTTTGGAGAGACCGGCGATTTTTCCTTTTTTAGCGGGAAGATAGCCGACGTGCGCCTTACCAAAAAAAGGAACCATATGATGTTCACAAAGTGAGAAGAAGGGGATGTCGCGGACGATAATAATTTCGTCGTGATCGACCTCAAAGGTTTTTGCGAGATGGCCGGTGGGGTCTTCTAGTCTGCCGCGACAGACTTCTGCATAGAAGTTAGCGACGCGTTGAGGAGTCTCTTTTAAACCATCGCAATCGGGATCTTCTCCGAGTGCTAGGAGAATTTCACGAACCGCTTTTTGGATACGCTCTTGATCGATAGGTTTTGGGGTCATATTATGAGGATAGATCTAGCTTTTCGTAAGCATTACCCAAAGAAAAAATTTTCAACTATGCGGAATTTGAGCGAAGAAAGGCCATCAGAGCTAAGCGGCCTAAGGGCTTATGAATTTCGCTTTCCGGCCTTGCCTTAGCCCTAAATAAATTGCAGCGTGTTTCTCCCGTAAACCGTGCTTTCATGCTTATTTCTCGTCGATCCAAACGCCTGATTATCGGCTTTAGCTTTCTCGTTATTTTTTCGCTTTTTGCTTTTGTGAGCGTGGGGCGTTATCTCGCAAATGCCCGCGAACGCGAGCGATACGAGCAGGAGCAGGCCGGGTTAAAACCACCCGACCCGAAGGCCATCGAGATTGCTCGGCAAAATTTAAAACAGACGCGGCGTTTCGTCATTTCGCTAAATCCGTGGGCGGTGACAAAAGTCCCTGCCGAAGTCGCGGGGCGTGTGCAAAAGATCCGGGTCGAGCCGGGAAACGCTGTCAGCAAAGGAGATATTTTGGTCGAGCTGGAGCAGCAGCGTGCGGAAATCCGGCTCAACATCGCAAAGCTCCAGGCCAAAGAAGCACTGCGTTTATACCAGGAGGCATTGCGCCTTAAAAAATCCAACGTTGTTTCGCAAACCGCTCTTTCGGCGGCGGAAGCAAATTCGGAAATCGCAAAAGCCCAACTCACCGAGGCGGCTGACAACCTCGAACGACACACGATTCGCTCACCTTTCGACGGAGTTGAAAATGCTCGTGAGGTCGATCTTGGAGAGGCGGTAAACATCAATCAGCCCGTCGTTGAGCTTGTCGATCTTAGCACTCTGCGAGCGGTTTTTTACGTTACGGAAGAGGACCTGAGCGCGTTTCCCGTCGGGCAAGAACTCGACATGCGGCTCCCGTCGAAACAGGGAGTTTTGCTGCATCCGCAGGTGAAGTTCGTTGCGCCGGCAGCCGACCCAGCGACTCGGCTTTTTGAAATTCAAGCCACATTTGACAACAGCAAACTAAAACTCCCCGGCGGACTTCAGGGGATCATCGAAGCGGACATTCGGCACTTCGACAATACCATCACAGTCCCAGCGGCGGCGGTTCGTTTCAGAGGACGCGACGCGCAGGTGCTGAAGGACACGGGCAACACAGAACCAGAGTGGGTCACCATTCAAATCGGCTCCGAGCTGGAGGGTGCCTTTCCGGTATTTGAGGGGTTAAAAGAAGGCGACCGGGTTTTTATCCGCTGATTTTTATTTTGAAAAAACGAGCCGTATGAGTCTTTCGGAATGGAGTGTAAATAACCGGGTGGCGGTGAACCTGCTTTCACTGCTGGTTCTGGTGGCTGGTATTCTGGCCGCATCGACCCGTCTGAAGATGGATCTTTTCCCGGATGTTTCGACAAATATTATTCAGGTTCAAACCTTGGATCCGGAGGCCAGCGTGCCCGAGGAAGTTGAGCGCACAATTACCATCCCAATCGAGGAAGAGATTGCCAGTGTGCAAAATGTCACGCGCATTCGCTCATTTTCGGCAGACAATATTTCGACGATTTTTATCGAAGTGGACGCTGCGATCACGGATGTCGATCCGGTTTTGAACGAACTTCGGCAGGCCGTGGACAAGGCGCGTCCCAAGTTGCCGGCAGGAATTGAACCGCCGGTCATTCAGGAGTTTGACATTCCGTTTCCGCTCCTGACGTTTACGATTTCTTATCCGCCGGACTATGATCCGATGAAGTTGCGTCCGAGTCTGGAGCGTCTTCGCCGGAAGCTGCAAATCATCTCCGGTGTCTCTCAGGTCTTGGCCGATGGGTATGATCGGCGCGAGCTGTGGGTCGAGGTCGATCCTTTTCAGCTGGAGGCGGCTGGAGTTTCGATGGAGCAAGTCACCGAAGCCGTGCGAAGAAAAAGTGTCAACTCCGTAAGCGGGCGAATCGATGCTCGGGGCGGACAGCGCATCGTGCGGCTAAAGGAGGAAGTTCGCAGTGCCGATGACCTAAAGGACATCCCGATAAAAACAGCGGACGGACGCATTTTGCTTTTGCGAGATTTGGCAAATTTTAAAGACACGAGCGAAGATCCCAGAACTTACGGACGCGCTGATATGCAGCCGAGTGTCACTTTTAATATCGTCAAAAAAAAGGGTGCTGATGCTATTCAGACAGCTCTTCAGTGCAGACGTGTTTTTGAGTCTGAGGCGAAAAGTATGCCGCCGGAAGTTACGACGCGGGTTCTCAGCGACTCGACGCGCTTTATCAAAACACGTATCAGCACCGTCCTGCAAAACGGCAGCCAGGCACTGCTTTTGGTGACGATTTTGCTTTTGCTGACGCTCAACTGGCGACTTGCCATTCTCGTTGCGCTGGGGATTCCGATTTCGTTTGCGGGTGCGTTTTTAGTGCTCTACATCGGTGGCTATACGATCAATTTGCTCTCACTGTTTGGCATGATTATGGCACTTGGAATGGTTGTCGATGATGCCATCGTCATTGCGGAAAATTGCTACCGCTATTTGCAAAGCGGTTACAGTCCACGGGAGGCTGCTATCCGTGGAACGCAGGAAGTCATCTGGCCAGTGATTGGCAGTGTCAGCACGACGGTGGCCGCTTTTTTACCGCTGATTTGGGCGGAGGGTATCATTGGAAAATTTTTGCTCATCGTGCCAGTGGTCGTTATCTCGGCACTCATGTTTTCGCTCGTGCAGGCCTTTGTCGTGCTGCCAAGCCACATTGCGGATTTTGTTCGGCCCGGAAAAAGTTCCAAAGAACTAGCGGCTTTGCCACCTGCACGCGGACTTACCAAATTCGGCAGGGCGTTTGTCGTGACCTACCGCGACATGCGGGATGTCGTGGACGCTTTGCTTAAAGGCATCGTGCATGTTTACACGCATTTATTGGCGATGGCTCTGCGCCTGCGGTATCTCGCAGCGGGGATTTTTGCCGTGATTTTGATTGCGGCCTTGGCGGCTCTTGGCAGCGGGCTGGTGCGGTTTCAACTTTTCGCAACCGACTTTGCTGATGTCATTTTCATCAAGGCCGAGTTTCCGCCAGACTACAGCCTCAAGCAAACCGAGGATGTCATGGCGCGGCTGGAAAGGCGTGTCGCCGAGACCTTGCCGAAAGACGACCTTTCCGCAATCATTACCCGCATCGGAGCACGCTTTGATCCCACGAATCAGTTTTTGGAATACGGCACAAACCTTGCCCTGATGAGTGTCGATATTGACGAGGAAAACCCACAGGCGCGTCGCCCCACGCGCATCGCCCGCGATTTGCGGAAGCTGCTTTCCGAGTTTCCTGAGTTTGTAAAAGTAAGTGTCGAGGTCAAGGAGGGGGGGCCACCCGTCGGACGTGCTGTAAATGTCGAAATCAATGGTCCAAACTACGAGGATTTGCTTGCTGCTTCGCACGAAATCGAATCTCGGTTGAAGGCATTGCCCGGCGTTTACAATGTCGGAAATGACTTTCCTCGTGGCAAAACAGAGTTGCAGGTGGACATCGACGAAAACCGTGCGGCGGCTGCCGGACTGGACATTCGCAGCGTGGCAAATGCCCTGCAGGCTGGCTTTTTCGGACTCGAAGCGGACCGTATGCGCTGGGGTAATGAAGAGGTCATTTTGCGTGTCAAGATGGCGGAAAAAGATGCGCAAGATCCCGAGATGCTGCACGGGTTTCGTTTTGTCAATAAGGATGGCGAGCTGGTCGATCTCTCAAGTTTTGCATCCGTCAGGGAGGCGAGCGGTATTTCTCGAATCAAACGAGTTAATCAGGAGCGTGTCGTCACAGCATTTGCCGATGTCGAAACGGCGGTCACGACTTCGCAGGCTGTTAACAAAGAAATCCAAAGCTGGATTCCGGAAATCTTGGCCGAGCATCCCGACTGCCTCATTAGTCTGACCGGAGAAAATGAGGATACCGAGCGCAGTCTCGACAGTATGATCTTTGCCGGCGTGGTCGCGCTGTTACTCATTTATGGATTGCTGGCTGTTATTACCAACTCCTTCCTTCAGCCCGTAGTTATCATGTCCGTGATTCCCTTCGGCATCGTCGGCGTCGTCATGGGGCTTCTTTTTATGGGCGAGCCCATCGGCCTCATGGCACTGATGGGGATTATCGCTCTCGCAGGAATCGTCGTAAACAACTCAGTTGTCTTCGTCGATTTTATCAACCAATACCGCCGACAATGGAAAAAAAAGCAGGGCGAGCAAAATGCGATCTATACAAGTTCCGTGCGCTGGCGATCCGTTATGGCCAGTGCGCAAACACGCTTCCGCCCTGTTTTTTTGACGACCGTAACCACAGTGGCTGGCCTCAGCAACCTCGCTTTTGCAAGCACGGGGCAGGAAGAATTTCTCGCGCCAATGGCTCAAGCCATCATCTTCGGACTCAGTTTTGCCTCGCTCATTACGATGATTTTGATCCCTTGTCTCTACTCAATTTTAGACGATTTCATACGCCTGCTTGGGCGCATTTTTAAATGAACTAAGGGCGACTCCTGCCGGAGCGAAGCGACAAGCCGGAGACGTGACGCGGGGAGCCGTTAGCTGGATCGCCTTGTTCGGAATTTTCGATTTTGATTCGTTCATTTAGCCACACTTTAATAATAGATTGTCGCGTAACTCCTATGATTGCTGCCTGTTTATCAAGCTCAACAATCATCCAACTTGGTAAATCAACATTCACTCGCTTTGGTTTTAAACCGGGACGAGTTGCCCTATCCCAATCTAGGAAATCACTAATATCTTCGCCATCGTCAAAACGATGATCTAATTCCTCAGCGGTTATTGTATTCTTCTCTTTCTTCATCTCTAGATCTCCTTACTGAAATAATACGAATTGCTTTCCCTCTCGTGGTATAAATGGCAGTCCAAGCTATCCCTTTAAGTTCTGCAACAATAGCCTCTCGTTTTTCTGTGATCGAACGAGCAGGAACTACTATGTGCCTTTCATCTTTCCAAAGAAGCTTTGCTTGATCGAAACTAATACCGTGCTTCTTCGCGTTGATCTTACTTTTTGTAGGATCATACTCGAATTTCACAAAAAAGGAGAGTATTTATACCAAAACGATTGTCAATTTATATTTTCTGAGATTTTATGGCTGAAGCTCATCCTGAGCGAATTGGCCATTTGCAAAAGTAGTTGAAACGCATTCGCGAACACTGCACGTCCGGTGGTGTGGAAAGGCTGCGGGGTGCAACTCCCCTCAGCTCCATCCGACCTTTAGGAAAGAGCATTTCATTTTCCGGATAAACTAAAAAACCTCCGCGTTTTTGACGCGGAGGTTTTGGATTGTGATAAATGTTTCGCTGTTTTTAGTAGCGGTAGTGCTCGGGTTTGTAGGGACCTTCTACGGGGACTCCGATGTAGTCGGCTTGGTCTTTGGTTAGCTTGGTGAGCTTGACGCCGATTTTTTCTAAGTGGAGTCGGGCTACTTCTTCGTCGAGTTTCTTGGGTAAGATATAGACTTCTTTTTTGTATTTGGATTTGTTTTTTCAGAGCTCGATTTGCGCGAGGGTTTGGTTCGCGAAGGAGTTGGACATTACGAAGCTTGGGTGGCCGGTGGCGCATCCGAGGTTTACCAGACGTCCGTCGGCTAATATGTAGATGCTTTTTTTGCCGCCGGGGAGTTGGTAGCGGTCGTATTGGGGTTTGATGTTTTCTTGTTTTACGCCGCGTTGTTTTTTCAGGCCGTCGATTTGGATTTCGTTGTCGAAGTGGCCGATGTTGCAGACGATGGCTTGGTCTTTCATCTTGAGCAGGTGCTGCAGGGTGATGATGTCTTTGTTGCCGGTCGTGGTGACGTAGAGGTCGCCTACTCCGAGGGTGGATTCGACGGTGTTTACTTCGAAGCCTTCCATAGATGCTTGGAGGGCGTTGATGGGGTCGATCTCGGTGACGATGACGCGGGAGCCGTAGGCGCGTAGGGAGTGGGCGCAGCCTTTGCCTACGTCGCCGTAGCCGCAGACGAC
>JBKEAD010000100.1:0-10581 GCA_047971915.1 Chthoniobacterales bacterium
TTCAAGCAAATAGTCGTGCAGCCAATATAAATGGAATCGTGCATTGGCTTTGCTTTCCCACCGTCGAGCGCGATGGAGTTTTCTATGTTTCGCGAACGGATATTGCCAAAACAATCGAGCCGGCTTTGCGTCCCGAAGCCCAAATCAGGCTCAGCCCGTTGCGAACGATTGTGCTGGACCCCGGGCATGGTGGACACGATGGCGGGGCGCATAGTCGCTACGCCTATGAAAAAAATTTCAATCTTGATCTTGCGCGGCGTGTCCGCGACCGCCTTTTGAAACGCGGTTTTCGAGTTCTGATGACACGGAATCGTGATGTTTTTGTGCCACTCGAAGAGCGTGCTCGAATCGCCAATCGTGAGAAGAATGCCATTTTTGTGAGTATTCATTTCAATGCTTCCGACAATCGTGAGGCAAAGGGGCTAGAGGTCTTTTGCACAACGCCACGCGGTGCGCCATCGACGGGATATGAACGCTTGCGTTCGCGAGATATGGCTAATGAAAAAGGCAATATTTCCGACATGGAAAGCTTTGCTCTGGCCAATGCGATTCACCACGCCATGATTGGGCGCCTCGGCGAGGAGGATAGGGGAGTCAAACGAGCACGCTTTGCCGTTTTGCGCCTTACGACACTTCCCAGCGTTTTGATTGAAGGAGGTTTTTTATCCAATAAACACGATGCAAGAAACGTCGCCTCTGCGGCATGGCGAAACCGTTTGGCGGATGCAATCGTTGACGGAATCTCCAGTTACCGTCTGCTCAGCGAATACCGCATCCCGCCCCGGGTCGTCCACGATTACCAAGAAATGGCAAAGCCGACAAAATCCGGAGGATAATAGGTAAGCGCAAACGGGCGTGATTAAAAGTGGGTGAGGTAGGAGATAAAAAGTTTTTTAAATAAGGAAAGCAGGAAAAGAAGAGTGAATCTGAAAATGAAAACTTGAATTCAAACATCATTACCCATCCTATCGAGAATAAATTTCCTGCCTTCCTGCCTTCCTTATTCAATAGAGCTTTTCTCGTTTTAATATCCTCTCCGAGATAGATAGGGGTTCCTTGCGGCACTAAAATTACTGCATCGCACCCGCCCAAACTGGAAATGATTTTTTTAGAAAAGCACAGGCAGGATTGCCTGTGCTACATTATCGGCAGAAAAATATGCTTTAAAAAAAAGATTGATGAGGAGAGATAAAATCTAATAAAAGAAAAACAGTTCTTTAATTCTTTAAAACCTATCAACTTTAATTTTTAAAACAATGTTCCTAAAAAATGTTAATTTTCGCAGCGATAAATTCTTAAAACGCTTTTTCTTAGTTTTGTCAGCGTGTCTGCTTTTCGGAAATACGACCGTGCAGGCCCAACAGTCTCCTAAAGATTGGTGGAACGGAAAATATGCAACGGGCGAGTGGTTCGGTTTTCGCCCTACGCTCGAAGATCACGGGATCTACATCAATGGCACTTGGCGGGGAACTTTTTATGGCATTGTGGATGGGGGGCTTTCACAACGCGGCACTTTTGACGCAGAGCTTCATTTTAAACTCAAGCTTGATTTTGAAGAATTGCTTGGAATCCCCGGTCTTTCTGCTTACGGGTCGGTTCGTTGGCGCGATGGGGATGGGCCAAATGGTAGTGTTGGAGCTTCAGCGGCATTTAATCCCTCCTTTACCCAGGTCGGCAAACAGTGGCGTTTACTCCCTTTTTACCTGCTTTGGGAATCTCGTGATTTGTTGCCTGTCGAAAATATGCTCACGATTTCCGGGGGCTGGGCGAATCCTTATTTTTTCTTTATTCAGCAGCCGGAGTCCGATCTTTTTGTAAACAATGCCATTCATCAAACCAAGGGGATGGTTAATAATGGTTTCCCGTGGAGCGGCACGTATGGAGCGTGGGGTGGACATGTGAAGGTAAAGCCTATCGACTGGTATTACGCGCAAGTCGGCATGTATATGGCCGTTCCCAATGCACTGGATACCGATAACCACGGCTTATATTTCGAAGGGGCGAGTCCCTCTCGTGCTAATGGTTTCTATGTAATCGGAGAGACCGGTGTGACTCCTAAAATTGCGGGACTTCCCGGCAAATATGCTTTTGGTGGAATCTATTATGGCTTGAAAAATGATTCATTCAATGGCCAGCCCTATGATGGTCGTTACACCCTTTACTGGCAGGCCGACCAAATGCTTTTTAGGGAACCAGCTTCGGCTGCGGAGTCTGGATTAGAGGGCAAGGGGAGCGAAGATGGAAAATCATTTGTAGATGGAAAAGGGAGCTACAAGGAAGTCTCCGGTGTGTCCGCTCCGCCATCAGAACAGGGGCTCTACATGTTTAATTTCATAAGCTTTTCGCCAAAATATAATAATACTATGCCCTTTTATTTTCACACGGGGCTCGTTTACAAAGGCCTCATTCCCACGCGGGACAAGGATCAGCTCGGTGTCGCCTTTGCTTGTGGGAGCTATAGTTATTATAAAATGCTTGCGGACGAACGTCTCGGAAGAGACTCACAAATCTTCGAGGGCGTGATTGAAGTAGATTACCGATTTCAGGTTACAAAATTTGCGCACGTGCAGCCTTTTATTCAATATGTGATCCGCCCCGGAGGACGTGGAAATATCGGTAACGCCACCATTCTCGGCCTCCAAATGGGTGTGAATTTCTAATTCCAAAACAACGGAGCACAGACAAATCCTGTCTGTGCTCCCTAGAAATGTTGTTTTTTTAAGCTTGGTCTTCGGCGTTGGTGGCTTCGCCGTGTTCGGCGTCGCGTTCGGCCATGGCGGCTTTGCGGCTGAGTTTTACGCGGCCTTTGTCGTCGATGCCGATACACTTTACCCAGATGCTGTCGCCTTGTTTTACGACGTCTTCGGTGCGTTTTACGCGGAAGTCAGCGAGTTCGGAAATGTGCACGAGGCCGTCTTTGCCGGGGAGCACTTCGACGAAGGCACCGAATTCTTTAATCGATACAACCGTGCCTTGGTAGAGCTCACCCACGGTGATTTCCTTGAGCATGTTTTGGATGATTTCTTTGGCGCGATTGAGGCTTTCGGCAATGCTGGAGTAGATGTGCACGGAGCCGTCGTCGTCGATGTTGATCTCTGCGCCCGTTTCGGCGACGATGCCTTTGATCGTTTTGCCGCCGGGGCCGATGAGCATTCCTATCTTATCGGGCGAGATGCGGATGGTTTCGATACGCGGTGCGTAGGGGCTCATTTCCTCGCGGTGTCCGGCTAGGGTTCCGGCCATATGGTTGAGAATGTCGCCGCGGGTTTTGGTTGCGAGTTCGATAGCTTCGGCCATGATGCTGTGCGGGATTCCGGCGAGTTTGAGGTCGAGTTGGAATCCGGTGATACCTTCGGAGGTGCCGCAGAGTTTAAAGTCCATATCGCCGTAGTGGTCTTCGGAGCCGAGGATGTCGCTGAGGGTGTGGTAGCGCTGGAGCTGGCCGTTTTCGTCGTATTCGGTAACGAGGCCGACAGAGATACCGGCGACGGGGCGGCGGAGTGGAACACCGGCGTCGAGTAGTGAGAGCGTGCCGCCACAGACGGAGGCCATGGAGGTGGAGCCGTTGGATTCCATGACTTCACTAGTGATGCGGATGGCGTATGGAAATTCGTCAACCGGTGGGATGACGGGTAGGATGGAGCGTTCGGCGAGTGCGCCGTGGCCGGTTTCGCGGCGGCTGGTAGCACCAAAACGTCCGGTTTCGCCGACGCTGAAGGGTGGGAAGTTGTAGTGAAGGAGGAAGCGTTTGCTTGTGGTGCCGCCGCCGTAGGCGTCGAACTCCTGGCCTTCTTCCGCGGTGGCTAGAGTCGTGAGGGCCAGAGCTTGGGTTTCTCCACGTTGGAAGAGGGCTGAGCCGTGGACGCGAGGTAAGAGACCGACTTCGGATTCGAGCTGACGCAGCTCGTGGAGCGCGCGTCCGTCGCAACGTGCCTGACGGTCGAGAATGCTGACACGGAAGGCTTTTTTCTCAAGTTGTTCAAAGGCTTGTGAGATTTCGAAATCGCTTGCGTCGGGGTATTTTTCGAGGATGGCAGCGGCGACTTCTTTTTGGAGTGCAGCGGTCGCTTTTGCGCGGTCTTGTTTACCGGGTGTGTAGATGGCGTCCGCGATGCGTTCGCCGGCGATTTGGTTAGCAATGTCGTTAAATTCGCTGCGGACGGTGAAGAGTTCGACCTCGCGTTTGGGCTTGCCTGCGAGGGTGGCGAGTTCTTTTTGAGCATGGACGCGGAGGCGGACTTGCTCTTTTGCGTAGTCGAGTGCTTTTACAAATTCGGCTTCGGGGAGTTCGTGGGCGGCACCGTCGATCATGATGACTTGGTCGCCGTCGCCGACGTAGATGAGGTCGAGGTCGCTTTCTTCGCGTTGGTCGTGGGTGGGGTTGACGACGAATTCTCCGCCGATACGTCCGACACGAACGGCACCGACGGGCCCAGCGAAGGGGATGTCGGAGACGGCAATGGCGGCGGAGGCGGCGTTTATGCTGAGAATGTCGGGGTCGTTGATTCCGTCGGCACTGAGTAGGAGGCTGATGACTTGGGTGTCATAGAGGTAGCCTTTAGGAAAGAGGGGGCGGAGGGGGCGGTCGGTGAGGCGGGAGGTGAGGATTTCTTTTTCGGAGGGGCGGCCTTCTCGTTTGAAGTATCCGCCGGGGAATTTGCCGGCGGCGGCGGCTTTTTCGCGGTAATCGACGGTGAGCGGGAAGAAGTTTTGGCCTTCTTTTACGGTGGTTGCCGAGACGGCGGTGGTGAGGACGACGGTGTCGCCGCAGCGAATGAGGACGGCGCCGTCGGCGAGTTTGGCGAGTTTGCCGGTTTCAAAAGTGATGGGTGTCTGGCCGATTTGGCAGGTGACGGAGTGTGACATAATCTTTAAATGAAGAATTGAGGTTTATTAGCGAGTCGGCGGATTGAATCGTTGGGGCCAACTAGCAGAAAACTGACCTACGGTGAGGTCAGTTTCGGTTTTTTTGAGTTTGGATGGCTTACTTACGTAAGTTGAGTTTTTCGAGAACGGCTTTGTATTTGCTGTCTTCGACGCGTTTGAGATAGTCGAGAAGACGACGACGCTGGGCGACCATTTTGAGGAGTCCGCGGCGAGACGAGTGGTCTTTAGCGTGGGTCTTTAGATGGTCGGTGAGTGTGTTGATTTTTTCGGTCAGGATTGCGATTTGCACGCCGGTGCTTCCTGTGTCTTTGTCGTGCAGTTTTAGTTCGCCTGCTTCGGCTGTAGCTGTAGTGGCCATGTCTTTTTTATCTATTTATTTTTCTGTTCTTATATTTATGCGGAGAGCGGTTTTGTCACGAAGCAAGCTCTTCTGCAAGTGGTATTTTTGGAAAGGGAGTGGATTTTACAAAAAGCGATCAAGAAATGCAAATGCAATACGGCTTCGGGATGCATTTTGGCATAAAGAGAGCGGCTGCACCTTAAATCCCCCTCTAGGAAATAAAATACAGCCGTCTCAAACTACTAGCTATGAAAAAAACTTTTTCAAGTTTACAGCACACGCACATTGCTTAAGAGCGTTGTTCGTATGCTGGGAATAGACTTACGTCATTTTTAGATCGAATGCAATAAAAAAAGTTTACGCAACTGTTTTTTGACTAAAAAAATTTGTAATTAATTGATTATAAGTAAGTTTTGAATAAAAAATAATATTTATCGATCACGAAGATTAGTTCGGGATTACGATATTTTTTCCTAATTTCGTATCGGGAAGTGGGGTTTTGTCGTCGAATCCCGGTGCGACAAGTCCGGCGGAGACGATGACTTTGCTGGCTTGTTCTAGCGTGAGGCTACTTTCGATAATTTTATCGTTTGGAATTGCGACGACGAAACCGGTTAGAGGATTTGGAGAGGTGGGTAAAAAGACGGTGGTCATTTCTTGTCCGAGCAAGGGGTCATTGAGCGTTCCGGTGACAAATCCGATGAGGCGACAGCCTTCGCTGGGGTATTCGACGTAGGCGACGCTTTTAAAACTTTTTTTGGTTTTTAGGGATTTAAAGGATTCGAGTGCTTGTTTTACGCCGCCGTAAACTTGCGATATGATGGGGACATTTAAAAAAATGCTGTCGATAAATTCGATGACCTTTCGGCCTAGGACGTTTCGTGCCATGACTCCTAGCAGCATGACGAGGACGAGCGTAGAGACAAATCCGATGCCGGGCCAGTGGATGCCGAGGGTTTTAAAAATAGGAGCGGTGACATTATTGACAGCCAAGTAGGCCATCCGCAGCAAGAGAATGGTGACGATGAGCGGGACGGCAACAGCAACCCCGGCGAGGAGCGTATTTCCTAGCTTATTTAGGGCAGCGCGGAGTGGGCGATTTGAGGTCATGCTAAGAACTTGATAGCGAGAAAGCCTATGATGCCAAGGATAGCTCCTGCCGCAAGTGCAAGCTCGAAGTGTTTTTCGAGGAAGGGTTTTATTTTGGGTCCGCCCACACGGATAAGGCCGGCTACGAGAAAGAATCGGAGGCCGCGTCCGATGATGGAGGCTAGAATAAGCTGCCAAATACTAAAACTCAATACACCAGAGGCAATGGTGAAAATTTTGTAGGGGATCGGAGTGATCGCGGCGAGCAGCACACCCCAGAAACCGTAAGTTTCATACCATTGTTGCACGTGGTTCATGGTTTCTTCGGCATGATAAAAATGAACAATGGGCTGACCGACGGTTTCCCAGAGTCCCCAGCCGATGTAGTAGCCTAAAATGCCGCCGATAACCGATGCGAGCGTGCACCAGAAGGCAGCGCGAAACCAAGATTTGGGCGATGAAAAGCAAATCGCCATGAGCAAAACATCTGGTGGGATGGGGAAGAAGGAGGACTCGATAAAGGAGAGCGCGGCGAGGGCGGGGATGGCGTAGGGTGTATTTGCCCAGTGGAGCGTCCAAAAATATAATTTGCGGAGCGGATTTTTATGGGCACGCGCTTGGTCGAGCGGAGTTGGGGTCGTATCGGGTATGTTTGTCTCGCCGGGCATTTTTTATTTTAAAAGAAGCCACATGAGACAACAGAAAACAGCGAGTGAGGCAAGCTGCATCCGCAATTTTGTGAGGGTAAAGTTTTTAGGTTTAATTTGGCGTGGCTGCTGGAGCGCGTGATACGAATGGTTCGGCGGCTTTCCACTGCAATTCGGTGCCTTCGGGAAGCAAGCGCACGGCTCGGGCAATATCCCAATTGCTGAGACGGATTCCGCCGAGGCTTTGCTGGGTGCGCATTTTGTCCGGTGCGCTGGTGCCGTGGAGTCCGTAGGGCAGCGGGGTGGGGTCATCCGTTTTAGCCAGATCGATCCAAAAAATTCCGATGGGATTGTTTGGGCCTGCTTGGAGATATTGATTGGCCGGTAATTTAAAAGGTGTGGGAGTTGGTTTGGGATTTGGATTGCGATAGCCAAAGGGGGGTGGAGTGTATTTACGAACGACTTTGGATTCTTGTCGTGTCGAGAGCCGTGGGCGCGGAATGGCTTTTTGAATGAGCCAAGAGCCTCGTCCGCGTAGGCCGGGTCGGGCCATAGAGACGGGCATTACGGCGATGAGTTTGTAGTTTTTATAAATTTCCAAAAGGAAAAGATCACGTAAGACGGCGGTGACCGGACTTTGCGGATTCGGGATGGGTTGAATGGGTTCGCGAAAAGCATTTTCGATTTCAAAGGGGATCACATTGGGCACGATGAGCGTGGTGCCGATTTGCGGAACGCTTTTTAGCTCCGGATTTAAAGCTTGCAGCAAGGCCGGTGTGCAATGAAAGCGCTCTGCGACAAATTCCCACGGGGTATGGTAGGCGAGCATGTTCTCTGTCAAAAGATCTTCATAGCTCGGAGATGCCGTGTTTGCTTGAGGGGATTTTTTCTTTTTTGAATCGGGAGTCACAGCGAGTTTTCGGGCCTTGGGCGGGGCGATGAAAGCGTAATCTTCGCGCTTGAGTTTATATTTCGTAGTGGCTTCCCCGACGCGCTCGCGAGCTTGCTCTAGGAGCGCGGGTGTTTCGGAAGAGCTTCCCGTAGAGGTTTGGTAAAGTTGACGAACTTTGGCAAAAATAATGTCGGGGCGAATGCTGATCGGTCCTCCTGAAAAACCTTCTCGGTCGAGCAAGACTTGGAGTAGGAGGATATCGCGATCAAGTGGGGGCGGAGATACTGCGGATTTTGACTTTGAAGATTTGACGATAATTTTTGGAGTGGGGGCGATGCGCTCTGCTTCTGCTTTGCTCGGGATTTTTAGCACATCTCCGATGCGGATCAGATTGCTTGTTAAATGATTGTAGAGCTTGAGTTGTTCGAGGGTGATATTGAAATGACGAGCGATTTTTGCTAGGGCATCTCCTCGTTTCACGGTGTATTCGGTGAATTGTCGGGATGGTGTGGGAGGTGCTAAAGGGGCACGCGGGGTGGGCTCGGGTAAGGCTGGGAGCGGCAGGCCCCAAGTGCCGGGATCCGAGGGCACGGCGAACCATTTCCAGTAGACGGCTTTTTCTAAACCCGGTTCGATCGGTGATGATGAAGTAATGTTGAGGACCTGTCCGTATGCACCCATGAAGACGGGCAGCGTGACCTGGAGAAAGATCAAAAAATGTAAAAGAAAAAATTTCATGAGCTAAGCGGGTGACGCTTACTAAGTTTTAGGCGCGCTGTCCAGTTAAGGGCGATTTAAGTGGGGGGGAGATTCGTTAAGTGGGGATATTTGATTCAAGGACGCCTCGTCCCTCTCAAACATTTTTTCTTTTGCTCTTATTCCTTGGGGCCGATTTTGTAAGTTTGGTTTCGGCGTTTTGTGTAGGAGCTTTTTAAGTTGTCGTAGAGTTTGTCGAGTTGCTCTTCAGTTTCAAGTCGGAATTCCATGGTGTGTGCGTGCGTGGTGGTGGGATAGTTTTTGATAACTTTTGTCGTGAGATTTTGGCCGCTGCGTTCGTTGAGTTCCATGACTTTTTCTTTCATTGCGTCGAGGGCGGATTGTCCGACGGTAACGGGAGATTCGGGGGTGACGGGTTCAAAGTAGTAAAATCTGCCGATCTCGCTGCCTTCGGTGCCGACAGTGACTTCGGTAACGCTGAAGGTGCCGTCCACTTCGTAGGAGTGTTTGCCGATGGAAGTGATTTTAGAATGGGGGACGGTGTATTCTCCACCCGGCAGGATGGCGGTCCAGTAGGTATCGACAGCTAGGCGCAGCGTATTTTTGTCTTGTGCGTGGAGGGATAGGGCAAGCAGAAGGGACGTGGCGAGAAGTGTAATGATTTTTTTCATGGTAAATAACTGGGGTCGATGTGGACTTCGGGCTGGGATAGGGATGTGATTTTCCAGTCCCAAGGTTTCTTAGATTCGTGTTGAAGGGTGAAGGTGAAGGGTTTTTTTAGAGCTTGTGCACGGTCTAGGGCGATTTGAGCAAGACTGGTGCCTTTGCCGTCGAAGAGTAGGTTGCAGCGGATGGTCGCGGTGGTGTCTTTGATTTCGATTTCGATATTTTCCGGCAAAATAGTGATCCAAAAAAACTGAGCGAGTCCTTGGGAGGCATACTCGACAACTTGATTGCGATCGAAGCCCCATTGGTCGTTGTAGCTGTGGCTTATTTCTTTGGCTAGATCGACGCCGTCTTTATTTTCGACGGCTGAGAGGGTGCGTTGGAGTACCTTTTGGACTTGCCGTTGGGGTTGCCAGTTCCAAAGTAAAAAGCCGCCTAAGCCGACGAGGAAAATGAGGAGTCCGATGACTAGGGTGCGTAGGGAAAACGGAAGCGTCATAGATTGTGAATATACAAAGTTTATAGATTCTGCAATCCAAGGGTGTTGCGGTGGGAGAGGATGATTTCTCGAATTGACCGTATTAGTAGGTGGAGAGGATTTTTAGGTATTTTTCCCCATCCTGCACGGCATGGGCTGGAATGCGACTGTCGAAGGTGGTGAGTTTGACTCCATGATACTTAGCCAGTAAGAGGAGGTAGAGATCGGTCACGCGGGATGGTGTCAGCTTTTCCGGTTGGACTAGGGCTGGACTATCTAGCAGGCTGAGGTTATCGGCGCAAAAAGCATGACGAGAATCTGCACAAAAACTAGCCAGAACTTGTCTGACCTCGGCGCAGGAGCCGATTCGGTTGGGATAAGTTGTTTGTGCGGCCACGCGGAGAACGCCGTTTTGCACCAGGGGGCACGTGATCCAGCGGACATCCGACTCCTGCTCCAGCCAGCGATGAGCGGCTTCATGAAATACATGTGCAGGGTCAAGTAAGGCGAGCACCGTATTGACATCCAGAAGATGAGACATCAATCAGTTTCCTCAAGAAGCTCTTTTACCAGATCGAGTGTAACGGGCTTGCTGTTGTCTATGGGTAAAGGGAATAGACGCAGACCATTTCGCTTGGCGGTAAATTGTTTTGTTCCCTGCATGCCGCGCCGCGCCAAGTCCGAGACGACTTCTCCAAGCGAAACATGACGTTGTTTTGCAAGAGCGAGTGCCGTAGCATGGACATCGTCTTCCAAAGTAAGGGTTGTTCTCATTTCAAAAAACATCACACATCACACATCAAATGTCAAAAGCTAGTTTTAGACCTTTAGTGACGAGAAATTTTCTAGCAGCCTGTCGGACTTA
>JBKEAD010000137.1:0-4644 GCA_047971915.1 Chthoniobacterales bacterium
TGTTAGCAAGAGCTTCTCCCGAAAAGAGGATTTAGTGCTGCAATTCTTTTTACCTGAACCCCCTCGATAAGTTAGTGTCTAAACCCAAATGACCAAAGATATCCTTATTCAAAGCTACGACAAGCTCGAAGTGCTTCTTTCAAAGCTCCCCGGCAAGCTGCAAAAGCCGATCCTGCGCGAGCTCGGCCCGATCAAAGAAATTTTCTTAGCTCACCGCGCTCCTCGAATTGCTATCATTGGCCCCCATGCCGCCTCTCCTTCACCCGAGCAGCTACTCCAACGCCTATGCTCAGAAAATTCTTCACCGGCTATGGACCCCGGACGCATCCATGCCGAAGTTGTGGATAATGGTTGGAGAAAATTGAGAGCCGAACACCTTGGAGCCGTCGAGTTTCTGGATGTTCGAGTTGCACCCGACGCAGCTTTTATTCAACAAGCTCTCAAACGCCACCAACCCGATTTGATTTTGCTCTGGGCAGACGCCATGCAGTCTTCTTCCGGCGATTGGGCAGGAATGCTCGCCGACATCATCGCCGCAAATACATCTGAAGAATCCACTCCCCTGCCTCCCCTCGTTGCCCTCTGTCATCCGGCCTCCGAAGAGCATGTGGAAAATACACGCGCCGCACTCGCCAACTATTCAATGATGAAAGGTGTCACACTCCGTATTTTGCCGAGTGATGAAGCGGGGTGCCGCCTAGCCTCAGAAGCTATTTGCGACCTCTTGCCAAATGTCGCTCGCCTTCAATTTGCCCGTCTCAGCGGCTCCGCAGTGGGCCGCGAACGCGTTGCAAACACCCTCCTAAAAAGCTTTGCCGCAATCACGGGCGTCATCGCCGTTCAGCCCATTCCCTTGGCCGATATGCCTATTTTGACCTCTCTGCAATCTCTGATGGTTCTTATGATTGCCGGAGCCAGTGGACGCCGCATCAATGCACGAACCATTGCCGAGTTCATCTCAGCCCTCGGCATCAATATCGGAGCCGGCCTCATTTTCCGAGAAAGCGCACGCAATCTTGTAAAATTCGTTCCGATCGGAGGAAATGCCGTTTCCGGCTTTATCGCGGGTGCAGGAACCTACGGAATAGGAAAAGCCGCTATCGCCTACTTCATTCACGCCGCTCCCCGAGGCGAAGTTCGACGTATTTTGAAAAAAAATCGCAAACAAAAAGCAAGCTCCACGCCACCCCCTCTCCCCCCACCGGAAGAGTGATTTTTACGGGATAAGAGCCCGTCTGAAAATAAAGAAGAGCCGTGCGAGAAGTAAAAAGGCTGACTGACAAGACACCTGAGAAGGAGCATCCCCAAGTGGGGCTGTGACTGAGCAGGTAACGCCGTCAGACGGCCTTTTTACTTCTCGCCCAAAGGGTTGCGTTTCTTTTTTGTCTGGCCTGCGTTCTCGGACAGGACAAGCCCACTGTGGGGATTACCGCTGCCCTTCTGCCTTGGCCTGACGAAAAATCTTCAGCAACGCGGCTTTTCTTTATTTTTAGACGGGCTCTAAAAGAAAAATGATTTATTTTTCCATAATAGCGTTCTAGTCTCAGCCCATGTCATCTCAAGCTTCCAAAAAATCTCCCAAACCAGACAAACGTCCATTTTCTTCCAAGATATTAGACGGCGACCACCGCGCTGCCAGTCGCGCCATGCTTTACCCTCTTGGCTTCTCAAATTCCGATTTTAAAAAACCGCAAATTGGCGTCGCCTCCACTTGGGGACAAGTCACCCCCTGCAACATGCACATCGACCTACTCGCACACGAAGCCGCAGCAGGTATCGACCGTGCTGGCGGCAAAGCAACCATCTTCAACACGATTACCGTATCCGACGGCATCAGCATGGGAACCGAAGGCATGCGCTATTCCCTAGTCTCCCGCGAAGTTATAGCCGACTCTATCGAAACCGTCGTCGGCTGCCAAATGTATGACGGCTTTGTCGCCATCGGTGGCTGTGATAAAAACATGCCCGGCTGCATGATCGCAATCGCCCGCATGAACCGCTCGGCCGTCTTCGTCTATGGAGGCACCATCTTACCCGGCTGCCTAAATGGCAAAAACCTAGACATCGTCTCCGTCTTCGAAAGCGTCGGCGCAAAAGCCGCCGGCACCATTACCGACCGCGAAGCACGCCAAATCGAATCTTGCGCAATTCCCGGTCCCGGCTCCTGCGGTGGCATGTATACGGCAAATACCATGGCATCCGCAATCGAAGCTATGGGCATGAGCCTCCCGGACAGCTCCGCCCAAGACGCTGTCTCACAGGCCAAAAAAGACGACAGCCGCCGCGCTGGCGAAGCTGTCTTAAACCTACTCAAACGCGGCATTCGCCCACGTGACATCATGACCCGCGAAGCCTTCGAAAATGCGATCACCGTGGCCATCGCCCTCGGCGGCTCCACAAACGCCGTCCTCCACCTCCTCGCCATCGCCCACGCTGCCGACGTAAAACTCAGCATCGACGACTTCACAAAAATCGGCAAACGCGTCCCCGTCCTTGCCGACCTCAAACCCAGCGGACGCTTCCTCATGTCCCAAGTCGTCGAGATCGGCGGCATCCAGCCCATGATGAAAGAGCTCCTCTCCGCCGGCCTCCTCCACGGTGATTGCCTCACCGTCACGGGCAAGACGCTCTCGCAAAACCTCGCTCGGGTAAAACCCTACCCCAAAGGCCAAGAGATTATGCACCCCGTCTCCAAGCCGCTCAAAAAAGAAAGTCACCTCGTCATCCTCTACGGCAACCTCGCCGCAGAAGGCTCCGTTGCCAAGATCTCAGGCAAAGAAGGAGAAAAATTCAGCGGCAAAGCCAAAGTTTACGACTCCGAGGACAAAGCGATGGAAGCCATCCTCAACGACAAAATCAAAAAAGGCGACGTCATCGTCATTCGCTACGAAGGCCCACGTGGCGGTCCCGGAATGCGCGAGATGCTCTCCCCAACAAGTGCCGTCATGGGGCGTGGCCTCGGTAATGACGTCGCACTCATCACCGACGGACGCTTCTCCGGCGGCACGCACGGCTTCGTCGTCGGCCACATCACGCCCGAAGCCTACGACGGCGGCGTAATCGCGATTATTAAAAACGGCGACCCCATCACCATCGACGCCCACAAACGCAAGCTCACACTCGACATCCCAAAAAAGGAAATTGACGCTCGCTTAGCAAAGTGGAAACGTCCCGCCCCACGTGCGACACGCGGAGTATTGGCAAAATATGCTCAGCAGGTAACCTCCGCCTCATTTGGAGCCGTCACAGACAAGATCGAAACACAAAAGATCGAAACACAAAAACCCACCGCCACCGCCAAAAAAGCAAAAAACAAAAGATCGCCATCCCGTGGGTGTGATTAAACAGTGCTAAGATTTCGGCCAAATCTCCGAATTTTGCAGCCGTGAGAGATAAGTCCGACAGGCCGCTAGAGGACGCTAGAGACACGCTTTATTAAAATGAAATATTTTTTGCGAGTACTAGTTTGGCTTTTTCTAAGTATTACGGTTTTGCTGATCGGGTTTTATTATACCGGAAATATCGTTTTTCGTTCCGTAAAAGTTCATCCGAACGGAAAAAGGACGATTGCCCAAGTGCTAAAAGATCTCGAGAAATCTATATCACATCGTATTCCGAATATTGAGGCTCTGACGGATGGGAAACCTCTTACAATTCTGATATTCAAAGAAGAGCGTTTATTAGAATTATGGAAAAAGAACGGGACGATCTGGGAGTTTGTAAAATCTTATCCTCTTACCGGATCTTCCGGAAAACTTGGACCCAAGCTCAGGGAAGGGGACTTACAAATTCCCGAGGGCGAGTATGATATAGAGTATTTAAACCCTAACAGTTCTTATCATTTATCGATGAAGCTAAATTATCCAAATGAATTCGACCGTAAGATGGCTGAGATCGAGGGGCGCACTCGACCGGGTTTTGATATCTTTGTTCATGGTTCAAATAGGACGCTTGGATGCATTCCTATTGGCGATGAAAAGATTGAAGAGATTTTTTATATCATTGCCAAAAATGGGTATCAGCATACGAAGGTTCTCATTGCTCCACGCGATTTTCGCCAAGGAAAAAGTGCACCGATAATTGAAGAGATCGAATGGGAAAATGAACTCTATGATATGTTGAATAAAAGACTTAGAGAGTTTCAAAAAATTAGGCTGTAATAAATTTTTTTTACGCAAGAGGTAAGGTCGCT
The DNA here is from genome assembly GCA_047971915.1 of Chthoniobacterales bacterium. Classification (GTDB taxonomy): domain Bacteria; phylum Verrucomicrobiota; class Verrucomicrobiia; order Chthoniobacterales; family JBKEAD01; genus JBKEAD01. Next base: position 4,193 of record JBKEAD010000137.1, read on the forward strand.
TTGATAAAGAGTCATTTCTACGAAATAACTGCTAGCAACCGCGGGATTCTGTTTTTACCCCTTCTTCGGTGTCATTTTATTTGACGCAATGCGGAGTCGAAAGACACTGGAGCGAAGGGCCGAAGAACCAAAGAAGGCAGTCAACCGACAGCCCCCACGAAAAAGAGCGAGAAGTCCTACGAAACATCACGGAGCAGCAAAGAACTACGCGACCAATGGCAACGATACATCCGCGGCTGGTGGAACTACTATCAACACGCCGACTGGCGCAGAGAAGTGGAAAACCTAAGCGGGTGAATAAGACGTCACATGCGAAAGTGTTTTTGGCTCAGGTGCAACTCTCCTCAGCCCCATCCGATCCGGGCTACCGCCCCTTATCCAAAAAGAATGCATAAGGAAAAATTCGACCTGCAAAATTACAAAATCTTCGCTCAAACCAAGTCGGAATCAGC
>JBKEAD010000146.1:0-16345 GCA_047971915.1 Chthoniobacterales bacterium
AGACAAATTGGAAACGCTGTTCCTCCCCCACTTGCCTGTGCAGTGGCATCTTCAGTTATGCAAGCACTGCAACTTCGTCCAATACAACCGGAAATACAAATCAAATTTTCTAGTACAAATTTACTTACAATGGATATGACGGCAGCATCCGCATATTGGAATGTGAAAATTCCTATTGGTCGAAGAAATAAAAAAAGCGGAGTAAAAAAGCGTAAACAAGAAGAAATAGAAAGACTCTGTATCTAAAAGGAATCTTACAAACAGATATTCTGCCATCATCGAAACAATTTTCTTTGCAAAATATAAAAAGGGAGCCGATGAAGTTCTGTTCGAACGAAGCGATTTAGTATTAGCATCTAAAAAATTGAAAATACATCTCCCAAAAAATTTGGGTGACGTAATTTATTCTATACGCTACCGCACGAAACTTTCTCAAAAAATCCTTCAAACACAACCTGAAGGTGCGGAGTGGATAATAGAAGGTCTTGCAATAGTAAGATATAATAGGCTGATTGATATATTTCTTGGAATTGCTAGTTACTCTCTGCAAAATCATCTCAGAACAACTGTAACAAATCTAGGGCAAGTTGAAATTGATGAAATCTATGTTGGCGTTGATAAAAAAGGTGTTCATTACATAATACCTATTCAGGCTAAAGGAGGTTCAGATCAACTGTCTGCGGTTCAGGCAAAACAAGATATTGCCTGCTGTATGGAAAAATTCCCCGATCTGGTTTGTAGAGCTCTTTCAGTGCAATTTATAGAAGACAATTTGATTGCACTTTTTGAGCTGTGTCTCGAAGACAGTATGATAAAAGTAATTGACGAAAAACATTACAGGTTGGTTGCGGCAGATAATATTTCAACTACAGAACTTATAAAATACAAAACGATGTCAGGTTTATAACGAATACCTAAAAGTGGTATTGAGAAAAACATGAAGAAAATTTTACTGATTATCACGTTTATAGTAGCCGCGATTCCGGCACTGCTTGTCTCACTTTCTCTTATGGGCGTGCTGAATACCTCTCCGTTTGGAACTCAAAATGACGGTCAAGGAATGCACCCCATTGCCGCTATCGGTTGGGGCGTAGGTATCTACCTGACAGAACTCGCTCTATTCGGAATCATCGCTATTTTTACAGACAACCCAAAAAATAACCAAATCGTCCGCCCACTCACGATTTCTTCACCGGCTTCGTTGCTTATCACGGGGGACTATGGGTTGATTGTGAAACGGATTAAGAAAACCACGTATCCAAAATGGGCCGTAATTTTTTGTCGTCGGACAAAACATTGGGGTGTCCCTCTTTGCGAACAAAAAGATCTTTTTTTCCGCCCAAGCCTTTATAAACGGCAAACTGTCCTATTGGCGGCACGTTTGGATCGGATAAAGCCGCGGCAACAAAAGTTGGAATTTTGATCCAATGAGCTGCAATCGCGGAGTCATACCAGCGTAATTTTTTTAAAAGAGATGGGTCTTTTTCGTAGCGTAAGCGCACGGGTTCACCGCTTCCAAAACATGGTGTTTGCAAGCGTTCACGTTGATTTCCAAAAGTCGGAACATCTAAAAAAGCTCGCCTAAAACGCGAGTCCCACGCAAGCGACATCGCCCCGAGCCCACCGCCGAAACTGCCGCCTATGTAATCTAGCTTATCCCTCACTTCTTGATAAAGCGAGAGCAGCACGCTGGCAGCAACCCAAATATCAGCAACACAGCCGCGCAGGATATATTTTTCCCGATTATTGATTTCATGCAAAACGTGTTTTGGACATTCGTCGGGAACACTCGGGTGCGCCGAACGGTGAAAACCGCGCATGCAAGGCTGGATTAAAACGGCTGGCGGCCCATAGGTCGAGAGCTCCGGCTCCGCACGTCCGCCATAGCCGTGCCCCATCACGATGCCACGCTCCCATTTTCCATCTGCTGGCTCGATGATCCATCCACCGATTCGGAAACCACCCAGCGAGTCGCATTCAAATTCATAAACCCGCGCTTTTGCCGAAGAGGAGATTTTTCGACGTGTAATGTTGAGCGGAATCCGAAGGGCCTTTTCATAAGTAGAACGCCAGAAATTTTCAAATCCGCGAGGAGTGGAATCGATTGGGCTTTTTAAAAACTCCGCGGCCTGTGGCGGAAGTGTGGTTTTACTTTTCATAAGTAAAATTTTTTTAACGATCCTCAAAAAGATCGGGATGATCGGCAAGTAGGATAGCAGCACTTCGTCGCCGTGCGCCTGCTGCTATCGCCGGTTTTCCGTCAGCGGTGAGTTCGGATTTTTCTAAGTTTGCTAGGATTTCTTTAGCTCGGCTTAAAACCGATACCGGCAATCCAGCCAACCGTGCAACGTGGATTCCGTAACTCTGATCGGCTCGGCCCGGAACGATTTTTCTTAAAAAAACAATCTCGTCCTTCCACTCCCGCACCGAAACATTTAGGTTTAGCACGGCAGTCCGCGTTCGCTCCAAATCTGTCAGTTCGTGATAGTGTGTCGCAAAAAGTGCTCGGCATTTCACCTCATCGTGCAGGTGCTCCGCCACGCTCCATGCCAGCGACAGCCCGTCAAAAGTCGATGTGCCGCGCCCGATTTCATCCAAAATCACTAGGCTCTCGGCGGTGGCATTATTTAAAATATTCGCCGTTTCGCTCATTTCAACCATGAAGGTCGAGCGTCCGCGTGCCAAATCATCGCTCGCGCCCACACGAGTAAAAATACGATCCACAATGCCGATACGTGCCGAATCTGCGGGGATAAAGCTTCCCATCTGCGCCATAATCACCAGCAAAGCCACCTGTCGAATATAGGTGGATTTTCCCGCCATGTTGGGACCTGTGATGATTGCCAGCCGCGCCTTTTCTGGCTCAAGAGCCGTATCATTTGGCACAAAACGCTCGGCCTCGACCTGAATATCCAAAACCGGATGCCGCCCCGCTTCGATCCTCAAAATCCCCGAAGTCGCGTCTAAAATCTCGGGGCAAGTATAGTTATAAAGTCGCGCACTACTCGCAAAACTCGTTAGCACATCCAAGCCTGCCACCGCACGCGCCGTGCTTTGAATTTCTGAGAGAAAATTCAAAACCTCTCGCCGCACTGTCTGAAAAATCTCGATCTCCAGAGCCTTTGCCTTGTCGTCGGCACCTAAGATTTTCGACTCCATTTCTTTAAGCTCGGGCGTGAAAAAACGCTCTGCATTCGTCGTCGTCTGCTTGCGCTGATAATCCTCGGGCACGCTTCCGAGATTGCTTTTTGTGACTTCGATAAAATAGCCAAAAACCGATGTGTAGCGAACCTTTAGCGAACGGATTCCGGTCCGCTCGATCTCGCGTTCCTGCAATGCGGCAATCCACTCTTTCCCCTCTCGCGAAGCCGAGCGCAGCTCGTCGAGGCGCACATCATAGCCATCTCGAATCACCCCACCATCTCGCAAAACCACGGGCGGTTCATCCACGATCGATTCTCCGATGAGATGACAAAGCTCGGGCAATTCTCGCAATTCTTCATAGAGTTGGCCCAGACTGTTAGGAGCATTTTTTTCGTCGGGGGGAGTCTTTAAAATATCCGCAAGTCGCTGGCGAAGAGCCGGGATTTGCTGAAGCGAAATAAGCAGGGCCCGAAGGTCGCGGGGCGTTCCCGAACCTAGACTCAAGCGCGAGGCGCAACGCTCCAAATCGCGAATTTCTCCAAGTGCCTCTCGCAATTCATCCAGTACGAGCACATCTCCCAGCAGCAGCTTCACCGCCCACTGCCGCGCCAACACGGCATCCACGCTGCACAAAGGATGCAAAAGCCAATTACGAAGCAAGCGCGATCCCATCGGCGTCCGTGTATTATCCATAGCCGCCAGAAGCGTATTTGATTTTGTGGTGACTGAATTGACAAGCTCCAGATGCGTTTGTGTAACGGCATCCAGCACCAAAAATGCATCCCGCGAGTAGGGTCGCAAGGTTCGAAAATGGCTCACATCCCGCCGCAAAGATTTGCTTAGATAATGCAGGAGAGCACCCGCCGCCCCCACCGCCGGCCCAAGCTCCGCGCAGCCAAAACCATCCAGATTTTGCACGCCAAAGTGCTCGCAAAGTTGCGGCGCGGCGGTCGCTTTTTCAAAATGATAGCCCTCGATGCAAACCAGTCCCGGCAACTCGGCAAAAGCAGATTCACTCTCCTCCGGCACCACAGCCTCTACCGCAGCAATCCGTGCCAATTCATCCAAGAGATCGTTTTTGGAGGCAGTCTCTGTCAAAAAAAACTCTCCCGTGCTGAGGTCGGCATAGGCGAGGCCAAAGATTTTTTTAGTAACAGAAATCGCCGCGAGAAAATTTGATTTTTTGGCATCCAGCCCGAAGTCATCGAGCGAACCAGCACTCAAGATATGCGTCAGTTCGCGACGCACGAGCTTACCCTGCTCCACCTCGCCGACCTGATCGCAAATGGCAACCTTATGCCCGGCGGCAACCAATTTCTCGATATACCCACGGGCGGCATGATATGGCACCCCGCACATCGGCGTGCTGCCGCGTTTCGTGAGAGCTACGTTCAGAACGGCTGCTGCCGTCTTTGCATCCTCAAAGAACATTTCATAAAAATCACCCAAGCGGAAAAGGAGCAGCGTATTTGTCGGCAATTCACGTCGCGTCGCATGATACTGCTGCATCATTGGAGTGAGTTTCGGTTGAGTCGCCATTTCCGAATTACTTAACAGCTTATCCAAAAACTACGAACTTTAAAAAAAACGCTTGATGGCAGTTATAAATCGAAAGGCGCAAGAGCCGCTTTATAGGTGGCAGAAATGGTGCTCACGATTTGCCATGCTACGTAAAGCGTGACGAGAAAGTAAAAAATACGCGGCAGCCACTCCGAGATGGCATTTAATCGTCGGAGAAGTTTATCGCGTAAAATGGAACGGGCCGTCTCCATTTCATTTTCAAGATGGCCGGAATTTTCTGCTGTCAGAAAGGCGACTTCGAGTTCTTCGGGAAAGACATTTTCCTCCTGAACACTATCGGAGAGTTTGGCTCCGAGCCGCACGGTCGGCACAATGCGAAAAGCGGCACCTTGCAAAGCCGCATTTCCGCTGGCAACTCCGGCCTCTTGGATAGAACGCAAAAGCGAAATACTGGCACCTGTTTGAAGTGCCAAAACGGTGGCAAAGCGTTCTGATGAAATGAGGCGTAGCAGCCCACCGACCAGCGGGATGCGAAAGGCGATTTTGGCAAAAACCTCATTGTTTTGACTCATCGTAACCAAAAATTTCCATCCCCCATAGAGCACGAGAAGGATACCGTAGATACAGCCGAGTGTCGTAGCGACTTCGATCAAATAGACCTGCAAACTCGACTCGCGGATCGCCTTTGAAATCGGCAACAACAAGGCACAAAGATGCAAAACAACGAGAGGATAAAGGCAGCGAGCAATAATTTGCTGACGCATTTTTTGCAAACTGGCGTAGTGCGCTGCAAGTATCGAAAAGGTCTCCGGCAAGCTCCCCGAGGCATCGCCCGCACGTATGATCGAGAGATCGAGCTCCGAAAAAAAGTCTCCCGATTTGGCAAAGGCCACATCGGGCGGTTCACCACTTTTTAAATGCTCCAAAATATTTTTAGCAGCTATGCGAATTTTTCTTTTTCGACGTTTTGCAACAAGTTCCAAAGACGCGACCAGCGGCAAGCCGGAGCTTGAGAGGCGATTTGCCTGATGGAAGAAATCGGTTTTTTGTTGAAATGTGAGTGCCACAGGACAGCCACTTTGCTACACCGACTCCATAAATGAAAGCTGCAACTCACACGGATTTGCGTTTGATGCGTCTCGCTCTTGAGGAGGCATCTCGCGGACTCGGCCAGACAAGCCCGAACCCTCCGGTGGGTGCTGTGATTGCAAAAAATGCTCGCGTGCTCGCAAGCGGATTTCATCGTGCCGCTGGGCAGCCCCATGCGGAAATCGAGGCTTTGCGGAGCTTGTCTTCACAAAAATTAGCGGTCGGAGCAACCATCTATGTGACTCTAGAGCCCTGCTCGACCTGTGGAAAAACGCCGGCCTGCACAGACGCAATCCTTGCGGCAGGCATCAAGCGTGTGGTTTACGCAGTCGATGATCCGAACCCCGCCCATGCGGGACGTGCACGGCATATTTTTGAAAAAGCGGGTATCGAAGTGTTGAGGGGTGTGCTGTCCCAAGATGCGAGCAGTCTGCTACGTCCGTGGACGAAATTTACTTTATCCGAAATGCCCTACGTCATTGCGAAGGCGGCGATGAGCCTCGACGGCAAAATAACTTCGCATCCCGAAGCGCGTTGGCTCACGAGCGTGGCAGCACGTTGCGACGCGATGAAGCTGCGCTCCCGAGTCGATGCGATTTTGATCGGAGGTCGCACGCTGCGAACGGATAATCCGAGCCTGACCCTACGTGGCCGCGAAATGCTCGGAAAAAAACAACCCCTGCGCGTCGTCTGGACGCGGGGGCACGACCTACCGATGACGGCAAAATTATTTACCGATTCCCAAAAAGATAAAACGTTGATTCTCCGCGATCGAAGCTTACGTGGAGTTTTAAAAAAACTGGCGCAGCGCGGCGTTGTGAGCGTGCTGATCGAGGGCGGGGGATTTACTTTAGGAAAAGCTTTTGATGCGCGATTGGTGGATGAGATTTGCTGGTATATCGCACCCGAGGTGTTGGGTGGCCCCATTGCGGCGGTGGGGGGGCGGGGCGTTAGCGGGGATGCGAAGAGGATTTTTTTAGATACTCCGCACGATGAAGAAATAGGACGTGATTTAAAGGTTACGGCGCGGGTTCGGCAGACGGCGTTTCTTGACGAATAAAAGTTCCCTGACCGTTCTCATCGAGGGCTTCGAGCAAGACGCTACGAGATTTTTGCTCCGCATCGAGCATGAAAAAAGCACCGGATTTCCCAACCCAAGATTCGTTTTCATTTTCAAAATAAAAGCTGTCACGATCCCAGTGTGTAAGCGGATGGACCTCTTTCTTAGGGCCGAGAAGAAGTTCGAGGCCATCGCCTTGTTCGCGGATTTCAAGCTCGCCATAGACGGGGTTGGTGTAGATGCCGACGTAGGCTGCGTTTTTTGCTCTGGGGGTTGGGGCGGCAGGTGGATTCGAAAAATCTGAGATTCCTTCCCCTTCGGATTCGAGCATGTTTGCAAAAATCTTACCAAAAATTTGGGACCAGTCGGCGGCGAGTTTTCCATCGAGAGCGAGGTCCGAAAAATTGGCGCAAAGCGTCTCGGGGAGTCCGACCGGGGCAGCATTTGTGAGGACGATGATGCCAAGTTGCTGCTCGGGATAGATCGTTACGCAAGTCGCCGCGCCAAGGTAAAAAGCACCGGAGTGCGAGAGGCGAAGCCGCCCGTGCCCGTCGTAGTTCACTCCCCACCCAAGTCCGTAAAAACCGGGGACTTGATTAATGGGGTTGAAGCCTGTGAGTATGACGGGGCGGTGTGTTTCGATGAGGGGGCCGTCGGCGATGATTTGCTTACCTTTAAATTTACCGTGTTGGATTTGTAGGAGCATCCAGTTGGCCATATCGTTGACCGAAGAGCTTACGCCGCCGGCAGGGGATTGCGTGTCGGGGTTGCGGCGAAATTTTGCACTCCATTTTCCATCGATGCGGGAATGGCCGGATGCGCGATTTTCGCGGGATATAAAGTCTTTGAAAGTCGAGCTTGTGGAGTTCATGCCGAGAGGGGCGTAGAGGATTTCTTTAGAAATTTCTTCCCAAGATTTTCCGGTGCTCGTAGCGGCAGCAACGGCGGCTTCGGTGATGCCGAAATTTGTATAGGCGTAACCCGAGCGAAAGCTGCTGGATGGCGGGATGAGGTGGAGGCGGTCTAGGATTTCTTCACGTGAAAAGCCGATGTCCTCCATCAAGTCTCCCGCGTGGTCGGGGAGTCCGCTGCGGTGCGCGTAGAGGTCGCGGAGAGTAAGGGCTTGCGTAACCCAGGGAGCGTGCATTCTGAAAGCCGGATCGAGATCGCGGATGGGGGTATCCCAGCCATCTTTTGCCAGTGGTGGTTTTTTTGAGTCACCAAGAATTCCCGCGACGACGGTGGCACCGATCGGCTTGGAGAGGGAGGCGAGTTGAAAAACGGTGTCCGTATTTATTTTTTCGGGTTTTCCGAGTTCGCGCACGCCGAAGCCCTCTGCGAAAATCAGGGCGTCTTTATAGACGACGGCGATGGCGACTCCGGGCACGCCGGTTTTTTCCATTTCCAGCTGGGTTTGTTTTTTAAGCTCTTCAATGGCTGCGCGAACTTGTGTTTCGTCGGGAATTTGGGCCGATGTGGGCAAGCCTGAAAAAATACTGAGGGTCGAAAAAAGGCAAAAAAGATAGAAGCGTCGCATGATGAATAAAGGTGGTTTGTGGTGGCGAGGGGGACTAAACCGATAAAGAATTTTTTATGCTATAGTGCCCTTGGGTTATCGGATAAAACCCGTCGTGATGGAATTCAAAAAATAAGCTTTTTTTTCGTTTATTCCATCGCAGTCTTGCAGCATTTTTTGCTTTGCGGCAGAGTGATCCTCCATGTCTATGCTCGATGAAGCTCAAGTAAAAGAAGTCCTGAAGACGGTTCGTTATCCGGGTTTTAGCCGCGATATTGTGTCATTTGGACTTGTGAAAGAAGTGAAAATTGATGGTGGAAACCTGACCGTGCAAATGGCTTTGTCCACCAATGAGCCGGGGATTCCGAGCCAGATTCGCGATGATGCGGAAAAGGCTCTTGCGGCTCTTCCGGGTGTCACGGACGTGAAGGTTCGAATCGATATCCAAGCACCGGCGCAGACGGCGGGGAGCTTTGGTCCGGCAAAAATCGATGGTGTGAAGCATATTATCGCTGTCGCGAGCGGCAAAGGCGGCGTTGGGAAATCAACCGTTGCCTCAAATTTAGCTCTGGCCTTGCAGGGTGTGGGCTGGAAAGTCGGCCTGTGTGACTGCGATATCTATGGTCCGAGTGTTGCAATGATGTTTGGCGGAAATGAACGTCCGACGGCAGATGAGCAGGACCGCATTCTTCCGATCGAGCGTTATGGTGTGAAATTGATGTCGATGGGATTTTTGCTGGATGAGACGTCACCGGCTGTCTTGCGTGGACCGATGGTTACGCGATATACGCAGCAGTTTTTGCGACAAGTCGCTTGGGGGGAGCTGGATTGTTTGGTTCTGGATCTCCCGCCGGGCACGGGGGATATCCAGCTAACGATTGTCCAAACGGTGGCATTGACTGGAGCGATTGTGGTGACGACTCCGCAGGAAGTCGCTCTGATTGATGCGCGAAAAGCAGTAACGATGTTTGGTAAGACGAGCGTTCCGGTCATGGGGATCGTAGAAAATATGAGTTACTTTTTGTGTCCCGGAGATGGGCAACGCTACAATATTTTTGGCGAGGGCGGGGGGCAGCGCGAGGCGGATAGGTTGCAGGTGCCGCTTCTCGGACAAATTCCTATTGAGATGAAAATTCGCGAGGGGGGCGATACAGGCAGTCCGGTGTATCGGGAAGATACGGATTCGGAAGCCTCCAAAACTTTTGCCAATATTGCCCGGCAGGTGCAGGTCTTTTGCGGATAAATTAGTTTGTTATAATACCAGAGCTTTTGCGACTTCGCTGCCGAATTTTGCTCGGGCTTCGGCTTCTGTATAGGCCAATTCTTTTTGTAAATTTAGGATACCTTCGTCGGGAGAGAGCGCGGAGCCAGCGAAATTTGTTTTGCCGGGTTCGCGGACGATGCGATCTTTGCCGACTTCGACTGTATGGTGAGCGATTTGGTAACGTCCGGCGGGTGCTCCGGCTGCGGCCATGCAGTCGGTCGTGAATAAAACTTTGTCGCGTGGTTTTACCCGGAGGTAATTTTTTAAAGCAAAAAAGGGAACGTGAATTCCGTCTGGGATAAAGCAGGCAGTAAGCTCGTCTCGGCAGAGAAGTCGCTGCACGATGTTGTCGTGACGCTGCATTTCTGAGGGGCAACCATTTCCGAGATGGGTGCAGAGGGTGGCACCGGCGCGGATGGCATGGTCGATAGCCGTGGGGTCTGCGTCGGTATGTCCGAGAGAAATCCGCACTCCGGTCCCGACAGCGTGTCTGATGAACTCGGGGCTTCCTTGGCGTTCGGGCGCGATGGTGACGAGGCGAATGTTGTGGCCTGCGGCCCTTTGCAAAAGGTCGAGTTCGTGCGTGTCGGGATCTTTCATGATCTCGGCTTGGTGGGCACCTCGGTAACCATTTTTTTCTGAGAGGTAGGGGCCTTCGATGTGATAGCCCACGATGACTTTGCGAATCGTTTGGTTTGCCGCACGAAATTTTTCGATACGCTCCAGTTTTGCAGCCAGCGAGCTGATGCGGTCGGTAATCAGGGTTAGTAAAATACGGTCGGTGCCGTGGCGAAGCAGCGCATTTACTGCTTTTGCAAGTTGGTTTTCCGAAAGGTCGGCTTGTTGAAAATCCACTCCGGCAAAGCCGTTTACCTGTAAATCAAAAAGCCCTTGGCTCATTTTTAGTATATTTTCTTAGGATGACTGGGCCAGCAATGATGCCGAAGCCGCATCCAGAAACACGTGTGTATCCTTGTGATTTTGCAAGATGGAGGACGGAACGAGATTTGTCACCGGGCCTTCTAAACTTGCTTGGACGGCTTTTGCTTTGCGCTCGTCGGGGCAGGAAATAAGGATGCAGTGACTTTTCAAAATCTGCCGAATACTCATCGAAATAGCGCGTTCGGGAACATCATCAAGCGTCGGGAACCAGCCCTCTCCAAATTGCTGCTGCCGACAGGCCGCGTCGAGTGAGACAACGAGATAGGGTTTTTCGGTTTCAAAATCTGCCGGTGGGTCATTGAAAGCGAGGTGGGCATTTTCGCCGATACCGGCAAAACAAACGTCGATGGGATTTTCTGAAATTAATTTTCCTAAACGCTCGCATTCCGCTTCGGGGTTGCCGGTATCGCCTGCTACATAGTGAAAGGCGCGGAGAGGAGCGGGGAGTTTTTCGACAAAGCGTTCGCGCAGATATTTCCGAAAACTCGCGGGGTGCTCGACGGAGAGATCCACATATTCGTCGAGATGAAATGCGGTAACAACACTCCAGTCGATGTCTTTGGAGGCTACAAGCTCTTCTAAAATTTCAAATTGGCTGGCACCTGTTGCCACGATGATCGAGGCTTTGCCATTTTGCCGAATAGCCTCTGAAATACGTTTAATTCCTAGCTGCGCAGCTTGTTGTCCCATGCTTACTTTGTCTGGAGAAATCGAGATTTGCATATGCGGAGACACTAAGTTGAAGCTATAAAAAGAGTCAATAGGACAGAGTCGTTTTTGCCGTTTTTTATGCGGAATGGGTCCTCAAAATAAAAAAAATTTTCGTTTTATAGTCTCAAACAGTCTTCTAGTATGTCGTTGTGAGAATAACACCGGACAATTTTCAATACGCCCTCGAAAATACGCGCGTCGAATATGAGCCCAAACGCCGTATCGAAACGTTTGGAACCACGGAGTTTCGTTTTCTTATTGTGAGCGAGCTTATGGATGAGGTTTCGAAGGTTCGTGTGCGTGATGGGCGTATCGAGGCGGAGCGTCCACGCATCGTGGCACCGCATCATTTCGAAAAAATGCTCCTTGAGGGCTTTGGCGACCAGGCCCATCGCTTTGCCGGGTGGTTGGAGCAGAATGCGGAATTTGTTAAAATTCTTAAATATGGGTTTCAGCTGAAAAAGACGGATGTATCCGAAGAGATTCTTTCCGAGCCTCTGGAGTCGGTAACCGGACGGCTAAAGGAAGAGCTTATTAATCAAAAATCCGAGACGACGACACTCATTTCAGGAGTTGATGAGGCTTGGGAGGTCTGTTTATTAAAATTCACAACGGATTTGATGCAACGTTCAGCGGCCGGCAATGTCGATGAGTGGAAACGGCGCGGATTGATTTAAAAAAATAGCACGTTTTCACGCCAAAATAAAATTTTCACCATTCAACTAACTTTGATTTAAATGGGAACTCTGCTAAAAATTCTTTTCGTTCTTTTGCTCATGTTGGCGATTCTTGGGGGTGGAGCCTATTATGGATATGAGCTTTTTTATAAACCTAAGCAAATCATAGAGGCCGAAAAGGCAGAGCAGGCGACGGCAGCGGAATTGCCTCCGCCACCGGATCCGAGCATCGCGGTTTTTGAGCAAATCGTGTCGAGTTATTTACCATCGGAGCCGGAAAAGCTTGCCTCTACGGCGACGGCACTTGAGAATTTTTTAGCGGATTATCCGGATTCTCCCAGCGTGGATGATGCGCGGGATGTCCTTGGCGAGATTCATGCCGATTTACTCCTTTCTACGCACGTCGATGAGGGGAAAGAGACCTACACTGTCGTATCCGGAGATGCGCTGGCTTCTGTCGCCAACAAGCATAAAAGCAACATAGAGCTTCTCATGCGGGCAAATAATCTTCTGAGTCACAACCTATCCGTTGGGCAAAAATTACTTATTCCGAAGGTCGATTTTAGTGTTGTTGTCGATACGACAAAAAATAAAGTCATCCTCAGCAACCACGGCAAATTTTTTAGGCAATATCCTATATTATCTATAAGCCTCCCCGGTGGAATCAGCAGTCTGGATACAAAGGTCACCGATAAACTGGCTATGAAGGGAAGTAGCCGAGTTGCCTTTGGTGGCCCCGAGTATGCTGCGAGTGATCGCTGGGTCATGCTTGAAAAAGGAATTGCCTTTCGAGCCATGCCCGAGGTGGAGGTGCCGGGAACTCCTGTCGCGATTCCGGCGGGGATTGTCCTTGCCCGTCCTGACGTGGAGGAAATTTTTTCGCTTGTCAGTCGCGGAACACCCGTCACCATTCGTTAAATGCGGCTGCGTAAATTTTTCTTTAACCTTATATGAATGTAGCACCTTTAGATTTTGAAAAACCAATTATCGAGCTTGAGGGCGAACTCGAAGCTCTCCAAAATCGTTTGCGCGAACACGCGGTCGATCTCGATCCAGAAGTGCGTAGCATGCGCGAAAAGATTGCTTCTACCCGCAAGGAAATTTACTCTAATCTCACCGCTTGGCAAAGAGTGCAAATCGCCCGCCATATATCTCGTCCTTTTTTTCTGGATTACGTAAACCTTATCTTCACGGATTTTGTGGAGTTGAAGGGAGATCGTTTGTATGGCGATGACGCTTCCATGCCCGCCGGTCTGGCCACTATCGGCGACACGCGCTGCCTCATCATCGGGCAACAAAAAGGACGTAATACCAAGGAAAATCTTTTGCGCAACTTCGGCAGTCCACATCCCGAGGGGTATCGCAAGGCACTGCGCCTGATGCGGCTGGCCGAAAAATTTAAACTACCGGTTATCACCCTCATTGACACGCCCGGTGCCTACCCGGGGATCGGTGCTGAGGAACGGCACATTGCCGAGGCTATCGCCGTAAATCTTCGTGAAATGATGGTTCTGGAAGTTCCGATTATTTCTGTTGTTATCGGCGAGGGGGGGTCGGGAGGAGCTTTAGGAATCGGTGTATCCGACCGCGTGCTCATGCTCGAAAACGCGTATTACTCGGTCATTAGTCCCGAGGGGTGCGCGGCGATTTTGTGGAAGCACCGCAAACACGCACCGGAAGCCGCCGAAGCACTAAAACTCCACGCAGCCGCGTTGCTGGAGCTGGGTGTCATCGACGGAGTTATTTCAGAACCGCCGGGCGGTGCCCATCATGATCCGGCGGCTACAGCAGAGTCTTTAAAAGAAGCTCTTTTAAAATCTTTGAGCGAGGTCCAGCCGCTCTCTGTCAAAAAAATGCTCGACCGACGCTACGATAAATTCCGCGCGATGGGCATCTGTGGAGAAGAGGCGTAATACCAAGAGGAAAATGTTTATTGAAAATAGTCGAACAGGACGATCCAGCGAATCTCATCCCGCCGAGCTATTAAAAAATGCCTTTTCGTAGTTTGTTCGTTCCCGCGGGAGGCGGTAACTGATTGCGGACGTTCTTTGGGTATAAGAAAGAGCTATTGGGCCCTTTGGTGGCGGATTGTCTGTGATACGGCGTTTCGCCTGATTTCCGGCGGGATCCTTCTGTTGTCATGAAAGAAAAAAGGCGGAACCGTGAAGCTCCGCCTTTTTTTAAGATTAAGTTTTTAGCACTAGACCACAGGCACGCATGGGGGTGAAAAAAAGACTAACTTGTTTCAAGTTAGTCGGGAGGGTGAAGGGTTATTTTTTCAGAGTTTTACGACGGCGGATGACGACAAAGGCTGCTCCGGCTCCGAGAAGAAGGGCTGAAGAGGGCTCGGGGATTACTAAGCTCGAATATCCAAGATAGTTGTCTGTTCCTGCGGTGGCTCCATCAACAGTCGCAATTGTTACCTCAGTCCAGACATCTGGAAAGTCCAGTGCCGTGCTTCCTGCCGTGGTGTTCCAACCCGCATCCACAGAAGCACGCACGAAGCTGGTATCAGTTCCTTCGTTACCAGCATCGGTAAAGCCAATAGCGTCTAAAACGGATGCCGTTGTGAAGGTCGCTCCAGACCAGAGAGTTAAAGAGTCATCACCGTTAAAGTTGATGACACTGCTATTTGTAGATGTCGCCGTGGCATAGCTTGGTAGTGTGGTACTGCCATGTGAATAGAGAAAGGAGGCTCCAGAGGATAAAGAACCAGTCAGAGACATTGTTTGATTCGGAGTGCCATCTGTCTTGTAGGCTTCCGTATTTGCATTTGACCAGAGCGACAATTTATAGGCCCCCGCACCAAGATCAATGGTATCTGGGCCAACATTTGTAATTTCGATCCACTTATTAAAAGAGCTTCCCTCGTAATACTGAGTGATGAGTATCGATGCATTTGCGCCAGCCGCGGCCAAGGCCACGAAAGCAAGTGTTGTGAGTAGTTTTTTCATAGTATTTGTAGATTGGATTTAGGTGTTTAGTTTTTTTGGTGTTGTGTGGTTTATGTATCTTGAAGACGTGAGAATAAATAAAAGCTAAGGCAAGGTGTGCCAACAAAAACTTTGTAACAAGTCCGTTACAGACTTCTAAAAAAAAAGATTTGTTCTTAATTTACCGTGAATCACGCTTTTTGGGGGGGAATTAGAACGCACTCCCATCGTGACACGAAATGGCGGTGTCTCGCAACTAAAATACGCCTTTTTTACAAGCTGATTTTAAAGTTTGAAGGCAGCCAACAAATAAATGGTGGAATCGTTTTTTTTAATTCGCTCTCAAAAGCAGCGAAAGATTTACGTTTTTATTTGAGAATATCGGAACGACCTACTACAAGCATAGGAGTTTCTGTAAGCTTATGTCCTCTGTTTATTCCAACGATCCAATTGACGAATCGGATGATCTTCTCGATCTCAATGAGCAGCAATCTCCCGAAGAACTCGAATCCCAAGTACAAAAAGCACGCACGGAATTAGAAGACCTGCGGCGCAAGCAAGAGCTAATCGAAAAAGAAAAATTGCGGCTCGAAGAGCTATCCCGTCGCCAACATGAGTTTGAAGAGGGTCGTGCCGATATGGCCGAAAAATTTGAGCGCGGCATCGGCGTGCTCCAGCGCGAAGCCGAGGAGCTGCGCCGTCGGCTTGAGCAAGTGACGGCCATCCACGAAAACTTTCGTCAACAATCTAAAATACTAAACGACATCAACCCCAAGCTATGGGTCAGCAGCGAGCTGGCCAAAGAACTTGGCAAGGCGACCGGAACGCTCGAAGATGCTCGTGCCGAATACAGCAAAGCACAGGCGAAAATAGCCGTTGAAATCCCCGAGAGCGCAGACGAGCTCGAAGATGAAGAGTATCTTGAATCCGAGGGGCATGGTTTTAATCACTGGTTAAAAATCGGCTTTGCTTTTACGCTTCCCCTTCAGATTCTTGGCCTGCTTGCGCTTCTTGTCTGGTTCTTTACAAGCTTTAACACCCCCTCCTAATATCACGCTTAAAATTTTCCTATTCTGCTGCTAAAACAAATGTCTTTTTCACGACGCAAATCCCGTAAATCGCCCGAAAATTCTTCACAAAATATTGATGCCGAAAAAAGGCGCCTTATGGAGGAAGAAGCCCTTTTGCGTAAGAGGGAAAGCGCATTAGCAAGACGTCTGGAGGCAGCACCGCAGCATTTAGAAAAATTAAAAAAACAGCAAAACGAGCGGGCCCAAATGTATGTCTCTACGGCAACAAGTAACCCCGAATATTTCGGACGCTTTGAAACATCTCGTTCAGGTCGTATGTCTGGCCGAAACGGTTCCAAACGTCGAAAGCAAGCTCAGGCAGACCGCCTAAAGTTCATTGCCCTGCTCATCATCTTGCTGACTTTACTTATCTTGATTTGGCGAATCATCCCGACCTCTTAAGAAAAAGGCTCATCTG
>JBKEAD010000163.1:0-7668 GCA_047971915.1 Chthoniobacterales bacterium
GCTTGAATAAACGATTTTTTATTTCCAGCGAACCGATCTTAATCGGCTGATTGGTAAGAGAGTCTTTCATGGCCTTGCAGATAAGATAGAATAAACGATCCACCCGTGAGAAGTGAAAAAAATCTCCTCAAACAAAGAACGAGCGAACTGCTGAGTGGCTGCCTCGCATGGATTCGAACCATGACAAACAGATCCAGAATCTGCGGTGCTACCATTACACCACGAGGCAATCTATTTGGTTTATCTTCAAAGATTTATAATAGGTCAACTTTTAGGTGCCTTATATAAAAACATTTTCCAACTCGGTGAACTTGCATCGTTTGGTCGTGAGCGGCAAGTATTTTTTGTCGCTAATGGTAACTCGAATGAACAACCTGTTGAATTTATTGTTGAAATTAAAACTTAAATTTGCTAGTGGTTTTACTATCTGATTAGCAAGACCTCATGAAAAATCTTTTTACTTCACTTATTGTTCTGCTCACTCTGTGTTTTACGGGTTCTCTTTTCGCTCAATCCATGCTCACAGCAGTTTTGTCCGGCACAGACACCATTACCTATGTGGAATCTTCTCCGGGACTTTTGACCGTCGATAATATGGCAAACCTGATGGATGTGCTTCAGGGATCGGCAACGGCTGCTGGTGGTAATGTGGAACTTTTCTTTTCGAGCGATAATTCGACCTACGACGATCCGAACGGTGCTTTTAAAAACGTGACTCCGACGGGTCTGACTACGAATTTTGGAGCTTCGGGTGATCGTTCTATTCGTAGTCTGAATGGAAACGATTGGTTTATGACTTCCTTGGGAGCGTATGAAACGACCTATGGTTCAGATAATTTTGCAAATATTTGGTACGGAGATTTACTGAATGCAATGGATACGCAGAGTGGCGGTCTTTTTTCCTTTGCCCAAGCATTTGCCGGGATCACGAACGAGGATCTCTATAACAGCTTTCTTGGCAACGGAGGCTTTCCGCAACTTTCTGATCCGAATATTAGTTATGTCGAGATTGATGGCTTGGAAACGGTCGTCGGCCTTGCCGGTTTTTTAAATGGAAATGGCCGTTTAGCGGCTCTTACTGGAATGTCTAAAGCAAACATTGATGCGCTTTTTCCGAGTGGGGTTCAGTTCAGTGAAGTTGCCATTGTTGACGGAACGGCGATCTATGGTTTTTCAGCGGTGCCCAGTGGTGTGAATTTGAATGATCAGCCTCCCGCTGGCCCCGATGCGGAAGATTCCTATACGGGAACTTATGAGCTTCGTGCTCCGGCTCCCATTCCGGAACCGACAGCGGGTATATTATTTTTGACAACGGTTCTTCTGTTTTCCTTCCGGCGTTATTCAAAATTAGCCTGAAGGTGGAGATCGGAAAGGCAGACAGGCTCTTACGGCTGAGTTGCTCTCGGGATGGAGGCTTCGGGAAGGATGATTACGATTTCGACACGGCGATTCATTTGCTGCTCTTCGATAGAGCCATTTGCATTTGCAATGACTCGCTGACTTCCGTAGCCGGCGGTTTGTAAATGCTCGGCAGGAATTCCAAAGGAGTTCACTAGGCGATCCCGCACGGATTGGGCGCGTTGTTTGCTCAGGTTCAAATTATACTCATCGCTACCAAAAGTATCGGTATGCCCCTCGATGACAAAGGTCGCATCCGGGTTCCTTTGGATCAATACGGCCAGCTTTTTCAGACTAGCTTCTGCTGCCGTTTGCAAAACGGACGCGTCGTAATCAAACAATAAATCCGATGGCAACAGAATAGGTGCCGTGCTTTCTTGCAATGGCCCTGTCTTGCTTAAAAGATTGTCTAAGTTCGAGTAGCCCGGCATGGAGGCCGCTCGTTCCGCCAAGCTATTTCCTCCACCATCCACGGCTTCTGCCGGAAGGACTAGGGCGGGTTGCGACGACGAGGCCGCCGTGTCGGTGGTCAGCTGTTCCCGCAAGCTTTTTAAATCTTGCTCAAGATTGCTGCCGGAGGCGGCATCCACCGTATCGAGCGCGGCTGCCGGCATACTTTTGAGAGGAGAAGCTGCCTCCAAGGTGTCTAAATCAAACTCCTTTGGGCGGACCGTATCCGCTTTGGCAGGAGCCGTCGTCGGCTTATCCATTTTCTCATCCGGCAAATCAAGCGGGATGGGTTGATGGTTCACCGCTGGCTCCGGTCGCGGTGTTTCTTCCTCTAAAAGGGCCGGATCTATCTCGACACGCTCCAATTTAAATTTACGCGGCACGATTTGTTCGTAGTAGGCCTCTCCAAAATTTTGAACAATCCGATTCCCTGCCCAAAACAAAAGGGCAATGTGCAATAGGATGGACAAAATAACCGCAAAAACCGCCCATTTATTGAGAGATTCCGCTGCTCCGATCGAGCCATCTACATTGTCGATGTCATACGCATCCATAAGCCTGAAGTATGAGGATTAGCAGAAACGATCCCCCGGCCTTTTGTCAAAGATATTGCGTGTTTTCTCATCACTTTGTATGATCCGGTCGATGTATCAACACTGTGCCGTGGCTGCCAATTTTTCGCCAACTCTGCTTCCCTTACTTGCAGAATCCGTGCGTATAGCCAAAACACTTGATGCACGACTCAGCCTCATTCATGGCGACGAAGCAGATGAAAAAAAAGCCGGACGTTTCCAAGAAAAGCTCGAAGAAGTCGGCTGGGACGGCTCTACGGAAATTTTCTGGACCGAGGCGGACACCCCGTTACAGGCCATTTTACAAGCCTCGAAAGACAGCACGGCTGACCTCCTCATTGCCGGTGCTCTCAATGTAAAAAATAAACATCGGCACTTTTTAGGAGATATTTCGCATGGCCTCCTGCGTCATTCTCCCTGTGACGTGATGCTTTTCCCACGCCCAAATCACCCCACAAATGAGCTCAAGACGCTCGTCATCGCTTCCGAATTTGAAACAAATAGAAATATACAGCTCCCCAAAATCATCGGTTTCCAAAAACGTTTCAATATCCCAAATATCATTTTGCTGGGAGTATTGACACCGTTTATCCAATCCAAATTGCGTATCAAATCCCGCAGCGATGCGCTAAAACTCCTCAAGGAAGCGGAAGCCCGGGTCAGCACACTCACGGACGCTAAGGTAAAAATTCACCTCACCGAGTCCAATACAGGATTTGCCGCCTGCGATTTTGTCCAAGACCTCGAAAATTCCTTCCTTGCGGTCCGAGGGGTTCATACGCCAAAAGGCCTTGAACTTCCCTCTCACATGGATTGGCTCTACCAAGTCTTGCCGACAAACACCTGGCTCCTATCCGAACGAAATTAAAAAAAAATGACCGTATCCAATGCAGCCACCGACATTTGCAGTCGCAAAGACGTCGAATCCCTCGTAAACCATTTTTATTCCAAAGTTCGCAAGGACTCCCTCATCGGCCCTATTTTCGAGGAAGTCGCAAAAATCGATTGGGAAACTCACCTCCCCAAAATGTATAATTTCTGGGAAACCGTCCTGCTCGGCAGCAATTCCTTTCGCGGTAATCCGCTCGGCGCACACATGACACTCACCGCAGAAACCGAAATGAGCTGGCCGAAATTCCAACGCTGGCTCAAGCTCTTCAATGAAACTCTCGACGACCTCTTTGCAGGCGAACGCACCGAGCATGCACGACGCGGTGCCGAAGACATGGCAAACGTCATTTATTCTCGAATTAATAACGTGCCGGATCCGCGCTTCGATCCCGCCAATCTCACGCCCGAGCAACGCATCCGCTACTCCCGCTACAAAGCCGCAAGCTCCGAGTAGGCAAGATTGCGACACGATACGCCAGTTTATTATCACCGATGAGTGGCCACTTGCAAACAGCCGCTGACTCAAATCGTCTCTGCCAATTTTGCGGCCTTTGTTGCGACGGCAGCTTATTTTTTAGCGCAAAATTACAACCCGAAGACAACCCACGCACCCTCGCCTCGCTTGGCCTCCGCATCAAGCGCCGCAAGGGCGAACTCCATATGCTGCAACCCTGCACCGCGCTTCAAAATGGAGCGTGTAGGGTTTACCAAAACCGCCCCTTTCGTTGCCGCAAGTTCGATTGCAAGCAACTCCAACTTCTCGAAAAAAAACAAACCACCCACGAAGCCGCATTACAAAAAATCTTTGAAGCCAAAAAACAACTCGCACGCCTACAAACGCTTCTTGAACAATCCGGCGATACACGCGAACAAAAATCTCTCTCCACGCGATACGAAACGCTCTTCACCGAACCACTCGACCCTTCCCCCCAAGCAGCTCACCACCGCCAAGAAGCCCAAGCAACCATGCAAAAGCTCGAAGCTATTTTTTGCGAACATTTCAGAACAAACACCGACGAACAAGCATCTAGCAACAGTGTTCAACATTCTCAAAAAAAAACCGTCACCTGATACGCTGTAGAACCCTCTGAAAAGTCGGCTTTGGTGCAGTGAATTATTTTTCCGAGCTTTCCCCCCCCGTCGAAAAGGGCGCGGCGCATGATGCTTGGTGTAAGCTGCACCCTTAGGAATTAAAGTGCTGGATGGCCTGCAAATGGACGTCGTGATATTCCGGGACCGTCGGACGCCAGGGCGTCTGCAAAAATCCAACCAGATGTTGTGGTGAGACGACTTTGTGGCAGTGCTCTATCAAAAGCTGCGGATTTTTTTCTGAGTAAAAACAACTGCAGGTGGGGATCTGGTCAAAGCCTGCGTCGTTCAGTGCTTTGAAAGCCTTTCCGCGCGGCTCGTTTTCGAAATCCTCTCCGTAATACCAGAAGCTTTGCAATATATCTCGCGGCATTCGTTCGATGAAGGTCTTCGAGCACTTTTCCCAAATCGTATCGCTCCAGATCCAGGGGCGGGAGCCGTGTTTTTTTTACTTCGTTGCAGAGGAAAAGGAGGTCGTGCCAGAAGAGTTTATTTTGACGAATGACGATCATGTTTTGCCACTGTTGTTCGTCGAAGTTCTCCTCATCCATGCCGAGATGGAAAAAGCGTGGGCGGATGAGCGAAATAACCTCTTCGATTAAATCGCTGCAAATTTCGTAATAGATCGGAGTCGATACGCTGCGGGAATAAATCGGTCCCAGCCAGGTGTCATGTCCTGCGGAAAAATTTGCTCGGTTTTTCGACGTTCGCCAGATGGAAGCCATAGGTTGCACCCGCGCCATCGCCTGCGATATTTTCGTAGGTCACGGCAATATTATACCACGTCCCTGAATCCCAAGTTAATGTCGAACCCAAAAGGTTCGATGACGTGGTGCCATTTCCCATTTGAAGATAAAGTGCGCCGGTATTGCTGAGTGCCAGAGAGATACCATTGTTAGTCGAATATTTTTTATCGAAGAAATAGGAAACAGTTGGTGCGCCTGTTAGAATGTCTGTTTGCGGCTGATACCAAAATTCGATTGACATCGCAGAGCCATTGAAGACAGATGCGCTGCTGACATTACGTGCATAGCTGTCGTTGCTCGATGAACGTAGAGGGCCAGATTCCAACACTGTTTGGTGTCGAGAATAGGGATGCTTTTGTTTTCCATGACGGCAACCCATGAGTCATGACGCTTGGTGTGAAAAGCGATGAGTCCCTTGAGACGGTTTAGTCGAGCATCTTCTAAGACTTCGTGGCAGCTTAGGGAGCCGTCTTTGTCAAAGGCTGGTTCTGCTGAACCGAGATACATCCGGCAGGAAATATGCTCTTCGAGCAAAGCTTCTCGAATCTCGGGCATGATTTTTAAAAAATATGGCGAAACCAGCGGGTGGGAGATGTTTGAATCCAAAAGAATCCCGACGTGTTTTTTCGAGACGGTTGTTTCGGAAACGAAAGTGCCGCTGCCTTGGCGTCGCTCGATGAGTCAAAGCCATCTTCTGCTTAGACATTTTCAGTATCATTTACTTTTGAGGCAACACGATGGTTCCTTTTTTCTTGTGTCATTAAAAAGGGCACGGCGCATGATGCTGTAGATTTGCGTGTTGTCGATGCTGCCTTTTACAGCTTCTGCACCTGCTCCGGCTGCTCGGGCGACAATGCCGCCGGCTGCGTCGTGACGGCTCCCCCAGACGACGACGAAAGGCAGTTCTCGGCCAAATTGGTCGGGGGCGGCTTTGAAAGGTTTTCCATTGTCAGTTTCGTAGGATGCTCCGCTGAAGTCATTACCTAGGGCTCCGAAGAGGCTGTGTGTGAGATTTTTTGGCTGGAGTCCGATGACGTCCAGACCGCTGGCAGAGCTGTCAGCAGCGGTTAGTAAAAGCGTGTCGGGGTGAGTTTCGATATAGTTGAGAATTAGGCCGTAGGTCTCGTCTGTGCGTCTTAGAGATTCAAAAACACCTCGGGCATTTAGGTTGTTGCCGAAGTTGTCGCTGCCTTCTTCTTCGACGACGAGGAAAAATTTGTCGGAGCCAAAGAGTTCGAGAGCTTTGGCGGTCATTTCGGCTAGAGTTGGAGCTTCGGGGTTGTAGTGAGGGGTATTTTTTTTACGAAGTTCGGATTCGGAGGTAGCGTTGAAGGTGTGCTCATTTGCAAAGACTCCGAGAAGTTTTTTCGTATCTTTTGGCACGGCGGCGAGTTCTTCTTTTGTAAAGACGACGGCATAGCCGCGCTCCTTGGCTTCATTGATGAGATTGCGTTTATCGCTGCGTTTGCCTTTGCCGCCGTGCTTGCCGATTTCCCCCTCGGGCAGCAGCCATTCTTCACCGCCACTCATGATGATGTCGACATTTGATTCGATGACTTGTCGTGTGATCTCTTCACTTTCACTACGCTTTTCGACACTCGCGACAAATGCTGCTGTGCCGGGTTCGATGATGCTGCCGGAGTTGATGAGCCCGACGCGCAGGCCGCGACGTTGAGCCTCTTGCATGAGAGACTCTGGTTTTCCACTGGCGGCAATCGGTGGGTCTGGAGAATTATTTGAGCCGAAGCCGTTGCGGGAGACTTTTACCCCGTAGGCATGCGTCGTGGCACCGCCGTTTGAGGTCGCCGATAGCGAGTCGAGCATGTGTCCGCGATAGATGCCGATATGCGGCAGGCGATCCCAGTTTAGCTCACCGTCCGGCCCTTTGAGAAACATCCGCGTGGCTTGCCACTGGCTAATTCCGGCACCATCGGGATGCACAAAGATGACATTGGCAGCTTGAGCGGAGAGGGTGGTTAGCAAGGAAAGAAGTAAAAAAATCTTCACGCGCTTTTTATACACACTGAACGGAGAAAAGTATAAAACTTCCGTCGAAAAATGTATGGGCCAAAGCTTCTTTTTTAGATGATATTTCTCTTCAATTTTTATTCACTGAGAGCATTCACAGCCATCCCATAGCCTCTGCAAGCGCTGGCTGGAAAAACAAGGCGTTCCAAGCATGCGCACATTATGGATTAAGCTTCACTAGGGCACCCGATCATGCATTCTTATTTTGCCGCGTATCCTTTGGGACTTTCAAGAAGACGTATTTGCTCATCACTGTGGCCATTCCGCTTGGCAACTCCGTGACATTCCTAAAATAGAAACCAACACCCCTCCCGTGTGCCAATTCGGATGCTCGAACCATCCATAATCTCATTGTAAAGGGTCTCAAACTCAAAATCTGAATTCAGTCCCTCCGCAAAACGAAAGCTCGAAGCCGCTAGATAGCTTCTGTCTAGATCAAATGAGAACCACCGTCGTTCCAGCCGCTCTGCGACCGAGCCAGTTGTGTTTGATCC